>JAJZBW010000037.1 GCA_021798745.1 Actinomycetes bacterium
CGCGCGAGCGCCGGACCGACCCGAGCGGCCTCAGGCCGGGGCCGCCGCCACCGCTCCGGGGTCGCGACGGCGGCTCACGCGTGAGAGCTTCTCGAGGAGCGGGACGACCCCCGGGTCGTCCTCCACGGGCCGCACCTCGACGACGCCGTCCCGCTCCATCGCGTCGAGGAGCTCCTCGCCGCGCGAGGTCCGCACGATCGTGAGGGTCCAGTCCCCGAAGGCCCCGATCCCGCCGGTCGAGATGTCCGCGTGCTCGGCCGCGAAGTCCGGGCACTGCGCGCACCCCTCACGCGTCCACGCGTGCGCCTCCTTGAGCGGGACCTCGTGGTAGGAGCCGTCGCGGGTCCACACCTGGAAGACGCCCTTGATGTTCATCTTCACGATGTCCTCGCGACGCAGCCCGTACCGTGCCTCGAAGAGCTCGGGGAAGATCGCGTCGTCGAAGGACTTCGAGCAGAGCAGCCCGATGGTCAGCTGGAAGCGCCGTGCGACCTTGCCCGCCTTGCGCGCGGCCATCGCTCCGGGAGCGGACGCCTGGCATCCCATGCCGACGAGCGCGACGCGCTCCGACCCCGCCGCCGTCGCCTCCGCGAACGCGAGCGTGTTCGCCGAGTACGTGTACCGGGAGCCCGCCGCCGCGACGACCTCGGCTCGCGTGCGCGCGACCCCGGGGACCGCCTTCCAGCTCGTCCCGTCCCCCTCGAGGTAGGAGACGAGCGCGGCGTCCACGACGTCGTGCTCGAGCGCGTACGCGAGGAGCGCGGACACGAGCCCGCCGTCCTGACCCGCTGCGAGCAGGTCCGGGTCGGTCGCTCGTGCGAGCACGACCCTCCTCGCGATCCCGTACGCCTCCTCGGGGGCCCGCTCGCGCCCGAACAGGTGGGAGTCGATCTCCGCCTCCCAGGAACGAAAGCGCGGGCAGGCGCGCGTGCACAAGGTGCATCCCCGGACACCGTGCGTGCAGTCCTCGGCCCCGCCGTCCTCCTCGACGTGGAAGGGCTTGTAGCGGCCGTCCGAGTCGTATCCGAGCACGTCGTGCGGGCACGCGACGACGCACGCCGCGCACCCCGTGCACGCCCCGGAGGTCACGACCTCGCGGTACAGCTCCGCCCACTGCGGCTTCTCGGGTGGCATCGCGCTCAGCTCCTCACGAGGTCGAGCACCTTGGCCGCGTGGCCGTCCGCTCGCACGTTGTACCAGGCCTGCTCCACGTTCCCGTCCGGACCGACGAGGAACGTCGAGCGGATCACGCCGACCGACGTCCTCCCGTACAGCGTCTTCTCGCCCCAGGCCCCGTACCGCTCCATGACCGATCGGTCGAGGTCGCTCAGCAGCCGGACCGAGAGCCCGTAGCGCTCGCGGAACCGCCGGTGCGACTGCGCCCCGTCCGGCGAGATCCCGAGCACCTCGGTGCCGGCCCCCGCGAACTCCTCGAGACGGTCGTTGAACTGACACGCCTCCTTCGTGCAGCCCGGAGTGTCGTCGGCGGGGTAGAAGTAGACGACGACGCGCCGCCCCGCGAAGTCGTCGAGCGCGACGACGACGTCGTCCTGGTCGGGGAGGCTGAAGCCGGGAGCCGGCTCGCCAGGTGCAAGCTTCGACATCGATCCTCCTCGCCCCCACGCCCCTCGACCGCCAGACGGAGGCAGGTGCGACATTACACACGGGCAACCGAGCGGAGCCCGGCGTCCGCAAAGCGGCCGTCCCGGGGCCCGGCGCCGGGTCCCGGGACGGCCGCTCCTCGCGGAGGTGGCACAATCGTGGGGTGACCGCTGCTCCTTCGTTCGCCGCCCTCGGCGTCGACGCCGCCCTCGTCGACGCCCTCGCGGCTGCGGGCATCGAGTCCCCGTTCCCCGTCCAGGCGCTCACGATCCCCGACGCGGTGGCCGGGCGAGACGTCTGCGGGAAGGCGAAGACCGGTTCGGGGAAGACCCTCGCGTTCGGCCTCCCGATGCTCATGCGGACGCCCCGTGCCGGGCCGAGCCAGCCGCTGTCGCTCGTGCTCGTCCCGACCCGCGAGCTCGCGGTCCAGGTCACCGAGGTTCTCGTGCCGCTCGCGAAGGCGATCGACCGGCGAGTCGGAGCCGTCTACGGCGGCGCCGACCTCGACCGCCAAGTCCGCCGGCTCGCCCGTGGCCTCGACGTCGTGGTCGCGACACCGGGCCGCCTCATCGACCTCGCGGACCGGAAGGCGGTCGACCTCTCCTGCATCACGACGCTCGTCGTGGACGAGGCGGACCGCATGGCCGACATGGGGTTCATGCCCCAGGTCGAGTGGCTGCTCCGTCACATGACCGCCGAGCGCCAGACCCTCCTCTTCTCCGCGACCCTCGACTCCGCGGTCGACCAGCTCGTCCGTCGCTACCTGCGCGACCCGGTGTTCCACGAGATCCAGTCGCGCCAGGTGACCGTGGACGAGATGGAGCACGTGTTCGTGAAGGTCCACCAGCTCGACAAGGCGAAGGTCGCCGCGGCGATAGCGGCCGGCGCGGAGAAGACGATCGTGTTCGTGCGGACCAAGCGGGGCGTCGACCGCCTCGTCGCGGATCTCCGGGACAACGGCGTCGCGGCAGCGGCGATCCACGGGGACCTGCGCCAGGGGCTGCGCGAGCGCGGCCTCGCGGACTTCTCGTCCGGGAGGCTGAAGGCGCTCGTCGCGACCGACGTCGCCGCGCGTGGGCTCGACATCGACGGGATCGACGTCGTCGTCCACTACGACCCTCCGGAGGACCACAAGGCCTACCTCCACCGATCTGGTCGGACCGCCCGAGCGGGCGAGCGCGGCGTGGTCGTGACGCTCGTCCTCTGGGACCAGGAGCTCGCGGTCGAGCGCGTCCAGCGCCGGCTCGGGCTGCGGACGGAGCTCGTCGAGGTGTTCTCCAACGACCCGCGGCTGAAGGACCTGTCGTCCTGGCGCTCGGGTGTGCACGTCGGCGCCGCCGGAGGTGACTCGGCGCGGTGACCGACACGCGGGCGACGGGCGCGCCGCGCCTCTACCTCCGCCAGCTCCTCGCCGGACGGGACTACGCGAGGGGAGACGCCCTCGCGCGCCAGATGGTCAACTTCGCCTACGCGATCGGGGACCGCGAGACGGGCGATGCCGTGCTCGTCGACCCCACGTACTCTCCGGGAGAGCTCGTCGCGCTCCTCGAGCAGGACGGCATGCACCTCGCGGGGGCGCTCCTCACGCACTACCACGCCGACCACGCGGGGGGAACGCTCGGCGGCGCCTCGATCGCGGGGGTCGCCGACCTCCTCGAGCACGCGGACGTCCCCGTCCACGTCCAGTCCGAGGAGGCCGACTGGGTGACCGCGGGAACGGGCGTCGGGAACGCCTCCCTCGTGCTCCACGCCGCCGGCGACCGGCTCGAGCTCGGTGACCTGTCCGTGACCCTGCTCCACACCCCCGGTCACACGCCGGGCAGCCAGTGCGTGCTCGTCGACGGCCGGCTGCTCACCGGCGACACGTTGTTCCTCGAAGGGTGCGGCCGCACGGACCTCCCCGGGGGGGACGCGTCGGCCCTCTACGACAGCGTCGTCCACCGGATCGCCTCCCTTCCCGACGACACGGTCGTCCTCCCCGGCCACGCGTACTCCCACGCCCGCTCGGCGCCGCTTCGCGTCGTGCGCGAGGTGAACCCGCTCCTCGAGCCACGCGCCCCCGAGGAGTGGCTCGCCGCGTTCGGCGGCTGACCACCGGGATCCCGTCCGCGACCGGGCGCGGCTCGCGCGCCGGACGTCGCGAGGTGCGCCCCCGCCACGGCCGTCTCCACGGGGCTCGCGACCGCGTTCCCCAGGCAGTGCTCGTCGAGCACGCCGATCCCGAGCCCGTGGGTGCCGGGGTGCACGAGCACCGTCGCCCCGAGCTCCCCGTCCTCGGTCGGGACCGACCCGAACGCCTCGACCTCGCCGGGGCGCGCCGCGACGGCACGTACGAGCGCCTCGTCCGGCGCCACCGGGCGGCTCAACTCGAGGACGAGGTCGTCCGTTGGACCCATGGGAGCGTCGGCACGATCGTCCGAGGGGCCACCAGGGAGGTGCCCGTGCACGACGAGGTCGGAGACCGCTCGGTCGTGCGCGCCGCGTACGACCCGGGGCTCGTGATGCAAAGGATCGTCGAGCAGGCGGTCGCCGCCGTCCCGCGCGCCGAGGGCGCGGCGATCGAGCTCCTCGTCGACGGGCAGCTGCGCTACGTGTGTGCCGCCGGTTCGCTCGCCGAGCACGTGGGCACCCGGCTCGACCTCTCCTCGAGCCTCTCCGGGCTCGCGGTGCGCTCGGGGACGACCGAGTGGTGCGACGACAGCGAGCTCGACCCTCGGGTCGACCGGGACGCGTGCCGGAGGGTGGGAAGCACGTCCATGGTCTGCGTCCCGCTCCGACGCCGGGACGAGCCCGTCGGCGTGCTCAAGGTCAGCTCCACCCGGCCGCACGCCTTCGGAACGCCGGACGTGACGGTCCTCGCCCGGCTCGCCCGGTTCGTCACGACCTCGATCACGAACGCGCGAGAGCTGGCCGAGGCGGCGGAGGACCTGTTCACCGTCGACGCCCCGGGGAGCGGCGCGTGGATCGACGACCAGACCATGTCGACCTTCGTCGCGAACGTGGTCGACCCCGGGTCGGCGGGCGACCGGGAGTGCGGGGAGCGCGTCGCGTCGGCCCTGCGCGACCACGTGGTCACCGCCGTCCTCCAGCCGATCGTCCACCTCGGCAGCGGGAGGCTCGCCGGCGCCGAGGCGCTCGCCCGATTCGCCGTCGAGCCCGTCCGACCCCCCGACGCCTGGTTCAGCGAGGCGAGGCGGGCCGGGCTCGGCCCGGAGCTCCAGCTCGAGGCCATACGGTGCGCGCTCGACGCGTCCTCGGTGCTCCCGTCCGACGCCTTCCTCGCGCTCAACGTCGACGCAGACGCCCTCGCGTGCGCGGAGCTGGCCGAGCTCCTCGATCTCGTCGCGCCCCGGCCCGTCGTCCTCGAGCTCACCGAGCACGTCGAGATCGACGACTACCCGGAGCTCCGGCGCGTCGTCGGCTCCCTCCGCGACCGTGGCGCGCGGATCGCGATCGACGACACCGGCGCCGGATACTCGAGCTTCGCCCACATCGTGAAGCTCGCGCCCGACATCATCAAGCTCGACATCGAGATCGTCCGGGGCGTCGACGCGGACCCCGTCCGGCGCAGCCTCGTGACCGCGGTCGTCACGTTCGCCCGGGAGACCGGAGCGAGCGTCGTCGCGGAGGGGGTCGAGACCGACTCCGAGGTCGACGCCATCCGCGACCTGGGCGTCGAGTACGGGCAGGGCTACGCGCTCGCCCGTCCGATGCCCCCGGACGCCCTCTCCGGCTGGATCGAGGCGCGCGCACCCCGGAGGATCCGCTCGCGCAGCTGACGGTCGCATCGCTCCGCCCGATCTCGGCTGCTCGCCGTCGGGGCCCGCGGGCGGCCGGCTACGGCGCGCCGAGCCGGTCGACCACGGTCTCGAGGTCGACGTCGCCGAGCGAGCCGAGCACGAGGTCCGCGTCGCCGAAGTCGCATCCCGCGGTCACCGGGCTCGGGACGACGACGCAGCGAAGCCCGGCCGCCCGCGCCGCCGCGAGCCCCGGGAGGGAGTCCTCGACCGCGAGGGCCCGAGGCGTCGCGACACCCAGCACGCGGCACGCGTCGAGGTACACGTCCGGTGCGGGCTTCGCCGCGAGCCGGTCGCTCCGGCTGGACACCCACGCGAACTCCTCCCGCAACCCGACTCGGGCGAGGTGTGCCTCGATCCACTCCGCCGGGGAGCTCGAGGCGACGGCGACGGCGAGGCCGATCCTGCGCGCGGCGTCGAGCCAGGCTCGGACGCCCCGCATCGGCTCGAGCCGGTGCAGCCGGGGCAGGAGCTCCTCCTCGACGCGGCGCCTCAGCTCGGGCTCCGGCGGGAGCCGGGAGCCGGCGCGCTCGACGAGCGACCCGAAGGGCTCGAAGCCGCCGTGCGTGCCGACCGTGGTCAGCCACTCGTCACGCGTGAACGAGGTCCCGAAGTCCTCGTAGAGGTCGTGCCAGGTGTCGTGTATGGCGCTCTCGGTGTCGAGGATGACGCCGTCGAAGTCGAACACGAGCGCGTCGACGGCCCTTCGCCGGTCGGGCCGTCCCACGCGGCCACCTTGCCAGGAGCCGGGTGCCGGGTGCAACTGCGCCGGCGCGGCTCTGTCGGGCGGCGTGCGGACGGCTCCGGCGCGCCGCGACACGGGCGAGCGGATGCCCGCTCTCCGAGACCTCCGGGACACGTCCGGTATCGTCGTGCGGGCCGCGACGGCGTCGGGCCGACCGCCCGCGGCGGGTGCCGCGGCGGCCCACCGGTCCGACGGAAAGGACACGGGCGCGTTGGCGGATCAACTCGGCTCCTACGCCGACTGGCCGGGCTTCGCGCTCGCGCGAGCGCGGCTGCGATCGCCCGGGCGCGGCCCGGCGGGCGGCGTCCCTCGTCACCGGCCCACGAGCGTCCCGCCCGCGGACCGCCCGGTCGAGCCCCGGGTCGAGCGGGCCTGGACGCGCGACGGGGTGGACGGAGAAGAGGTCTCCTGGTCCGTCGGTTTCGGCCCGAGGACACGGGCCTGGCTCCTCCGCCCGGCCGGAGCGGAGGGTCCTCTGCCCGGAGCTCTCGCTCTGCACGGTCACGACGACGTGAAGTTCGTCGGGAAGGAGAAGATCGCGGACGGCCCGGACGGCACCGCGCCGGGCCTCGGCCCGGTCCGGGCCGGCTACGGGGACCGCGCCTTCGCGAACGCGCTCGCGCGAGAGGGGTTCGCCGTCCTCGTCCCGGACGTCTTCTCGTGGGGCAGCCGCCGCTTCGACCGGGAGGCCATCGACGAGGCGCTCGGCTCGGCCTCCCACCTCTCGTGGGTCCGGCCGTGCGTGGAGGCGACCACCACCCGCGACGGCGCGGGTGCGCCCGACGAGGCGACCTCCTACGAGCGGGTCGCGGCGCTGCACGAGGACGTCCTCGAGCGCCTGTGCCGGGTCCTCGGGACGAGCCTCGCGGAGGTGGTCGCCTACGAGGACGGGATCGCGCTCGGCTACCTGCGCTCTCGAACGGACTGGGCCCGAGGCCCCGTCGTCGCGATCGGCTGCTCGGGAGGGGGTGCCCGTGCGGCTCTGCTCTCGGCGAGCTCTCCGGGGGTCGACGTCGTGGTGGTCGTCGGGATGATGTCCACCTACCGCCCGATGGTCGAGCAGCACGTCGCGACCCACACGTGGATGCTCTTCCCTCCGTACCTCGCACCGGAGCGGGACTGGCCCGACGTGGTCCTCCTTCGGGCGCCCGCCCCGTTGCTCGTCCAGTACGCGCTCGACGACGCGCTGTTCCCGAGGGAGGGGATGCTCGCCGCGCACCGACTGATCACCGACCGGTACGAGTCTCTCGGGCGCCCGGGCTCCTACGTCGGGCAGCTCTACGACGGCGGCCACCGCTTCGACCGCGCGATGCAGGACGAGGCGTTCCGACAGGTCCGCCGGTTCCTCGACGAGGGGGCGCGTGCGGTCGGCGAGGACCGTCCTCGGGACGTGCCGGGCCCCTCCCTCCCGCCGTCGTGATCCGGAGCTCCCGCGGAGACGCTCCGGTCAGTGGAAGGCGGTCTCCACCTGTCCCGTGACGGTCCCCCGGTCGTCCACGAGGAGCACGTGGCGCCACTTGTCGAGAGCGGTGCACGGGTGCGACAGCCCGAACCCCACACGGTCCCCGACCGAGACCGGGACGAGCGGGTCGACGCGGAGGTAGCAGTGCTGGTCGTCGAGCCCCGTGACCTCCGCCGCGAACGGCTCGGGGACGACCGAGCCGCGTGGGACGCGCCGCAGCACGACGGGCAGGCCGACGTCGTAGGACGCGTCACGCTTGCCGAGCCCGACGATCGCGAGGCCGGGCTCGGGAACGGACAGCACGGCCGCCCACAGCTCCAACGCGGCGCGCAGGTGCCGACCGTCCGACGGTCCCGACAGCGGCGAGAGCTCCTCGTAGAGCCCGTGGTCGTGGGTGACGTAGCTCCCCGGTCGCAGGACGACGGTCGCTCCGGGACCGATCCGGGCGACGACCGCCCCGAGCACGGAGGCGGCACGGTCGAAGTACTTGCTCCCGCCGGCCGACACGACGAGGCGGCGCGTGCCCGCGAGCCGCTCCGCGTGGAGCGCGACGGCGAGGCTCCCGAGCTCGGAGAGGTACGCGTCGACGGCCGCGAGCGCACCGGGCGCACGTGACGCGGCGACGACGCCCTCGTAGCCCTCGACCCCCGAGAGCCGGAGGTGCGGCGAGCGCGCGACCGCACGGGCGACGGCGAGCGCCGCCTCGAGGCCGCGTGCCCCGCTCCGGCGACCCGGCACCCCGAGCTCGACGAGCGCTCCGAGCCGCTCCGCTCCCGAGCGCCCGTCGAGCGCGTCCTCCACGATCTCGACGCCCGCGACCGAGTCGACGAGCACGTACAGCTCGCGCCCGGGAGCCTCGAGGAGATCGACCGCGTCGCGCACGTCCACGGCCGTGACGACCTCGTTCGCGACGATCACCCGGCGGGCGCCAGCGCCGAAGGCGACCTCGGCCTGACGCACGCTCGCAGTCGTGATCCCCCACGCCCCATGCGCGAGCTGACGTCGGAAGATCTCGGGAGCGAGCGTCGTCTTGCCGTGTGGGGCGAGCGCGACGTGGTGCGCGCGCGCGTACGCGGCCATCACGGCGAGGTTGCTCTCGAGCGCGCTCTCGTGGAGGACGAGCGCCGGGAGGGCGACGTCGCCGGCGAGCACCGAGGGTGCGTCCGGGTCGCGGCTCCGTCCGCTCGTCACCGGTCCGAGCGCTCGCACCGGGAGACGGCGGACCCGCGACGCGCCGGGACGACCGGGCGCGATCGCGTCACGCGTTGTAGGGGAGCGCCGGACCCGAGGGGAGGACCGACATGAGGCCACCGTCGACCGAGAGCGTCGAGCCGGTCACGAACGACGCGAGCGGGGAGGCGAGGAACGCCACGGCCTGCGCGACCTCGTCGGGCCTGCCCATCCGTCCGAGGGGGTGGCAGGCGGCCATCCTCTCGAGCTGCTCCGCGGGCGAGCGAGCGGCCTGCGCCTCGCGCTGCACCATCGGGGTGTCGATCGTCCCCGGCATGACCGCGTTCGCGCGCACCCCGAACGGAGCGCCCTCGAGCGCGAAGGCGCGCATGAGCGCCTGGTCGCCTCCCTTGGAGGCCGCGTACGCGCACGCGTCGGGGACGGTCGCCAGCGCGTGAGGCGAGGACGTGACCACGAGGGAACCCGCGCGCCGCTCGCACATGACGCGGAGCGCGGCGCGCCCGAGGAGGAACATCCCCGTGAGGTTCACCGCGAGCACGCGCTCCCACTCTGCGAGCGTCGTGCCGCGGACGTCCTTGGTCCACTCGACGGCCGCGTTCAGGTGCACGACGTCGAGGCGCCCGTGCCGCGAGACGACCGAGTCGACGACCTGCTCGACGTCCGACTCGTCCGCGACGTCGCAGGTCGCGTGCTCGACTCGGCCGCCCCCTGCCCGGAGCTCCGAGGCGAGCGTCGACGCGGAGGCCGCGTCGACGTCCGCGATGACCACCGTCGCACCCGCTTCGGCGAAGAGCCGGCTGACGGCGCCCCCGATCCCGGCGGCACCGCCGCTCACGCATACGACCTGCCCCTCGAATAGCGGTCGCCAGAAGCCCGTGGGCACAGTCACCTTCCCTCCTGCCGTCAGGACGCGTCGGTCACGGCGAGGACCGTCACCTCGACCTTGACGCCGGCCGGGAGCTCCACCCCCACCGTCGTCCGGGTCGGGTAGGGCGGAGCGAACACCTCCGCGTAGCGGGCGTTCATCGCGGCGAAGTCGCCCAGGCGCGAGAGGTACACCTCGACCCGGATCACGTCGTCGAGCCCCGCGCCCGACGCGGCGAGCGCCGCCTCGACGTTCCGGAAGCTCTGCGCGAGCTGGTCTCCCACGTCGTCGGAGATCAGCTCGCCCGTGCCCGGGACGAACCCGACCTGCCCGGCGACCGAGACAAGGGACCCGATCCTCACCGACTGGGAGTACGCCGCCGCGGGCGGCGGCGCGTCCGTCGTCCGTCCCTCGATCCTCGTCATCACGACCTCCTCTGGGTGAAGGTGCACGCCGGCCGCGCCCGTGCGCGGCCGGCCGTCGTCCCGGTCGGGAGGAGGCGGGGCGCCGCCCCGCCTCGCCCCGCCCTCAGCGGTAGTTGTCGACCAGGCTGTGGTCGCCCCGGCTCAGCCGATCCGCCGCGCTGTCCGCCTGGTGCCAGTACGGGTACAGCAGCCGAGGCCGGCTCAGCGCGTCCAGGCGCGCGCGCTCGTCCGCGCCGAGAGTCCACTGCGCGGCGCCGAGGTTGTCCGCGAGCTGCTCCTCGGTTCGCGCCCCGAAGATCACGGAGCTCACCGCGGGCTTGCCGAGAAGGTACGCGAGCGCGACCTGGGCCGGGGAGCGACCGTTCGCCGTCGCGACGTCGACGATCGCCTCGATGATGTCGTACATGCGATCCTCGTCGTGGATCGGGGGCTCGCGCCACTCGTCGTAGCGCGTCTGTCGCGCCCCCTCCGGGCCCGCCGCGTTCCTGCGGAACTTGCCCGAGAGCAGACCTCCCGCGAGCGGGCTCCACACGAGGATCCCCAGCCCCTCGTCGATCGAGAGCGGGACGAGCTCGTACTCGATGTCGCGGTCGAGGAGGGAGTAGTAGACCTGCTGGCTCACGTACCGGGAGAACCCGCGGCGCTCCGATACGCCGAGCGCCTTCATCACGTGCCAGGCGGAGTGGTTGGAGCAGCCGATGTAGCGAACCTTGCCCTGGTGGACGAGCGTGTCGAGCGTGTCGAGCGTCTCTTCCATCGGGGTGTGCCCGTCGCGCTGGTGGACCTGGTAGAGGTCGATGTAGTCGGTGCCGAGACGACGGAGGCTCGCCTCGCACGCGTGGATCAGGTACCGGCGCGAGAGCCCGGCGTCGTTCGGCCCGTCCGCGAGAGCGAAGCGCGCCTTCGTCGCGAGCACGACCCGGTCCCTCCGGCCCCGGAGGACCTCGCCGAGGATCTCCTCGGACCGCCCGTTCGAGTAGATGTCCGCGGTGTCGATCAGGTTCACTCCGGCGTCGAGCGCACGGTCGACGATGCGCCCGGCCTCCGCGACGTCGGTGCTCCCGACCACGGCGAAGTCCCCGCTCCCTCCGAAGGTCATCGTGCCCAGCGCGAGGGCCGACACGCGGAGCCCACTGCTTCCCAGCTGACGGTATTCCACTTCCATCTCCTTCGTCGCGTCACGTACCTGCGAACCACGCGCACGGCGCGCGGCCGTCGAGCCCACGAGAGCGCACGGGCCCGACCCTATCCCGACATGCGGCCCGACGCCTCCGCCGGCCGCGTCCCCGCGGGTGCTCGGGCGGCTGCGAGATCCCGCCTACGCGGCGACGAGCCGGACCCCGCCGGGAGACCACCGGTCGCCGCGGCGCGCCCCACGGCTCCCCTCTCACGTCTACCCCGCCGCGACCCCCTCGAAGGCGTCGGTGTCCACGTACAGCGTGGAGTCGCGGTGCGTCCGCAACGCCGACGCCGGGCACGACTCGTCGACCGGGCCGTCGAGGGCCGCTCGAAGCGCCTCGTGGCGACGCCCGCCGGGAACCACGCCGACGACCGTGCACGCCGAGAGGAGCGCCGGGATCGTGAGCGTGACCGCGTGCGCGGGGACGTCGCCGAGCGACGGGAAGTGGCCGTCGTTGACCGCCTGTCGCCGGGACACCTCGCTGATCGTCACGGGACGGACCCATCGGCTGTCCGAGAAGCGCGCCGCGGGTGGGTCGTTGTACGCGAGGTGCCCGCTCTCGCCTATCCCGAGACATACGAGGTCGATCCGCTGCGAGCGGAGCAGCCCCTCGTAGCGCCTGCACTCGTCCTCCGGTTCGTCGCCCGGCTCGATCCGGTTGACCGTCCCCGGCCGGACCGCCTCGAACAGCTCGCGGTCGAGGAACTCGGCGAGGCTCATGACCCCAGGAGGCAACGCGGCGTACTCGTCCATCTGGAACGTCGTGACCCGGTCCCAGTCGACGCCGGGTGCCGATCCCAGGACCGCGAGCATCTCGCGCTGGGACTGGGCGGCCGCGAGCACGATCCGCGCCCGCCCCTCCCGCTCGAGGGCCCGGCGGATGACCGCTGCCGCGTGCTCGCCGGCCGCCGCTCCCGCCGCCCTCCTGTCGGGGTAGACCGCGACCCGGAGCGACCGGACCACGCGCTCGGACACCTCGCCGGCCGTTCGTGCGGACACGAGCCTCCTTCCCCGCCCGGCGCGCGCGGCGCGGGACCTCTCGACAAGAACCCACCGCGCCGACCGCCCGACGACACGGACCGCGGCGCCCTCGGGCAAGGAGACCCGCCCGGCTGGTCCGACGACGGACAGCCGGGCGGGTCTTCCCCCCGCACCTACGGCTTGGCTGCTACTTCTTGTAGTGGGAGGACGCCCACGTCGTGTACTGGCTCTGGAGAGAGGCCATGAGCGCGGACGGCGACGTCTGACCGGCCAGGAGCTCGCTCACGCCCGCCGCGATGGAGTTGAGCAGCGGAGGAGCCGCCCAGTCCATGAACGGGACGAGCTGCTGGTTCTGCACGTCCTGCTTCCAGCCGACCGTCGCCGACCGCGCCATCGCAGGAACGGAGGCGAGAGCCTGCGCGGACACGTTCGTGACGGGGATGTTGCCGGCCTTCAGCTGCATCGCCTGGACCTGCGGGCTAACCGTCCAGTCGATCCACGCCGCCGCAGCAGCCGCGTTGTCCGTCTTGGCCGGGATCGACCATCCCTCACCGGTGCCACCGGTCGCGGTCGGCGGGACCCAGAAGCCGGCCTTGTTGCCGAGAGCGCTCTGGACCGCTCCGATGTGCCAGTTCCCCTCGATGAAGAAGGCCGCCTTGCCGTTGTCGAACAGGTTCAGCGCCTGGGTCACGCCCGTCCCCTGGTACCCGGGGGAGAGGTATCCGTCCTTCGCCCAGCTCACGTACGTCTGGGCCGCCTGGATCGCCGCCTTCGTGTCGATCGTCGGGTTGGATCCCTTGTGGAAGATCCAGTTGTCGAGCGAGCTCGCCGACACGTAGTGGTCGAGGAGGAACTGGAGGTCGTGCTCGGGCTGGTACTCGGTCGGCTGGCCGCCCGCGAACGACATCACGGTCTTGCCCGCCTTGTGGACGAGGGCGAGGTCGTTCACGAAGGTCGCCCACGACGTCGGGGGCTTCGCGCCCGCCGCGGCGAGGATCGCCTTGTTGTAGAACACGCCGACGACGGCACCGGACCACGGCACCCCGTACACGTTGCCCTGCCCGAAGTTCACCCCGTCAGGCGTGAAGGAGTTGATCTGGAGCGACAGGTTCCCGACGCGCTGGGCCCAGTGGTAGTAGTTGCTGTACGCGTTGAGCGACACCAGCTCCTTGTCGGTCACGAGACGACCCATGGAGCCGAAGCCCTCGTTCGTCTGGCTCACCGTCGGAGCGCTCGACGCCGTCGCGAGCGCGAGCGGGAGCTTGTCCGTCTGCTCACCGAGGCTCATCGACGTGTTCACGACCTTGATGTGCGGGTACTTCTTCTCGAACCCCTTGATGACGGCGGGAAGGATGGCCGCCGAGTCCGGGCTGTCCGCGACCGTGTCCCAGTTCCACTCCGTCATCGTCAAGGACGCGTTCGTGCCGATGACCGGGACCGGGGACTTCTTCGCTCCCGCGGCCGCGCTCGCGGACGACGCCGCGGCGGGGACGACCACCCCGAGCGCGAGCGCTGCACCCACCATCGTCCCTATGGACATTCTGCGCGACGGCGTCGGCCGCCTCTTCGCTGCTGGACTGATCCGACTCATGCTCCCCTCCATTTGCTTGACAGGGCTGGGGCGCCGCACAGTCGCGGCCCTCCTGCCCACTCGCTGACCAAACCGCTCCCCGCCGGCACCCGGGACGTCCCCGGCGAGCCGACGCAGCGCTCCTCGTGCCTCCGTGCCCCCGCGACTGCCCTGCTGCCCGGCCCCTTCCCGGACCCTCGCACGCGAGCAGCGACGGCGCCCGCGGCCGGTACGCCTGCCACGGGCACCCTCACAGCGCCGCGAGCGGCGGCTGCGCGGACTCGGCGTCCACGACGACGACCACGTCGGGGTGGTCCCGCACGAGGGTCACCGGATAGTCGACCGAGGGCTCGCTGAACACGAGCTCGCGCAGGATCGTCTGCTTCCAGGGCCCGCCCTCGAGGTAAAGGCGGATGCGCGAGGCACCGAGGAGCTGGCGCATCCCGAGGGTCACGGCCATGGGCGGCACGGAGAGGACGTCGCCGCCGAAGGAACGGTGCGCCGTCGAGATGATCGTCCCGGGAGCGAGGGACAGGACCCGGGTGTCGCTCGCGCGGAACTCCTCGAGGCTCACCCGCGTGAGCCTCGAGGAGGGCGGGTCGTTGAAGGCGATGTGCCCTTCGAAGCCGATCCCCCCGTAGGTGGTCGCGACCCCGCCCCGGCGCTCGATCTCCCGCGCGGGCCGACCGAGGTCGTCGGGCGACGGGAAGATGACGTTCGAGGGGTCCGGGCGGAGCTCGGGCTCGACGAGGTCGAGGAAGATCCTGTGGAACAGCCCCTCGAGGTTCGACGGTCCGTCGAGCGGGAGGAGGCGTCCCTGCCAGTCGAGCCAGTTGTCCATCCCGAAGAACGTCACGTGCCCGAGCGAGAGCCGCTCGGCGTTGATCCGCTCGGCGAGACGCGGGAAGTGGTTGCGCGGCCCGAGCGGCACGATGACCGACAGCTCCGTCCCCGCTCCGGCGGCGGCCGCGATCTCGTCGTGCATGGCCCCCGCGAAGTCGTCGTAGAGCGCCTCGGCGGACGGCACGATCCGGAGCGGGAACGGCGCGCGCGCGACGAGCTCCTCGGCGGGGAGCCTGAGCCACTCTGAGCGTTCCACCGATTTCCTCCTACGACTGTCGGATAATGTGGTACCGTAACCCGCGTGACGGAGGTCGTCAACCCGCGCGAACAGACCGCCGCCGCGAGATCGGCTCCCAGCCGCGTGTTCGCGGCGCTCTGCGAGAGCGGCCCGGTGCCCCGGTCGCAGCTCCGCCGCTCCCTCGGGACGAGCCTCACGACGATCAGCGACGCGATATCCGTGCTCGCGGAGCACGGGCTCGTGACCGAGACCGGGTCCGTGGAGGCGACGGGCGGGCGCCCGGCGACCTTGCTGGACGTGCCCGCACAGGTCGGCGGCGTGCTCGCGGCAGACGTCGGCGGGTCCCAGCTCCGGGTGTGCGCCGCCGACCTGCGCGGCCACCTCCTCGACTCGGTCGAGGTGCCGACTCCCCCCAACCCCGGCGAGCTCCAGGAGACGATGGGGTCCGCGCTCGTCTCGATGCGCGAGCGCCTCGCGGGCGAGGTCCTCGCGACGTGCGTCGCCGTCGCGGGGATCGTCCACCCGGAGACGCAGACGATCTCCATGACCTCGAACGTGCCCGGCTGGTCGGCGAGCTCGATCCCCGACTGGCTCGAGAAGCTCGACGCACCGCTTCTCATCGAGAACGAGGCGAACGCCGGCGTGTTCGGAGAGGCCCGGTTCGGAGCGGCAGCGGGACGTCGAGACGTGCTCTTCGTGTCGCTCGGTGCGGGCATCGGCTCGGGCATGCTCCACAAGGGGCAGGTCGTCCACGGCGTGACCGGCGCGGCCGGCGAGATGGGGCTCATGGTCGGATGCTGGTCCGAGGAGCCCGTCGCGCTCGAGCGCGTCGCGAGCGGCGTGTCGCTCCTTCGCCGGTACACCGAGATGGGCGGGACGGTCGCGAGCCGTCCCGCCGACCTGTTCGAGCTCGCCGAGAACGGCGACGAGGCGGCCCGCTCGACGCTCGACGTCGGGCTCGGAGCACTGTCGATCGCGCTCACGAACGCGATCCTCATGACCGACCCCGAGCTCGTCGTGCTGGGCGGCGGCCTCGCGACGGCCGGCGCGCTCCTCCCCCAGGCGCTCCGCGCCCGGCTCCGCACGCTGATGTCCACCGAGCCGCCCCCCGTCGTGATAGGCGCGCTGGGCGTCCGCGCGGCGCTCCGGGGAGCGGCGAGCCTCGCCGCGCGCGCCGCGGTCGGCCGGCTCGTCCGCCGGATCGACTCGAAGGCCTTCCACGGTCGTGGCTAGTCGACCGGACGCACGCAGGATCGTGGTCGTCGGCGCGCACAGCCAGAGCCTCCTGCTGCGCGTCGAGCGGGTCCCCGCCGAGGGCGAGACGGTCCTCGGCTGGAGCTACGAGGAGCCGCTCGACGGGGGAAAGGCGACGAACCAGGCGGTCGCCGCCGCGCGACTCGGCGTGCCCGTCACCTTCGTGACGGTGTTCGGGAGCGACGAGCGCGGCGCCCGGATCCGCCGCTACCTCGAGGACGCGGGCGTCGACCTCGCCTACTCGTCGGTCGCGGACGGGCCGACCGACGTGGGATTCGTGGTCCTCCCCCGGACCGGGATCCCCGCCATCGTGACGGCCGCCGACGCGAGCGTCCTCGTCGACAAGGCGCTCATCGAGCGCTCGGCCCCGGCCTTTCGCGACGCCTCCCTCGTCGTCGCGCAGCTCGAGGCGCCGCAGGAGGCCGCGATCGCGGCGTTCGAGCTCGCGCGTGCCCACGGGGCGACGACCATCTTGAACCCGGCGCCGGCAGCCCCACTCGACCCGCAGCTCGTCGCGCTCACCGACATCCTCGTCCCGAACGAGCACGAGGCCGCGCAGCTCGCGGGCCGCCACGCTCCAGTCGAGGAGCTCGCCGGGCTCGTGCGCCGAGCGCTCGCCGTCCCGGCAGTCGTCGTCACGGCCGGGCCGCTCGGTGCGTACCTGTCCGTCGACGGGGCCGAGGACCTGCTCGCGTCCGCCCCTCTCGTCGACGCGACGGACACGACGGGCGCAG
This sequence comes from Actinomycetes bacterium, assembly GCA_021798745.1. GTDB lineage: Bacteria > Actinomycetota > Acidimicrobiia > Acidimicrobiales > Bog-793 > JAJZBW01. Next base: position 16,888 of record JAJZBW010000037.1, read on the forward strand.
GTGACGCCTTCGTCGGCGCGCTCGCCAGCCGCCTTCACGGCGGCGACGGGCTTGTCGACGCCGCCCGATTCGCGGTCCACTATGCAGCGCGCTCCGTCGCGCGGCCCGGAACGCTCCCCGCCTACCCGACCCTCGAGGAGATGATCGACCATGTGCGCGTGACGCGCGAGCCCGGCTAGCGCGGCCCTCTCCGATCCGGGGTCTCGTGGGCGCCCGGGACCGGGCGACCCGGTCCCGGCCGACCCGGACGTGGCCACGCAGGAGAGGAGAGAGCGCCCGCAGGCGACCCCGGCGGAGACGCCCGTCGACAGCGCATCGCACGGCGCGACGGTCGCCGTGTCCGACGGAGCCCACGAGCAGCACGGCCGCCCACCACGACGGGGCGCCCAGGTACGCGCCACAAGGAGGATCCCGTGTCATTCGCGGAGGGAGCAGTCCCGAGAACCAACGTGGGCACCGCCGCGGCCGGGCGCGGCGCGCGCCACTCGCGCGGCCCGGCCAAGTCGCGCAGCGCCG
>JAJZBW010000038.1 GCA_021798745.1 Actinomycetes bacterium
CACGCCATCATGGGCGCGCTCGAGCAGGGGTGGGCTCGTCATGGTCATCTGGTCTACCTGGTTCCGGTCTCGCCCTGTAGCGATCGTTCACTACCGAAGGTGTCTCACCGGAGCCTGGCAGACAGGGGTTGCCCAGCAGAGCTCGCCCGCGGCGTCGAACGCCTGGGTCGTGCCGCCCGGTCCGGTCGTGAGGTTCCGCGCCGCGTCATAGGTGTAGGTGGTCTTGTCCGTGAAGTTGCCCGTGATCCTCTGCACACGGTTGTTCGCCAGATCCGCGATGAGGACGTCGCCGGACGCATCGGTCGCGACACCGTCTGGGCTGTTCAGCTCTGCCGAGGCTCCCGGACCGCCGCCGCCCGCGATGCCGCCGGTCCCGCCGGCGCCGTCGCCCGTGCCCGCGATCGCGTAGACGTGGCCAGCTGTGGTCGACGAGAGTCCGTACGCGCACGACGCCGCGCCGATCACCGTCCTGGCCCTCTTGGGTCGTGGCGAACGGCTCCTTGGCCACCTCCACCTTCCCATCGGGCATCTGGATGCGACTGCAGGCAACCGCGCTGTCACGATGCTCGTGACGACACTCGCTGGTTCCCACGGTCCCGCACGCGGCGAGCGGCGACGCGCTCGCCCGCGACACGGCCCTGAGCGGTGGGCGACCGGGCAGGGGCTCAGCCCGTCGCCTCGGCCTCCGAGGCCCCGCCGGGCACCTCGGGCGGGGCGACCGCGGGGTCGTGCCGGTAGTCCTCGAGGACCTCGAGCGCAGGGCCGTACGCGCGCTTCAGGTCCTCGCCGAAGTCGGCGTAGACGCGCTGGAGGTCGATGTCGTGGCGGACGAAGTCCTTGATCGCGGCGACGACGAGGGCGCTGTCGCTCACGACCCCCGACCAGTTGTGGCCGTCGGTCGCGAGCGCCCAGACCGTCTCCGCCGAGTCGACGACGACCGCGACGTGGCGGGCCTGGTGGCTGCGGTAGAGGATCTTGTCCGTGCTCGCGTGCGTGAACGTGCGAACCCCGGGGATCGTCCAGGGCTCCTTTCCGAAGCAGAGCGCGACGACGTCGACCGAGCGCGCGACCGCGTCCTCGATCTCGCCCTGCAGGGCGCGGAGCTCGTCGACGCGGGCGGACACGTAGACGCGCCGGCGCGCACGCGCGATGGTCTCGCAGGCCGCCGCCTCGATGGCCGGCCACTCCTCGAGCCGACGGACGGCCTCGTACGTCGGGACGACGCCGTCGCCCTCGAGCGCATCCGCGCTCCGGCGCGCGACGCGCATCCGGTCCGTGAAGGTCGACTCGAGCCTCGCGAGGAGCTGGTCCGTCGGGACCGGCACGAACCGCGACGGGCGCCCCGCGAGCTCGAACGCCGCGCCGCGGGCGACGAGCTTGCGGAGCGCCTCGTACACCTTCGGCTGCGGGACGCCGGTCGCCTTCGCGACCGCGTACCCCGTCCGCGGCTCGCCTCCGAGGAGCCCGACGTACGCGCGAGCCTCGTGGTGGGAGAAGCCGAGCTGGGCGAGCGCCGACGCGAAGTCCTCGGCGGAGTCTCCCGTCGCGGCGGTCTCTGTGCGGTGTGCGGGCACGGTCCCTCCTCGCCTCAGGTGGTGCTCGAGTAGCCACCGTCGACGGCCACGAGCTGGCCGGTGACGAAGTGCATGGACGTCGCGATCGAGAAGATCGTCTCCGCGACGTCGTCGTTGGACGCGACCCGACGGAGCGGCGTGTGGCGCGCGCGGCGCTCGACGAGCCGGTCGTAGTCGGCCCCGAGCTGGTCCTGCATCCAGCTCCCCTCGACCCATCCGGGCAGCACCGCGTTGACCCGGACCTCGGGGGCGAGGTTCGAGGCGAGGAGCTTCGTGAGCGTCGCGACGGCCCCCTTGCTCGCCGCGTACGCGTACGGCTGGACTCCCGTCGGTCGGATCCCTGCGAGGCTCCCGAGGTTCACGACGCTGCCGCGCGCCTCCGCGAGCAGGGGGGCGCACGCCCGGGTCACGAGGAACAGCCCCCGCACGTTCACGGACATGATCCGGTCCCACTCGTCCATGGTCGTCGCCGCGAGGTCCTGGGGAGGCTGCATGGTCGTCGTGCCGGCGGCGTTCACGAGCACGTCGAGGCGCGCGAACTCCCGCCGGCACGACCCGGCGAGCGCGGCGACGGCGTCCTCGTCGCTCACGTCGCAGCGCACGACGACCGCACGCCCGCCCGCCGCCTCGACGGCCCTCGCGGTCGCGTCCGCCCCGTCGGGCCGGTGCGAGTAGTTCACGACGAGGTCGTAGCCGCGCGACGCGAAGAGCGTCGCCGCCGACTGGCCCATCCCGCTCGAGGACCCCGTCACGAGGGCCACCGGTCGCGCCGACATGCCGCCTCCTAGTGCTTCCGTGGGTGAATAGTACAGGTCACGTGCCGGCCGTCCCCGGGGGAGGCCGGTGCGCACGCGCCCGTGCGGCCTCGGACAGCAGCGCCGAGAGCCCCGGGTCGGCGAGCGACCAGAGCTGTGCCTCGAGCTCGACGTCGGTCGCCTCGGCCCTCGTCGCGACGGGCTCGGTGCGAGCGAACGTCTCCTTCGCCCTGCGGAGGAGCGCCGCGGGCACCGACGCGGCGCGACGCGCGAGCTCGAGCGCGTGCCCGAGCAGCTCGTCGTCGTCGACCGACCGCCACACGAGCCCGATGCGCTCGGCCTCGTCGCCCCCGACGACCTCGCCGAGGAGCACCATCGCACGTGCCGCCGAGGGCCCTGCGAGCCGGGAGAGCGCCCACGTGTGCGCCCCCCCGGGGTGGAGGCCGAGAGCGAGGAACCTGCTGTCGAATCGCGCGCTGCGCGCCGCGACCCGGACGTCGCACGCGAGCGCGAGGTTCGTCCCGGCCCCGACCGCCGGCCCGTTCACGGCGGCGATCGTCGGCATCGGGAGCCGTGCGACGGCTTCGAAGGCCGCGTAGATCGAGCGGAGCGCGGCCTCGGCCCCGCCGCCGTCGCGCGCCTGCCCGCTCGCGTCCACGAGGCTCGAGAGCGGCGCCCCACCGCAGAACGCGGGCCCCGCCCCGGTCACGACGACCGCGGCGACCGAGGTGTCCCGCGCGAGCTCGGCCGTCGCACCCACGAGCGACTCGACCATCTCCGGGGAGAGGATGTTCCGTCGTCCCGGGTCGTCGAGGGTGACGACGGCGACCTCTCCCCCCGAGGGCTGGAGCTCGCGCTCGACGCGCACGCTCACGTCGTCGCGCCCCGGTCCGTCGCGCCCCGGCTCCGCCTCCTCACGAGACGCGCGCCTTCACGAGCTCGGCGGCGCGCGCCGCGAGGACGTTCTTCTGGACCTTGCCGATGTTCGAGAGGGGGAGGTCCTCGACGACCTCGAGGCGCTCGGGCCACTTGAAGCGGGCGAGCCCCCGCTGCTCGAGGAAGTCGCAGAGCTGCGCGAGGGAGGGGGCGTCGCCCGCCGGCACGACGAACGCGCACATCCTCTCGCCGAGGACCTCGTCCGGCATCGGGACGCAGGCGACGTTGCGGACGGCGAGATGTGCGAGCAGCATGTCCTCGACCTCCTCGACGCTGATCTTCTCGCCGCCCCGGTTCACGAGGTCCTTCTTGCGCCCCTCGACGACGTACCCGCCCGAGGGGTGCCGCCTCAGGAGGTCGCCGCTCCGGTAGTAGCCGTCCGAGGTGAACATCCTCGCGTTCACCTCCGGGGCGGAGAAGTACCCGCGAAGCGTGTAGGGACCGCGGCAGAGGAGCTCGCCGACCTCGCCCGGGGCGACGTCGTCGCCGTCCTCGTCGACGAGGCGCACCTCGTCCGCCTCCGAGATCGGCGTGCCGACCGTCTCGCGACGCGCCTCGGGGGGGTCGTCGAGGCGGTTCATGAACAGCAGCCCCTCGGTCATCCCGAAGATCTCCTGGACGACCGCGTTCGGGAAGGTCGTCTCGAGGCGGGCGCAGATCTCGGGCTGGAGCTTCTGGGCCGCGCTGTTCACGACGCGCACGCTCGACACGTCGAGGGTCGAGAGGACGGGGTCGTTCAGCCACGTGATCCACACGGCCGGGACGGCCTCGACGTGGGTCGCCCGGTGCCGCTCGACGAGCGGGAGCGCGTCCGCCGCGCCGGGCGTCGGCGCGAGCACGACCGCTCCGCCGTGGAGCCAGGACGCGAGCACGCCGGCGTTGAGCGGGTAGTTGTGCGCGAGCGGGAGGCACGCGACGACCCGGCTGTCCCCGTCGACCCCGTTCACCTCCGCCGAGACGCGTGCGTTGTACACGTAGTCGTTGTGCGTGCGCGCGATGACATTCGGGATCCCCGTCGTCCCGCCCGAGAGGAGCAGGCAGCACGGGTCGCCCGGGTCCACCTCGACCGCGTCGAGAGCGGCGACCTCCTCGGCGGAGACCTCCACCTCCTCGCGGAGCATCGCGTCGATCGAGACGAGGTCGTCCGGCGCGCCGCGCCCGGACACGAGCACGTGGCGGAGCCCCGGGTGACGGGCCTGGACCTCGCGCGCGAACCCCACGAAGTCGAACCGGCTCGTCCCCGACGAGACCGCGTACGCGACGGCCCCGACGAACTCCACGTAGTGCCCGATCTCGTGCTCGCGGTGCGGAGGAAGGGCGAGGAGGGGGACGACCCCGAGGCGCTGGCAGGCGAAGTACAGGTACAAGAAGGCGGGCTCGTTCACGAGCTGCACGACGATCCGGTCGCCCGGGCGGAGCCCGACGCGCCGGAGCCCGGCCGCGAGGCGGGTCGCGCGGGCCGCGACCTCCGCGTACGTGACCTCCTCGTCGCCGGAGAGGAGCGCGACGCGCGTCGCGTGCCGTTCGAACGACTCCGCGTAGACCGACCAGAGCGTCCGGTCCTCCCAGTAGCCGCGCGCCCGGTACTCGGCCGCGACCGGCTCCGGGTACGGCACCATCCCCTCGATCATCCGCGGCTCCCCACGCTCCGAGACCGGCTCCTGCACGGCGACCGTCGCGCCGCAGCCCGCCCTCCCCGGCAGGCCGATGTGCACCCTACCAGTGGTAGTAGCAACGTGCGCGATCCGGGATCCGCACCCGCAGCGGCCGTCGCGCCGCGCCGTCCCGCCCACCCGCGCCTCGAGGGTCGGGCACGGGGAAAGTACTGGCGCAGCAGGAGAAGGGGCAGGAAGCGGCGCGCGTGCGGAGGGGCGCGGCCGGGCCGGTCCGCTGGTCCGGCCGGTACCTACCCTCTATAGTCACCACTAGTCGACGTGAGCTCGATCGGGGGGCCGCGCACGGCAGGCCGGCGCACGCGGTGCGCCCGGCGTCCGACGACGCACGGAGGTGGCGATGACCGGAACCGTCGAAGTTCCCGGGGAGGTCGCGGAGCGGAGCCAGCGGATCGCGGGCCGGTGGGTCGCCGCGTCGGACGGCGGCACCTTCGAGGACCTGAACCCGTTCACGGGAGGGGTGTACGCGCGCGTCCCGTCCGCGACCGCCGCCGACGTCGGCCGAGCGGTCGACTCCGCCGCTGCGGCGTTCGCGCCGTGGTCGGCGACTCCGCCGCGCGAGCGGCAGCGCCTGTTCCTCAGGGCCGCGGACGTCGTCGAGCGACGTCGCGACGACCTCGTCGCGACCATGGCGCTCGAGACCGGAGCCGTGCGGGCGTTCGCCGCGTTCCAGGTCCAGTGGGCGGCCGGCTTCCTCCGGCTCGCCGCGCAGTGGTCCTACGGGGACGCGGGGACCGTGATACCGGTGGACGCGCCGGGGACCTACGCGATGGCGACGCGGCGGCCTCTCGGCGTCGTCGCGGGGTTCTCGCCGTGGAACGGAGCGTTCAACCTCGCGTGGCGCACGGTCGCTCCCCCGCTCGCCGCGGGCAACACCGTGGTCCTGAAGCCGTCGGAGCTCGCCCCGGTGTCCGCGGGCCTCCTCGTCGCGGAGGTCCTCGAGGAGGCCGGCTTCCCCGCGGAGGTGCTCCAGGTCGTCACGCACGGCCCGGGGGAGGCGGGGCCCGTCGCGGACGTGCTCTTCGAGCGGCCCGAGGTCCGTGCGTTCAACTTCACGGGGTCGACCGCGGTCGGGCGCATGCTCGCCGAGCGCGCCGGCCGCCACCTCAAGCGGATCGCCCTCGAGCTCGGGGGGTTCAACCCGACGATCGTGCTCGCGGACGCGGACCTCGACGCGGCCGTGGAGACGGCGGCGTTCGCCGCGTTCTTCCACCAGGGCCAGATCTGCATGAACACGCGCAAGCTCGTCGTCGAGCGCCCGGTGCTCGACGAGTTCCTCGGGAGGCTCTCGGAGAAGGCGGCCTCGCTCCGTGTCGGCGACCCGAGCGATCCGGCCTCCCAGCTCGGGCCGCTCATCCACGACCAGGCGGTCGCGAGCGCGAGGCGACGGATCGAGGAGGCGGTCGCGAGCGGGGCGACGGTCGTGCTCGGCGGCGGGTCCACGGGGCGCTGCTTCGAGCCCACGATCCTCGTCGGCGTCCCCCCCGAGGCCACGATGTACTGCGAGGAGACGTTCGCCCCGGTCGTCGTCGTGGAGCCGTTCGACGGGATCGACGAGGCGGTCTCCGTCGCGAACTCGACCCCCTACGGGCTCACCGCGTCGATCCTCACCCGCGACACGGGCCGCGCGGTCGCGATCTCCCGACGGCTCGAGGCGGGCGTGGTGAACGTGAACGGCCCGACGATGTACGCGGAGCCGAACCTCCCGATCGGCGGGGTGAAGGAGAGCGGATGGGCGCGCTTCGGCCTCTGGTCGATGGAGAGCTTCAGCGACCGTGTGACGGTGACCGTCCACGACGGACCGCCGAACCACCGGATCTGAGCTCAGCGCCCGGTCCAGCGGGGCGCTCGGCGCTCGGCGAACGCACGGGCGCCCTCGGTCGCGTCGTCGGTGCGGCCGATCTTCGCGCGCTCCTCGCGCGACTGGGCGTGCCGGTCCGCGAGCAGCTCGCCCGCGAGCCCTGCCCGCGCGGCGAGGACGCGCTTCGCGGCCCGCACCGCGAGCGGTGCGTTCGCGCCGATCTCCTCGGCGAGCGCGACCGCCGCGTCGAGCGCGCCGCCGTCGGCGACGACCCTGTTCACGAGCCCGAGCCTCGACGCCTCGGCGGCGGAGATCTCGCGCCCGGTGAGCACGAGCTCGGTCGCGATCTTGAGCGGCACCTGGCCCGGGAGCCGCACGAGGCCGCCTCCTCCGGGGATGATCCCCCGGCGGACCTCCGGCAGCGCGAAGCGGGCGCCCTCGCCCGCGACGACGAGGTCGCACGCGAGGCAGATCTCGGCGCCGCCCCCGAACGCGGCACCCTCGACCGCGGCGACGACCGGTGCCGAGGGGACGTGGTCCACGAACCCCGCGAACCCCCACTGCTCGTGGCCCGGCGCCGCGTAGGGCTCGTTGCGTGCGAGCGCCTTCAGGTCCGCTCCGGCGCAGAACGCCTTCCCGCCCGCCCCGGTGAGCACGACGGCCCGGACGTCCTCGTCCTGGTCGAGCTCCTCGACCGCCTCGCCGAGAGCGAGCGCCATGCGCGCGTCGATCGCGTTGCGCGCCTCGGGCCGGTTGAGCGTGACGACGGCGACGTGCCCCCGGCGCTCGACGAGCACGAGCGGCTCGCGCCCGGGGCTCTGTTCCACGGCGTCCTCCTGTCGGGTCACGAGCGCCTGCTCGGTCGCGAAGATCGTGCGCGTCGTCATGGCGAGGACCCCGCGTCCCGCGGCGTCGGCCATCTCGCACCGCATCCGCACGACGCCACGACCGGGCCGGCGCGCCGGGGCCGAGTCGACGACGGTCGCGCGCCCGGTGAGCACGTCTCCCGGTCGGACGGGGCGGAGGAAGCGGATCTCGTCGATCCCGGGGGATCCGAGGCACGCGCTCCCCGCGAGGAGCGCGTCCACGAAGAGCCGCATGAACATCGAGCACGTGTGCCATCCGCTCGCGACGAGCCCCTCGAACACGGTGGACCTCGCGAGGTCCGGGTCGACGTGGAAGACCTGGGGGTCGAACCGCCTCCCGAACTCGAGGATCTCGGCCTCGCTGACCGCGACGCTCCCGACTTCGTACACCGCACCTGCGACGAAGTCCGAGAAGTGGAGGAGGGGCACCGTCCGATGTTACCGATCCGCCCGCGCGCGTCCCGGCGACGACGCCGGTCTTGCCGTCCCGACCGGCCGATGGCTAGCGTCGCGCCGTGAGCGGGCCGGGCTCCCGTGGCAAGACCCCCGAGGCGCCGGTCCGCGTCGAGGAGCGCGGGGGGGTCGCCGTCGTGACGATCGACCGGCCCCGTGCGAACGCGCTCTCGACCGAGCTGCTCGGGCTGCTCGCGGACGCGGTCGCATCGCTCCGCGACCGTCCACCCGGTGCTCTCGTGCTCTACGGGGGGGAGCGAATCTTCTCGGCGGGAGCGGACGTCGCGGAGCTCGCGGACCCGGCGCGCGCTCCCGGGCTCCTCGACGCGTTCCGCGCCGCGTGCGACGCGCTCGCGGGCTTCCCGCGGCCGACGCTCGCCGCGCTCTCCGGGCACGCGCTCGGAGGCGGCCTCGAGCTCGCACTCGCGTGCGACCTCCGGGTCGTCGCCGGGGACGCGAGGCTCGGCCAGCCGGAGGTCCTCCTCGGGATCCTCCCCGGAGCGGGCGGGACTCAGCGGCTCGCCCGGCTCGTCGGGCCGGCGCGGGCGAAGGACCTCGTCCTCACGGGCCGCGTGGTCGGCGCGGAGGAGGCGCTCCGGATGGGGATCGCGGACCGCTCCTGTGCGCCCGGCGAGGCGCTCGACGCGGCGCTCGACGCGGAGCGCGCCGCGATGCAGGCCGCGCTCGCGACGCGCGACGCAGCCGCCGGGATGGCCTCGTTCCTCGCGGAGGGCCCGGGAAAGGCGGTGTTCCGTGGCGAGTGACGCGAGGAGGGTCGGCGTCGTCGGATGCGGCCTCATGGGCTCGGGCATCGTCGAGGTCGTCGCGCGCGCCGGGGTCGCCGTGACGGTGGTCGAGGCGGACGGGGACGCCGCCCGTCGCGGGCGGGAGCGACTGGAGCGCTCGCTCCGCCGCGCGGTCGCGGCGGGGAAGCTCGCGGAGCAGGAGCTCGCGCCCGTCCTCGGGCGCGTGGAGGTCGCCTCCTCGCTCGCCGCGCTCTCCACCTGCGAGCTCGTCGTCGAGGCCGTCGCCGAGGACGAGGGGCTCAAGTGCTCGGTCTTCGCCGAGCTCGACCGGGTGCTCGCGTCGAGCGAGGCGGTCCTCGCCTCGAACACCTCCTCGATCCCGATCGCCCGCCTCGCCGCCGCGACCGCGCGGCCCGAGCGGGTCGTCGGGATGCACTTCTTCAACCCCGTTCCCGTGATGGGCCTCGTCGAGCTCGTCCCGTGCCTCTCCACGAGCGAGGGGACGATCGAGCGCGCCGATGCGTTCGCACGCGACGTCCTCTCCAAGCGGGTCGTCCGGTCCGTCGACCGCGCGGGCTTCGTCGTCAACGCCCTCCTCGTCCCGTACCTCCTCGCGGCCGTCCGCATGGTCGAGTCGGGGCTCGCGAGCGTCGAGGACGTCGACGCGGCGATGCGCGCCGGGTGCGCGCACCCGATGGGACCCCTCGAGCTCGCGGACTTCATCGGCCTCGACACCGTGAAGTCCATAGCGGACGTCCTCTACGCGGAGCTCCGCGACAGCGCCTGCGTGGCCCCGGCGCTCCTCTCCCGGATGGTCGAGTCCGGGCGCCTCGGCAGGAAGTCCGGGCGCGGCTTCTACGAGCACGGCGGGTAGTCGGCCGCCCGGGCCGTGCCCGGGCCACGGCCCGGCACGACACGGGAGGGAGGTCCGAGGTGACGGGCGAGCAGCACGAGCGGGGCGAGTTCCGCACGATCATCGAGCCGTTCCGCATCCACTCGGTCGAGCCGCTCGTTATGGCGACACGCGCCGAGAGGGAGGAGGCGATCCGAGAGGCGGGGTTCAACCTGTTCTCGCTCCGTGCGCAGGACGTCCTCGTCGACCTCCTCACGGACTCCGGGACGGGCGCCATGAGCCGCGACCAGTGGGCGGCGATACAGCGCGGCGACGAGTCCTACGCGGGCTCTCCCTCCTGGTTCGCGTTCGAGCGCGCCGTGACCGAGCTGTTCCCGTTCCGCCACGTGATCCCGACGCACCAGGGGCGCGCCGCGGAGAGGATCCTGTTCGGGGTCGTCGGCGCCCCGGGTCTCGTCGTCCCGAGCAACACGCACTTCGACACGACGCGTGCGAACGTCGAGGCGAGCGGGGCGGAGGCCGTCGACCTCGTGGTCGCGGAGGGCCGCGACCCCGCGAGCCGCCACCCGTTCAAGGGGAACGTGGACGTCGGGGCGCTCTCTGCGCTGCTCGCGTCGCGTGCCGGCCAGGTCCCGCTCGTGATGGTGACCGTGACGAACAACTCCGGAGGCGGGCAGCCCGTGAGCCTCGCGAACCTCCGAGAGGTCCGCGCCGCGTGCGACCGTGCCGGGGTCCCGCTGTTCCTCGACGCGTGCCGGTTCGCGGAGAACGCGTGGTTCATACGCGAGCGCGAGCCCGGCCAGTCGGGACGGGACGTCGCGGACATCGTCCGCGAGATGGCCTCGCTCGCCGACGGGATGACCATGAGCGCGAAGAAGGACCCGATGTGCAACATCGGCGGGTGGCTCGCGTGCAACGACGACGAGCTCGCCCGGCAGGCCCGGAACCTTCTCGTCCTGACCGAGGGCTTCCCGACCTACGGAGGGCTCGCCGGGCGCGACCTCGAGGCCATCGCCCAGGGGCTCTCCGAGGCCGTGTCCCACGACTACCTGCGGTACAGGATCCGGTCGACCGCGTACCTCGGCGAGGCGCTCGACCGGGCGGGCGTCCCCGTCGTGCTCCCGATCGGCGGGCACGCCGTGTACGTGGACGCTCGCGCGCTGCTTCCCCACGTCCCGCCCCTCGAGTACCCGGGCCAGTCGCTCGCCGTCGCGCTCTACGAGCGCGGCGGGATACGGAGCTGCGAGATCGGGACCGTGATGTTCGGCCGTCGTCCGGACGGCACGGAGGAGCCGGCCGCGATGGACCTCGTCCGGCTCGCGATACCCCGGCGCACCTACACCCAGAGCCACGTCGACTACGTGATCGAGGTCTGCGAGGCCGTCGCCCGCGACGCGGGGTCGCTCGGCGGCTACCGGATCGTCGACGAGCCTCCCCAGCTCCGACACTTCACGGCGCGGTTCGCCCCCCTCGGGTGACCCACGCCCCCGGTCGGCCCGTCCGTCGGCCGGGAGACGGCCGACGGCGCACCTCGCCCGCGGCGCCACGCGCCCCCCGGACGTTGACCGGCCACCGTCCGGCCCGTAGCGTGATTGCAACTTACCGCGGTAGTAAGGACGCGGTCCGGGCAGAGCGCGGCGGCGGTGCGGGCGAGGGGGAGCGGGAGATGGCGGACCTGGTCGAGGACGTGCCCGGGCTCTCGCTCGCGGAGCGAGACCGGCGGTGGGCGCGCACGCGCGGGCTGCTCGCCGAGCGCGGGTGCGACGCGCTCGTCGTCGCCGGCCTCCGCGGCCGCGAGTCGTTCGAGACCTACCTCTCGGGCGAGTCGATCCAAGGGGTCGTCGTGCTGCCGGCGACGGCGCCTCCGGTGTACCTCACGTGGAGCCCGTTCCGCATCGTCGGGCGGACGGACCCGGGGATAGCGGGCGGCTACTGGATCGAGGACATCCGCGCGGGGCTCATCGGCCCGTCGATCGTCTCCACGATCCGAGGGCTCGGCCTCGCGACGTCGCGCGTCGGCGTCGTCGGGCTGGCGAGCAGGAACCCGATGGAGCTCGAGGGCGTCATCCCCTACGGGGTCTGGCGACCGGTGCTCGACGGCCTCCCGGGCGTGGAGTTCGTGGAGCTCTCCGCTGCGTTCTCGCTCCTCATGCTCGAGAAGAGCGAGGAGGAGCTCGCGCTCACGCGGCACTGCGCGCGTGTCGGGGAGCTCGCGTGCGAGGCCATGGTCGAGGTGCTCCGTCCCGGGGTGCGCGAGAGCGAGGTCTACGCGGCGGTGATGGACGTGATCAACCGCAACGGAGCGGGCACCCACGCCCCGTCGCTCATCGTCCGCTCCGGGGTCGACACCCTCGGGTGGGGGCCGCCCGAGTGGGGGGCGGACCGTGCGGTCCCGCCGAGGACGGTCGAGCCGGGCGACCTCGTGTACGCGGAGCTCATGACCGTGTGCGGGGGGATGGAGACCCAGCAGCAGGTGACCGCGTCGGTCGGCCCGCCCAGCGCGCGTCGCGTCCGGCTCGGAGAGGTCGCGCGCGCCGCGTACGACGCCGGGCTCGCCGCGCTCCGGCCGGGGGCGTCGTTCGTGGAGGTCTGCGAGGCGATGGCGGCCCCCGTGCTCGACGCCGGGTGCTGGCACCTGTCGCCCCTCGTCCACAGCCTCTCGCCTGCGAGCATGCTCGGTCACTTCTTCGTCGGGGCCGAGAGCCACGTCGGCTCCGAGCTCCCGTACCTGCGGCCCGTCCCCCCGACGATGGACGCACCGGTCCCGACGGGCTCGGCGTACTCGTTCGAGCCGAACGCCTGCATCGGCCGCGAGCGCGTGAACATCGGCGGGACGGTCGTCGCCCGCGACGGGGCGCCCGAGGAGCTGAACACGCTCCCGTGCCACCTCATCGAGGTCGACGGCTAGCGCGTCGTCCCGTCCGTCACGACGTCGACGTCGAGCGGGTCGCCGTCGCAGGCGACCTCGGCGACGAGGTCCGGCCGCTCGGACATGAGGACCCGTGCGCCCGCGTCCCCGCTCCTCGGGAGCTCCGCCCACACGGCGCGCGCGAGACGGACGGGGTTGCGCCTGCGGCCCGAGTACGTCGCGACCGCGACGGGTGCGCCCGAGGACGCGACCGCGCGCCAGCACGCCGCGGTCACGAGCGGCTGGTCGCCGAGCCCGACGACCACCGCGTCGAACCCGTCCCGGTCCGCGGCGTCGACCCCGCACGCGAGCGACGTCGCCTGCCCGGCGGCCCACCGTGGGTTCGCCACCTCGACGGCGGGCGCGCGGAGGAGCCCGGAGAGGTCGGCAGCGCCCGTCACGACGTAGGTCGCCGCGAACCCCGCCCGAAGGACCGCGTCGACCGCCCAGCTCACGAGCGGGCGCCCCCGGAACGGTGCGAGGAGCTTGTGCGTCCCGTCCCGTGCCTCGTACCTGCTGCCCGCCCCGGCGCACAGGAGCACGGCAGCGGTGCCCGCCGGGGGCCCCGGGCCCGACGTCACCGCCCCGCCGTCCCGACGCGACGAGCCGGACGGGCGCGCCCGGGACGCGTCCGTCCCGGAGCGGGGCTACCCGCCACCGGCCCGCGCGACGGGCACGACGCGCCGGACGGCGACGTGCGCCCCCGTCCCGGTGGCCTCTCCGGCGGGGTCGAGCGCTCCGACGAGCACCTCGCCGACGAGAGCGGGGGGGAACAGCCCGTGCGAGACGACCCCGGGGATCGAGTCGAGACGGGTCGCGAGCGCCGCCGGGTCGGCGACGTCGCCGCGGTAGTCGGCGAGGAGCCCCCCGTCCGGGGAGCGCGCCCCGCCGCGGAGGGACGCGTCCCCGATCGCCGCGAGGGTCGCGTCCGCGCCGAAGTCGAGGAGCTCGACGGGCACCGGGGGTGCGAGCCGGTCGACGAGCTTGTCCGACGAGACGATCACGACGAACCGGTCCGAGGCGGCCGCGACGACCTTCTCGCGGGTGTGCGCGCCGCCGCCTCCCTTCACGAGCCAGCATCCGGGGTCGACCTCGTCGGCGCCGTCGATCGCGAGGTCGACCCGGTCCCGGCCGGAGAACGGGACGACGTCGAGGCCGAGGCGACGCGCCGCGTCCGCCGTCTCCGGCGAGGTCGCGACGCACCGGATCCGCAGGCCCCGTCGTGCGAGGGCGGGGAGGAGGTGCGCGACCGTGCTCCCGGTCCCGAGACCGACGAGCATCCGCTGCTCGACGAGCTCCGCCGCGCGCTCCGCCGCGGCGCGCTTCTCCGTGTCCGCGCGCGCTCGGTCGTCCCCGCTGCTCACGTCGGCCCCCTCGTCTCCGGTCCTCCGCGCGGCGGACCCCTCGCGGGTCCATGATGCCCGAGCCCGCCGTCTCCCGGCGCGCTCTCGAACGTCGCCCCTTCGTGCCGTTAGGCGCGGGTGCGCCGCCGGGCGCGAGGAGGAGGAGGCCGTGGACGCGGTGCCGGCCGAGACGGACGGGCTCGGGGCTCTCGAGGTCGGGTACGGCGCGCCGCCCCACGCGGCGCCCCACGCGGCGCTCCACGCGATCGCCGGCGGCCGCGACGACCGCCTCGGGGGCGAGCTCGCGCGGATCGCCACGTCGTTCCCCGCGATCGCGGACTACGCGTTCCTCTCGGACTGCGAGAACAACTGCCTCGTGGCCCCGAGCGGAGCGGTCGAGTGGCTGTGCCTCCCGAGCCCCCACGACCCGAGCGTGCTCGGGACGATCCTCGACCGCTCGGCGGGGTCGTTCCGGCTCGGTCCGCAGGACCTGTCGGTGCCCGCGAGCAGGCGGTACCTGCCGGGGACGACGGTCCTCGAGACGACCTGGCAGACCGCGACGGGGTGGCTCGTCGTGACGGACTTCCTCGCGGTCGGCCCCTGGCACCGGAACGACGACCGCTCCCTCTTGCACCGCCGGACCCCGAGCGACTTCGACGCGCGGCACGTGCTCGTCCGGATCGCGAGGTGCGTGCACGGGGTCGTCGACCTCGCGCTGTCGTGCGCGCCCTCGTTCGACTACGGCCGGGTCGACGCGCGCTGGGAGTACTCGGGGGCGGGGTACCTCGAGGTCGCGACGTCCACGCCCGGGGAGGTGCGCCTCGCGATGGCCGGCAACCTCCGGCTCGGGATCGAGGGTCGCAACGTGCTCGCGCGTCACCGGCTCGTCGAGGGGGAGGTCGCGTTCGTCTCGCTCGGATGGTCGGACCGCCCGCTCCCGCTCGAGGAGGCCGAGGTCGCCGAGTGGAGACGCGAGACCGAGGGGTTCTGGCGAGCCTGGCTCGACCGGGGCGTGATCCCCGACCACCCCGGGCGGGAGGCGCTCGAGCGGAGCGCGCTCGCGCTGAAGGGGCTCACGCACGCGCCGACGGGCGCCCTCCTCGCGGCGCCGACCACCTCGCTGCCCGAGCAGCCCGGAGGGGGGCGCAACTGGGACTACCGGTTCGCATGGGTGCGCGACACGGCGTTCGCGATGTGGGGGCTCCACGCGCTCGGCTTCGACGCCGAGGCCGAGGACTTCCTCGCGTTCCTCGGCGACATGCTCTCGGGGGAGCCCGACCGCGACGTCGTCCCCGGGGTGACAGGAGCCGCCGGCAGGGCGCCGCGCCTCGAGATCCTCTACGCGGTGAACGGCGCCCCCCAGCACCCCGAGACGACCCTCGACCACCTCACCGGGTACGACGGCGCGACCCCGGTCCGGGTCGGGAACGGGGCGTACGGGCAGGACCAGCACGACATCTTCGGAGCGCTCGTCGACTGCGTGTACCAGCACGCGCGCAACCGGGACTCGCTCACCGAGCGCACGTGGAGGATCGTCGTGCACTCGGTCGAGTCCGCCCTCGCGTGCTGGCGCGAGCCGGACCGCGGGATCTGGGAGGTCCGGGGAGAGCCGCGGCACTTCACGTTCTCGAAGGTCATGTGCTGGGTCGCCGCGGACCGTGGCGCCCGGCTCGCCGCGCTGCGTGGCGACCTCGGCCGGGCCGACGCGTGGGCGGCCGCGGCGGAGGAGATCCACGCGGACGTGTGCGCGAACGGGGTCGACGGATCGGGGCGCTTCACGCAGTCCTACGCGAGCTCCGAGCTCGACGCGTCGCTGCTCCTGCTCCCGCTCGTCCGGTTCCTCCCGCCCGACGACCCGCGCCTCGTCGCGACGGTGCGCGGGGTCGCGGAGGAGCTGACCGTGGACGGGATGGTCCTCCGGTACCGGACGGAGACGACGGACGACGGGCTCGACCAGCCCGAGGGGAGCTTCACGACCTGCTCGTTCTGGCTCGTCTCGGCGCTCGCGGAGATCGGCGAGGTCGCGCGGGCCGGTCGGCTCTGCGAGCGGCTCCTCACCGCGGCGAGCCCTCTCGGGCTCTACGCGGAGGAGCTCGACCCGACCACCGGGCGCCAGCTCGGGAACTTCCCCCAGGCGCTCACCCATCTCGCGCTCATAAACGCCGTCCTCCACGTCGCCGCGGCCGAGCAGAGCCCGGGGCGCCCCCGCTCCTGACCGGCAATCGGGGCCGGAGGCTTTCGCACGGGCCCGGTCCTCGCTACGGTGCGACCGTGCAAACCGACGCGGGGGACGTCGACGCGGTCGTCGGCCGCGACCCGGTGGGCGAGCTGACCGGGGAGCCGCCCGTGGCGACGTCGCGGACGCGTGCGCCACGAGTCGTCCCGGTCGTCGCGAGCGTCGCGGCGCTCGCGGCGCTCACCGTGCTCCTCTACGCGACCTCCGTGCACGCCGTGCCAGGAAACTCCGACGGGTCGACCGTGATCCTCGAGGGCCAGGCGCTCGCCCACGGGCACGTGACGCTCCACCACTGGTTCCTCTCGCTCGACTCGTTCTGGGGGGTGGACGCGCTCCTCTACGCGGTGGGCGTGGCCGTCATGGGCGTCCGGCCCGAGCTCCTCAACCTCGTCCCCGGGTTCATCGCCGCGTGCCTCGTCGTGCTCGGGATGTGGCTCGCCCGCGACCGCAGGGGCGGTGTCGCGGGCGCTGCGGGAGCGCTCACGGTGCTCGCGCTCCTCGCGTTCCCGTCCCACGCGCTCGCGACCTTCTACCTCCAGGGCCCCCTCCACGTGGGGACCGCCCTGTGGTGCATGCTCGCGTTCGCGTTCCTCTGCACCGGGTACTCGCGGCTCCGCTGGACCGCGGCGGTCCTGCTCCTCGCGGCCGGGTCGGTCGGGGACCTGCAGACGATCGCGTTCGGGGTGCTCCCCCTCGGCCTCGCAGGCGTGCTCGCCGCGTTCAGGACCCGTCGCTGGCGAGAGGGCGCGCCGGGCGTGACCGCGGCGGTCGCGTCCGTCGTCCTCGCGCTCGTCGGGCGCGAGCTCGCGAAGGTCGTCGGGACCTTCGTCGTGAACAAGTCGAACCCGACGGCGGGGCTCCGGGAGATGGTCACGAACGTGAAGCTCGCGATCACCTACGGGGACAAGCTCCTCGGGCTCGGGAGCACGGGGTTCGGCACGGGAGGGACCCCGTCGGCGCTGCTCGCCGTGCACGTTCTCGGGGTCCTCGGGCTCGCCGCGGGCGTCGTCGCGGGCCTCGTCGCGGTCGTGCGGGCGGTCGTGCGCGGGCCCCGTGGCGAGGGCCCCGCCGGGGCGGACCGGGCGCCGAGGTCCGAGCCGTGGCGGCTCGACGACGCCCTCCTCCTCGCCTTCCTCGGGGACATCGCGGT
>JAJZBW010000271.1 GCA_021798745.1 Actinomycetes bacterium
CGGGCCGCTCGAGGCCGTCTGCCACACGACGATCACCGACGGGGAGCTCCTCCGCCACGAGCTCGCCGGGATCCGGGATCGCGGGTGGGCGAGCAGCTTCGAGGAGACGAACGTCGGGGTCTGGGGGCTCGCCGTGCCGGTGCTCTCGGAGAGCGACGTCGCCTGCGCCGTCGGCATCGCCGGGCCGAGCCCCCGCCTCTCCCCCGGGCGGCTCCGGAGGGACCTCCTCCTGGTCCACCAGGCGGCGACGGCCCTCGCCGGGGCGCTCGGGCTGCGGGCCCCCGAGATCTCGAGCGACAACGTGGCGATCGTGCCGGTCCCCCAAAGGAGCTACGGATGACAAGGACAGGACCCCTCGCCGGGCGTGTCGCGATCGTGACCGGCGGGGCCAAGGGGATCGGCGCGGCCATCTCGACCTGCCTCGCCGAGGACGGCGCCAACCTCGCGCTCGTCGGTCGGGACGAGGACGCGCTCCGCGCCCTCGCCGCCGTCCTCGACGAAAGGTTCCCGGGGCGCGAGAGCCTCCCCCTCGGTTGCGATGTCACCGACGAGCAGGCGGTGGTGGCCATGACGGCTGCGGTGGTCGAGCGCTTCGGGGGCATCGACATCCTCGTGAACGCCGCGGGCGGGACGGGACCCGTCGAGACACCCGCCACCGACTACCCGATCGAAGAGCTGCGTCACATCCTCGACCTGAACGTGGTCGGGACGTTCCTCCCCTGCAAGCACGCGATCCCGCACCTCGTCGCCCGCGGGGGTGGGCGGATCGTGAACCTGGCCGGGACGTCGGGGCTGCGCGGCTACCGCAACCGGAGCGGGTACTCGGCCTCCAAGTGGGCGGTGCGCGGCCTCACCCGAACGCTCGCGCTCGAGCTCGGTCCCCACGACATCACGGTGAACGACGTCTGCCCGAACGTCACCAACGGCGCCCGGATGGATCGCATCGTCGCAGAGAAGGCCCGCAAGCTCGGCAGGGAGCCGGCGGAGGTGTACGCAGACTTCGCCGCCCAGACTGCGCTCGGCCGGTTCGTCGACGAGATCGACGTCGCAGAGGCGGTGCGCTTCGTCGTGTCGCCGGCCGCGCGCAACATCACCGGCCACGACATCCCGGTCGACGCCGGCTGGGACGTCTGAAGATCTGAGCCCGCCGGCGCCGCTCGGACAGCCGGAGTAGATCGAGACACACAGTTCACGGAGCCGAGGAGGACCATGCCGTACATCGAGGTGAAAGCAACGGAACGACGTTTCGCGGACCCGGCCGCTTGCGAGCGCCTGATCGCAGCGCTCACGGACGCAGCCTGCCAGGTCTTCGGCGAGGAGGCACGCCCGGACATCTGGGTGGTGCTCGAAGGCGTCGCGGCGGAGCGCTGGGGCATCGGTGGGAGGCCCCTCGCGTGAGTGCAGCTGCGCGCCTGCTCTCGACGAGCCTGACGCCGGGCAACGACGTCCCCGAGGTCGTGGGCGGGCAAGGGGTGTGGTTCGAGCTCGCGAGCGGCCAGCGGGTAGTCGACGCCTCGAACACCGCAGCGCCGCTCGGCCATGGCCACCCGGCGATCGTGGAGGCCATCCGGCGGGCCTCGACCGCGCCGGTCGTGAACGAGGGCTGGCGCTGGCGGGAGCGGGAGCAGGCCGCGGAGGAGCTGGCCGCCATCGCCTTCGCCGGCGAGGACTGGGTGGGGGGCGTCCGCTTCTTCGTGAGCGCGAGCGAGGCCAACGACGCGGCGCTCGCGCTCTGCCAGGCGCTCACGGGTCGCGCCCCGGTCGTCACCCGCGAGCGCGCCTACCACGGCGGGGCCGGGCTCTCCCGCGACGTGACCGTCCAGCCCCAGTGGCACGGGGGGCTCTCCTCGCCCTCCGAGGTGGCGCCGGCGCCGCGCCTCGCGACCGTGCACGAGCTGCCAGCGCCGGCGGGCGCCAGGGTCACCGGCCAGGTGGACCCGACTGCGGGCGACGAGTGGCTGGAGGAGGCACGGACGGCGCTCGGGCAGAGCGCCGCCGTGATTCTCGACTACAGCCAGGGCGGCATCTACCACTCCCCCGCCTACCAGGACCTCGTCGCCGCGCTCGCCGTCGAGAGCGGTGCCTACTGGATCGCGGACGAGACGGTGACCGGCTTCGGTCGCGTCGGGGGGTGGTTCCAGTTCCAACGGGGCGGTACCCGGCCCGACCTGGTCACGCTCGGCAAGTGCATGAGCGCCGGGGGTGCGGCGGCAGGCGCGGTGGTGCTCTCGGCCCGCGTCCTCGAGCGCCTCGCCGGTTCGAGCTGGCAGAGCTACTCCACCTACCGCGCGCACCCGGTCGCGATGGCGGCGATCCGGGCACACCTGCGGGCCTCGAGCACCGAGGGGATCTTCCTGCGAGCGAACGACTTCGACGCCCTCATGCTCGAGCGGATGAGCGAGGTCGCCCGGCGCCACCCCTCGGTCGCCCGGGTCGACGGACGCGGCATGCACTGGACGGTCGAGCTGCACGGCCCGGACTGGCGGACCTGGCGGGGCCAGGAGAGCGCTCCGGTCGCGACGCAGGTCGCCGCTCGCGCCCTCGAGGCGGGCGCTCTCCTCGCTACGAGCGGCGAGCAGACCTCGCTGTTCGTCGCGCCACCGCTCGTCGTCTCGGAGGCGGAGCTCGGCGTGGTCTTCGACGCGCTCCATCACGGGCTCGAGGGCGTCGACGAGCTGAGCTGAAGCGGTTCGGCTGCGGGCACTCGAGCGGCGCGCACCCCCGCCCGCCTGCACGGTTCGGGTGGCTCGCGACGACCGCGCCACTGACCTCGTGGAACCGCTTGAACCCCCTCGTGCACACCTTCGTGACCGCCGAGGCTCACCGATACGTCGGCCGGGACTCCAGCTGCGAGGGGATCGCGTCCGAGCGGATGGCCGACCACGGCGTAGCCGATCGCGTAGCGGGCCGAGTCCCAGCGGCTCTCGGAGTAGAAGAGCAAGTACCCCTCGCCCCAGCGGGTGACGTAGGGGCGCCTCCACCTGAGAGTCTCTCCCACCCCTGGTCACGGCACAGCGGGGGAACCGGCTCGGCGGCGAACGCCGTACCGCTCGCATCGAGCAGCG
>JAJZBW010000039.1 GCA_021798745.1 Actinomycetes bacterium
GAGCGCGACGCGCGGAGACCAGCCCAGCGCGCGCAGCCGCGCCGCGCTCGGGAGCGCCCCCCCGGCGTCGTCGGGCGGGTGCACGCCTCGAGCCCCGCCGTGCGCCTCCCGCACCGCTATCCCGGGCGGCGGCGCGAGTCGCGCGACGAGGTCCGCGAGCTCGCGTATCGAGCACACGGCGGCGTCGTTGACGACGAAGTACGCGCTCCCGGCCGGAGCGACGAGCAGCACCGTGAGCAGCCCCGTGATCGCGTCGGAGAGGTAGCAGAACGGCCGCCGCGCGGCGCCGTCGCTCCTCAGCAGGATGTCGCGGCCGTCGACGGCGCAGTGCACGAACTGCGCGAACGAGCGTGTGTCGGAGCGGGAGAGGCCCGGCCCGTAGGTGTGCCCGAGGCGGGCGACGACGGTCTCCATGCCCGTCGCGCGCCACCACGCCATGCAGGCGGCCTCGCCCATTCGCTTGGACTCCGCGTAGCACGCGTACGGGTCGATGGGGTCGACGGGGCCGTAGCGGTCCTCCCCGTAGCCGTCGAGCTCCGGGGGGACGGAGCCGTTCGCCGCGCCGCTGCTCACGAAGCAGAAGCGGGCGACCCCGGCAGACGCGGCCCACTCGAGCAGGTGGTGCGTGCCGAGCACGTTCGGCACGTAGGCGGCGACCGGGTCCGCGGCGAGCTCGTCCGGTCTCGCCGGGGCTCCCGCGTGGACGACGTAGTCGACCTGCACGGGGACGGTCACCGGCGCGTCGAGCGCGTGCTCGAGGACACGCCAGCGGTCCGGGTCGTGATGCGCCAGGCGCGCCGCGGCACGGGACGCGTCCCTCGACAGCACGACCACCTTCGTGGACGGCCCCGCGCGCCGGGCGAGCAGGCACTCGACGAGGAACGATCCGACGAGCCCCGTCGCACCCGTCACGAGCACGGTCGCTCCCGCGAGCTCCTCCCACGGCACGGGCGCGTCGAGGACACCCGTGACGTCGGCTGCGACGAGTCCTCTCGCGCTGCTTATGGGCGGTTCTTCCCCGGCGGGATACGTGCGGGGGATCCTACAGGGACCGCCCTCGCGCCCCGCCGGGCCCGCGCGCGCCGCTCAACGTCGGGTCGCGCCCCGCCGTTACGGGGTGGGAGCGCCTGCAACCGCGCGCCGGGCACGACCGCGGGCCCGCGCCGACCGGGAGGAGATCTGATGCGATGAAGGTCGTGATCCTCGCCGGGGGGCTCGGCACGCGACTGTCCGAGGAGACGCACCTGAAGCCGAAGCCGATGGTCGAGATCGGCGGTCGGCCGATCCTCTGGCACATCATGAAGATCTACTCGGCGGCGGGCCTGAACGACTTCGTGATCTGCTGCGGATACAAGGGCTACGCGATCAAGGAGTACTTCTCGAACTACGTCCTGCACAACTCGGACGTCAGCTTCGACCTCAAGACCGGCACGGTCGAGATCCACCGCAACGACGTCGAGCCGTGGACGGTGACGCTCGTCGACACCGGCGACGAGACCCAGACGGGCGGACGGCTCGCCCAGGTCGCCCGGTACCTCGACGACGACCACTTCGCGATGACCTACGGCGACTCCGTCGGCGACGTCGACGTCCGCGAGCTCGTCGAGTTCCACTTCTCCGAGCGACGCCTCGCGACGGTGACCGCAGTCCTCCCGCCCGGTCGGTTCGGCTCGCTCGCCCTCGACGGGGGCTCCGTGTCGGAGTTCCGGGAGAAGCCGACCGGGACCGACGCGTGGATCAACGGCGGGTTCTTCGTGCTCTCGCCGGACGTGCTCTCCTACGTCGAGGGCGACCTCACGATCTGGGAGCGCGAGCCCCTCGAGCGCCTGACCGCCGAGGGGCAGCTCTCCGCGTACCGCCACCTCGGGTTCTGGCACGCGATGGACACCCTTCGCGACCGCAACGCGCTCGAGGAGCTGTGGGCGTCGGGGCGCGCTCCCTGGAAGGTGTGGGAGTGAGCGCGTCGACCCCGGCCGACCGGTTCGCGTCCCCGTTCCGCGGCCGGAGGGTCCTCGTCACGGGGCACACCGGCTTCGTCGGCGGCTGGCTCTGCGCGTGGCTCGCGCGGTCCGGGGCGCTCGTGACCGGGCTCTCGCTCCCGTCCCCCTCGGACGGGGGCGGCGCATCCGACCTCGCCGAGGTCGTGGAGGAGGTCCTCGGCGACGTCCGGGACCGCTCGACGGTCGACGAGGTCGTGCGACGGGCGCGGCCCGAGGTCGTGTTCCACCTCGCAGCCCAGGCGCTCGTGCTCCCGTCCTACGAGGACCCCGTCGCGACGTTCGCGACGAACGTGATGGGCACGGTCCACCTCCTCGACTCCCTCCGCCACGTCCCGGAGCTCGCCCGGTGCGTCGTCGTCACGAGCGACAAGTGCTACGCGCCGCGCCCCGGACCGCACCGCGAGTCGGACCCGCTCGGAGGGGACGACCCCTACAGCGCGAGCAAGGCCGCCTGCGAAGTCGTCTCCCACGCCTTCGCGACCTCCTTCCCCGTTCCGGGCCGGCTCGTCTCGACGGTCCGTGCGGGGAACATCCTCGGGGGCGGCGACTGGTCGCCGCATCGGATCCTTCCGGACACGGTGCGCGCCCTCGTCGCGCGGACGCCGCTCGAGCTACGTCGCCCCCGTGCCGTGCGCCCCTGGCAGCACGTTCTCGACGCGGTGGCCGGCTACCTTCTCGTCGGGTCCCCCGAGGACGAACGGTCCGGACCCTGGAACCTCGGTCCTTCCGCCGGCGACCGCGCGACCGTCGGCGAGGTCGTCGCCCTCGCGGAGTCCGCGTGGGTGTCTCTCGGGGGGGACCCCCTCCCGTCGCTCACCGTCGGGTCGCGCGTGCCGGTGAGCGAGAGGGACGAGCTCTCCCTCGACGCTCGCCGCGCCCGAGACGAGCTTCGCTGGATCCCGCAGCTCGACCTCCCCGAGACGGTCACGTGGTCCGTCGAGTGGTACCACGACGTGCTCGCCGGCCCGTCCTCGCTGCCGTGGGCCGCGCACGGGCACGACCTCCCGAAGACGACTCGCCAGATCGAGCAGTACCTTGCGCTCGACGCGCGGAGCGCCTCTGTGCTCGGGGCGCACGCAGCGGCCGGCCGGTGAGCGCGACCCGCACCTACGGGCCGGACGTCCGGCAGCCGCGCGACGGCGAGGCGCTCGCCTCGTGCGGCACCGGGCCGCGCGACGACGGAGCGACGCGCTCGTGCGGCGCCGCGCCGTCCCCGGAGTCCTCCCGCTCGCTACGGAAGCAGATCCTCGAGCTCGTCCCCCGCTACGTCGCGGCCGCCGAGGCGGAGCGCGCCGGGTTCGTCCCGGGCCGGACGCCCGTCCACGTCGCGGGGCGCGTCTACGACGACGCGGAGGTCCGCTCGCTCGTCGACGCGTCGCTCGAGTTCTGGCTCACCGAGGGCCGCAACGCCGCGACCCTCGAGAGCAGGCTCGCGGCGATGCTCGGCGTCGGCTCCTGCAGGCTCGTGAACTCCGGTTCGTCCGCGAACCTCCTCGCGTTCGCCGCGCTCACGTCGCCGCGCCTCGGCGACCGGCGGATCCGCCCCGGGGACGAGGTCGTGACCGTCGCCGCCGCGTTCCCGACGACGGTCGCGCCGATCGTCCAGCACAACGCGGTGCCCGTCTTCGTCGACGTGGACCCGGCGACCGCGAACGTGGACGTCTCGGCGCTCGAGGAGGCGATCGGACCGCGCACGCGGGCCGTCGTGCTCGCGCACACGCTCGGCAACCCCTTCGACGTCGACGCCGTCCTCGCGCTCTGCCGCCGCCACGACCTGTGGCTCGTGGAGGACAACTGCGACGCGCTCGGCTCCCGGTACGCGTCCCTTCTCGAGCGCGAGAGCCGCTTCACGGGCACGTTCGGCCACCTCGCGACGAGCAGCTTCTACCCCGCGCACCACATGACGACGGGCGAGGGCGGCGCCGTCTACACGTCGGACCCCGAGCTCGACACGGTCGTCGCCTCGCTCCGCGACTGGGGGCGCGACTGCTACTGCCGGTCCGGGCGCGACAACACCTGCTCCCGTCGCTTCGGCCACAAGCTCGGGGAGCTGCCCTGCGGCTACGACCACAAGTACACGTACTCCCACTTCGGCTACAACCTGAAGATGACCGACCTCCAGGCTGCCGTCGGGGTCGCGCAGCTGGAGAAGCTCCCGCAGTTCGGCGAGGCACGGCGAGCGAACGCCTCGTACCTGCGCGCCGCTCTCGAGCCCGTCGCCGACGTGCTCGAGCTCCCGGTCGCGACGCCGCGATCGGACCCGAGCTGGTTCGGGTTCCTCCTGCGGGTCCGCGACGACGCACCGTTCACGCGAGAGGCGCTCGTGTCCTTCCTCGAGGCGGGCCGCGTGCAGACCCGGGCCCTGTTCGCCGGCAACATCCTGCGGCACCCGTGCTTCGACGAGAGCCGTGCGAGCGGCGAGGGCTTCCGCGTCGTCGGCGACCTGCGCGTGACGGACGGCCTCATGGAGAGGGCCTTCTGGGTCGGGTGCCACCCCGGGCTCACGACCCCGGAGCTCGACTACGTGGCCGGACGCATGCTGTCCTTCTGCCGGCGCAGCTAGCCCCGCCCGGCGCCCGTCGCGCCGACCCGGAGCGGCGAGGACCCCTCAACCTCCCGCCCCCGCCCGCCGTTAGCCCCACTCGTGCAGAGCACGAGTGGGACACCGTCGCGCGCCCGTCGGCGCGCGCGAGGCGGGTGCCGGTGAAGACCGGGCAGAAGATCGGGCTCTTCGGGGTCCCGGCGGCCGTGATCGTCATCATCGTGATGCTCGTCGTGCCGCTGCCCTCGATGCTCCTCGACTTTCTCATATCCATCAACATCTCGGGCGCGCTCATCGTGCTGCTCGTGACCATGCACGTGGACAAGGCGCGGGACTTCTCCGGGTTCCCGTCCCTGCTCCTCATCGCGACGATGTTCCGGCTCGCTCTCAACGTGAGCGTGACCCGGCTCGTGCTCCTCCACGGCTACGCGGGCGCCGTGGTGCAGAGCTTCGGGAGCTTCGTGATCGGCGGGCAGGTCGTCGTCGGGATCGTGGTCTTCCTGATCCTCATCATCATCCAGTTCGTCGTCGTGACCGCCGGCGCCGGGCGCGTCTCGGAGGTGTCCGCCCGCTTCAGCCTCGACGCGATGGGGCCGAAGATGCTCGCGATCGACGGGGAGCTCAACTCGGGGCTCATCGACGAGGCCGAAGCGCGCAGGCGGCGACGGGAGATCGACGAGACGTCCGAGTTCTACGGGAACATGGACGGCGCGAGCAAGTTCGTGCGAGGCGACGCGATCGCTGCCCTCATCATCACGGTGATCAACCTCGTCGGCGGGTTCCTCATCGGCGTCGTCGGGCACCACCTCTCCACGAGCCAGGCCATCCACACGTACTCGATCCTCTCGATCGGCGACGGCCTCGTGTCGCAGATCCCCGCCCTCCTGCTGTCGATCTCGACGGGCCTGATCGTGACCCGTGGGAGCACGGGCGAGAGCTCCGACTTCGGGAGCGACATCGTCTCGCAGTTCCGCGCACAGCCCCGCGCCCTTCAGATCGCGGGGGCCGCGATGGTGCTCCTCGCGATCGTGCCCGGCCTCCCGCATCTCCCGTTCTTCGTGATCGGCGGGCTCCTCGTCCTCTTGTCGGCACGAACGCGTCGTGCCGCGGAGGCACGCGTGACGGAGGCCGCCCAGGCCGAGCTCGAGGCGGGGACCGCCCCGGTGCTCGACACCCCCCAGGCGCTCGCGAGCGAGATGCGGGCCGAGCGGCTCGAGCTCGAGCTCGCGGCCAACGTGACGCCTCTCGCCGACTCCTCCCACGGTGGCGACCTCCTCGAGCGGGTACGCGGGCTCCGGCGCAAGATCGCGCTCGAGCGCGGGTTCGCGATCCCGACGGTCCGCACGCACGACAACATCAACCTCCCGGCGAACACCTACGCGATCAAGGTCAACGGGGTCGAGGTCGCCCGCGGTGAGGCGCACCCCGCGCGGATGCTCGCGATCGGCCCCGGGATCGACGTGCTGAGCGGGATCTCGACGACCGAGCCCGCGTTCGGGCTCCCCGCGAAGTGGATCCCCGCCGAGACGCGCGAGCAGGCGATCGCCCTCGCAGGCATCACCCCCATCGACCCGTCCTCCGCGATCATCACGCACCTCGCGGAGGTGGTCACTCGCTACGCGGCGGACCTCTTGTCGGTCCAGCAGGTCCAGGTCCTCCTCGACGCGGCGAAGGCCACGGACCCGGCGGCCGTCGAGGAGCTGAAGCTCGCGCAGGTCTCGCTCGTGGAGCTCCACCGCGTCCTCGCGTCGCTCGTCGACGAGGGCGTTCCCGTCGTGGACTTCGTTCGGATCGTCGAGGCGGTCACCGCGCGCGCCCGCCAGCCCAACAAGAGCCACGAGGCGCTCGTCGAGGCGGCGCGCGCCGCGCTCGGCCCCCTCATCACCGCGAGCCACGCCCGCAACGGCAAGCTCGCCGCGATGACGGTCGACGCGGCGTTCGAGCAGGTCCTCGTCTACAGCCTGCGTGCGACGGACCAGGGCTCGGTCCTCGGCGTCGAGCCCTCCGTCACGGAGCAGCTCGTCGCCGAGGTGCGCTCGCTCTACGACGCGGGCAACCGAGCGGGACGCGAGCCCGTCCTCGTCGTCGGCTCCGCGCTCCGCCCCGCTCTCGCACGGCTGTTCGGCGCCGCGATCCCCCGGCTCGCGGTCATGTCAGTCGCCGAGATCGGCCGTCAGGTCCATCTCGAACGGATAGGAGTGGTGACAGGTGTCAGCGCGACCGCGGGTATTTGAAGGTCCGGACCTCGAGAAGCTCCTCGTCGACGCGTGGGGCGTCCACGGGACCGGCGCGCGGATAGGCGAGCCCACCCGCGTCCGCACGGGAGGGGTGCTCGGGTTCTTCCAGAAGCTCCAGTACCGGATCGAGGTCCTCCCCGCGGAGCCCGTTCCTGCTCCCGAGAGCCCTCCGTCCCGGCCGCTTCGGACCGCGGCCGTGACCACGACGCGGCGCGCCCTCGAGGAGCTCGTCGACGCGACCGAGGACGTCGTCGAGCTGGGAGGAGCGCCCCACCGCTCGTTCGACGAGGTCCTCGACGGCGTGGCCAGCGCCCTCGGCGACGAGCCGGAGAGCTTCGCTGCCTCCGGGATCTCGGGGCTCGCGGTCGGGAGCGCCCTCTCGGCGGACCTCGTCGGAGGGGACGCGAGGCGCGCACGAGACGGTCGCGCCCGCCGAGAGGCGGGCGATCCGGGCTCGTGGTGGCCGCCCCACGGGGCCGCACGGGAGCAGGACGTCGCCGCGGAGCTGAAGAAGCTCGCGTTCGGGCCGACGGGCGGAGCAGACCTGCCCGGGGAGCCCGCGTCGGGCCCCTCGTGGGCCGACGCCCGCGGGGACGGGCGCCGGAGGACCGAGACGCGTGACGCGCTCGCGTCGCTCGGCTTTGCCGAGGAGCTCCTCGACCGGGTTCTCCTGACGGACGACCTCGACGACGCGCTCGCCGCCGCGTGCGCCCTCCTGCCGGTCGCACGGCCGCTCCCGGACGTGCCCGGGGCGCTCGTCGCGGTCGTCGGGGAGCTCGGCCGCTGCCTCGAGCTCGCCGGAAGCTTCGCGGAGGAGATGCGGCTCGACGACCCTGTGGTCGCGATCGCGTCCCCCGGGGCCCCCCCCTTCGCCTTCGCGAAGGACCTCCACGCGTCCGACGCGCGGTCCGCGTCCGCGCTGTCCCCCGGCTGGAGGCGCGACCGCGTCGCTCTCGTCGCGGTCTCCTCCGGCACGCTCCCGGACCCGGACAGCTGGTGCCGGCCCGTCCTCCGTGCGCTCCGGCCCTCGGCGACGATCGCCTCCGTGAGCGCGACGGCGAAGCCCGAGGACCTCGCGGAGCTCGCACGGCGCGCCGGGGGGTTCGACGCGCTGGCCGTCGACGGGTGCGCGCGCACCGTGACCCCCGCCGCCGTCACGCGGACCCGGATACCGGTCGCGCGCCTCGACGACCTCCCCGCGACGGCCGCGCGGTGGAGCGCCCTGCTCACCTCGACCCTCGACGGCCGCGGTCCCGGGGAGCGCTGACGCCCGTGCCCGGGGTGAAGCGGATCGAGCTCGTCGTGGTCGCCGGGGTCGTCGTCTCGCTCCCGTCCATCACAGAGGCGTTCAACGGAGGGATCACGGTCGCGACCGCCCTCGTCCGCCTCGCTCTCGGTCTCCTCGTGTGCGGGGCCGTGGGAGCCATCGTCGAGCGGACGATCGACACCTACGCGCGCGAGGCCCGCCAGAAGGAGATCGAGCGGCGCGTGAGCGAGGCGATCTCGTCGCGACAGGCCTACTGGTCGCGCGGCGTCGACGGCCGTGAGGGCCCGCCTCCGAGCGTCTGAGGCACCTCGCGACGCTCCCGGGGACCGTCGAGCGCGGCGCGTGGCGCGCGCTCCGGTAGGATGCGCCCGGCTCCATCCGCGACCCAGGAGGGTACGGGGCGTGCTGGTACTGCGCAGGCGTGCCCACGAGGCGATCGTGTTCGACGGCGGGCTCGTCGTGACCCTCGCCGACGTCGTCGACCACCAGGCGTGGCTCTCGTTCGCCGCACCTTCGATGCCCGTTCCCGTCGTGGTGGCCCCGCTCGGCGCGACGGCCGAGCGCGCGTGCGTCGCGGTCCGCGCGCCGCTCGAGGTGCGCCGCGACTCACGGACGACGACGGTCCTCGTGGGCGACCCGGGCGCGGGAGACGACACGGTGCTGCTCGTGAACGCCTCCGTCGGCGACCGGGTCGCGTTCGACGGGCTCTCGCTCGAGGTCTCCTCGCTCGACCAGGGACGCGTCGTGCTCGGCGCACGGGTCCCGGAGATCTCGTCGCCGATCGGGGTGTCGGTCTTCTCGGTCTCTGCCTCCGAGGTGAAGATCGGGATCGCCGCACCCGACGACGTGCGCGTCTACCGCGAGGAGGTCTGGCTCGCGATGCGCAGCGCGAACCAGGAGGCCGCGGACTGGTCCGCGTCGGACCTCGCCTCGCTCGCAGGGGCTCCGCTCACGCCGGCTCGCGGGAACGAGGGGAGCCCCCTCTCGCGTGTCTGCGAGCGCGACTAGCCGGACGCGGCGGGGCCGCGGGCGGAGCCCGCGTCCACGGGGACCGCGACGCCGTACCCGCCTTCCGCGAGCACGAGCTGCGCGGCCTTGCCCGTTCCGGCGTTGACGACGATCGGGCCCATGAGGTTCGCGGTCGGGGTCGCGCCGGCGCGTCGGGTGACGAGCACGAGCACGTCGACGTCCTGCGCGGAGCGGATCTCGAGCGCCGCGACGTCCACCTCGGGGACCTCGACGACGTAGTCGCCGAACAGGTGCCCGGGAGGCACGACGATGAAGCTCAGCCCGTCCTCGTCCGCCGACACGAGGGCCGCGAATGGCGCGTACTCGTCGCCGAGCCCGCGCAGGCGGTAGGTGCGCGACCCCGGGAACCCGATGAGCGGGCGGTCGAACACGATCGCGCGCTCGCCGACCGCGCTCGCGCGCAGCTCCGTGACGGTCAATGTGTCGGTCATGTTCGAGCCTCTGCGGTTCGCCGGGGGTTCACAGGTACTTGACGAGCGAGTCCGAGGACAGCTGGGACGTCGCGTAGAGCGCGGACTGGTAGGCCACCTGCTGGAGCTGGAGGCTCGTGATCGCCTGGGCCATGTTCGTGTCCTGCACGTTTCCGAGCTCCTGCTGGAGCGACGCGACCGTCGAGGTCGCCTGGGTCGAGAACCCCTGGACGGACTGCTCGTTCGCGCCGAGGACGCCCGCCGCGGTCTCGGCCGTGCCGAGCGCGTTCGAGAGGTTCGTGAGGTCCGTGCCCTCGACGTTCGAGATGGACGCGGAGGTGCCCGTCTTGAGGTCGTTCACGATCTGCTGGAGCACCCCGACCGGCGAGCCGCCCTGCCCGGTTCCGAGGAGCCCCGTCGTGCCGCTCCCGAAGACCTGGGGGCCGGTGACCGCGACCGCGACCTGCGTGCCCGGTGCGACGGTCCGTGTCGGCGGGACGGCGTTCCCGAGGTAGTTCCCGTTCGCGTCGTACGCGGCCGTCGAGTTCCCGGTCCCCGCGAACAGGGGCTGTCCGTTCTCGTACTGGGTGTTCGCGAGGTTCGTGAGCTGCTGGAGCGCGCTCTGGACCTGCTGGGCGATGCTCGAGATCGTGGCCGGGTCGTTCGTGAGCGTGGAGCCGCTCACTCCCTCGACCGTGCTCTTCACGGACTGGATCACCGAGAGCACGGAGTTCACCGTCGAGTTGCCGAGGCTCAGCCACCCGATCCCGTCCTGGGCGTTCGCGGAGTACTGGTTCGCCCTCGTGAGGCTTCCCTGCAGCTGCAGGACGTCCGCGGCCGCGGCGGGGTTGTCCGAGGCGACGTTGAGCTGGTTCCCGGTGGAGACCTGCTGCTCCACCGTCGCGAGGTTCGCCTGGTCGGCGGTGAGCGTCCCGATCATCGAGCTCGTGAGCGCGTTCGGGGTGACCACGATCGGGGTCGTCGCGGTGATCGAGGTCATGTCGTCCGCCTCCTACACCGCCGCGAGCAGCGACTGCATGGCCGCGTCGATCACGGTCACGACCTTCGCCGAGGCCTGGTAGTTGGTCTGGTACTGCATGAGCTGGGTGAGCTGCGTGTCCTGGTTGACACCCGTCACGGACGACAGCGCCTGCTGGGCCTGGTTCGCGACGGCCGTCTGGGAGCTCACCTGGGTGTTCGCGTACTGGGTGATCGAGCCGATCCCCTCGACGAGGTTCTGGTAGGCGACGTCCGGTCCCGTGGAGACCGTGCCCAGCTCCGCGAGCGCCTGCGCGTTCGACCCGTCGTTCGTGCCGACCGGGCCCGTGCTCCCCGCGTTCGGGCCTGCCGCCGCGATGAGGGCCGGGTTCGCCGAGATCGCGGCGCTCACCGAGATGCTCGACGCCGTGACCGCTCCTCCGCCCGAGGCGACGAACAGCGGGCCGCCCGGCGCGGCGGCGACCGCGGGAGGCCCCGCGCTCCCCGCGGTCCACCCGGCAGCGAGCTGCGTGTTCACCGTCGTCGCGAGGCTCGCCGCCACGCCGTCGAGCTGCGACTGGTACTGCGGGATGTACTGGTTGAGGCCCGCGAGCAGGCCTGCGAGCGAGCCGCTGCTCACGGGCACCGCGACGTTCCCCGGGCTCGCGACGATAGACACCTGTCCCCCGCTCGAGCTGGTCGCGAGCGAGGCCGCCTGGTCCCCCTGGACGATCGAGACGCCCCCCACCGATATCTGTGCCGTCCCGTTCGACTGCATCTGGACGTTCACGCCGGCGAGCGACGCGAGCTGCCCGACGACGTTGTTCAGCTGGTCCTCGAGCTGGTTCGGGCTCTGGCCG
Organism: Actinomycetes bacterium; assembly: GCA_021798745.1. Lineage (GTDB taxonomy): Bacteria > Actinomycetota > Acidimicrobiia > Acidimicrobiales > Bog-793 > JAJZBW01. The sequence goes on from JAJZBW010000039.1 coordinate 11,324, forward strand.
CCACCGCTCGTCTGGACGATCGCGCCGTTGAGCGAGGCCGCCTGCGCGACGAGCGTGTTGACCTGGCTCACCTGGGAAGCGATCTGGGCCGAGGTGTTCTGCGAGAGCTGGTCGAGCTGGGTCGACGCCTCCTGGAGCGTCGTGGCGAGCCCCTGCGCCATGTCCACTATCTGGGTGCGAGGAGCCGCAGACGAGGGGCTCTGCGCGACGGCGTCCCACGCGGACCAGAAGTTCGACAGCTGGCCCGCGAGGCTCGAGTTCGTGCTCGCGGTCGTCGAGGACGTCGAGGAGGACTGGCCGAGCGGGAAGACGTTCTGGATGCCCGTGAGGACCTGCTGGAGGGAGCTCAGGTTCGACAGCGATCCCTGGGCCTGGTTGTTGTTCGCGCTGAGGAGGGCGTTCGTGGCCTGGGAGATCGTGGTGACCTGCACCCCGTCGCCGACCCCGAGCGTCCCCCCGCCCGGGAGGGCGGCGAGCTGCACCGACTCGGACACGTACCCCGGCGTCTGCGCGTTCGCGACGTTCTGCGAGACGACGTCGATCGCGGTGCGCTCGGCGTTCAGCCCCGAGACCGCGATGGAGAGGCCCGCGTCCAACTCGTCAGGCCTTCGCGTTCAAGATGCTCGCCGATCCCTGGCTCGTCACGGGCGAGCCGCTCGCGTCGTAGGCGGTCGTCGTCTCGATGCCGAGGAGCGAGAGGGCCGCGGACGTCGCGAGGTAGCCGCGCGCGAGGAGCTTGCGGTTCTCTCCGCACAGGGCGGTCACGCGCTCGACGGACCGCTTCAGCTCGTCGCGTCCCTGGCGGAATATGTAGTTCCACGGCTCCTCGGCCGCCGCTGCGACCTCCCGCAGCGTCGACTCGGGGGACAGCCCGCACGAGGCCGCGGCGTCCGACAGGACGGAGCGGAACTGCGCGTCGCGCTCGTGCACGTCCTCGATCGCCGCCTCGAGCTCCTCGGTCGTCTCGGCGACCCACGTCGTGCACCCACCCGAGAGCATCATCTGCTGGACCTCGAACTTGAACCGGAGGCGCGCGAGCGAGTCCGTCTGGGCCGCGATCGCCGTCGCGAGAGCTTCGAGCGGAGTGTCGCGCGCGAGGTCCACGTCATCCATCATCGGCACGCGCCGCGCCCGACTTGAGAAGATCCCCGCCGAGTACCGGGGTGCCGGCCGGTCGTCACTGGACGATGTAGCTCGTGAAGTAGATCGCGGACACCTGCTGCCCGCCGTCGACGGTCCCGAGCTCCTTCTGCAGGGCCTGGAGGATCTCGGCCTTCACGGCGAGCCGTCCGCGCACCGAGAGCAGCGTCGGGTAGCTCTGGGAGCCGATGATCTGCACGGCCGTCCCCATGATCTCGGACGCGTCCTTCGTGATCGTCTTCACGCTCCCGACCGAGGTCAGCTGCAGGCTCATCGCGATCTGCGCGAGGTGACCGTCGGGGAGGTTCGTCGTCACCGACGTCGGCATGTCGAAGATGGCCGCGGGAGGGGCCGGGTGCGCCGGCCCGTAGTGGGGCTTCATGACCTTTCCCTTGACCTCGTAGGCGACGACGAGCAGCAGGAGCCCGATCAGGATCGGCTTGACGGGCTTCTTCTTCTTCTTTCCCCCCTCGGCGGCGGCCTTCGCCTTCTTCGCCTTGCGGCCCTTCGGCTCCGGCTCGGCCACGACGGCGGGCGCGGCCTGCGCTCCGGGTGGACGGAGACCCGCGAGCCTGCTCGCTGCGGCCTGCGCGGCGGGCGTGCTCGGCGCGGTGCTCGTCTCAGCCATCGGTCCTCCTCGTTCGGGCGTCGTCGCTCACGGGAGGCCCGTGCCGAGGATCACGACGTCGATCCTCCGGTTCTTCGCCTGGTTGGCCGGGCTCGTGTTCGGCGCGGCCGGATGCGTGTCGCTGTAGCCGGTCGCCGACAGCCGGGTCGCGCGGATCCCGTCCACGACGTTCAGCCGGTTCGTCACGTTCGCGGCGCGAGCCGCGGAGAGCTCCCAGTTCGACGCGAACGGACCGCCCGTGATGGGCTGGTTGTCCGTGTAGCCCTGTACCTCGATGCGGTTCGGCTTCGGTCGCACGACCGTCGCGATCGCGTCCACGACCTCTCCCCCCACGTGGCCGAGGGAAGCCGAGTCCGTCCGGAAGAACACCCGGTCTGCGAGGATCTGCACGACCACGGACGAGAGCCCGACGCTCACGTTCGCGTACGCCTCGAGGTGCCTCGCGACGAGCAGGCGCTGGATCTGGTCCGCGATCGCCTGGAGCTGTCGCTGGTTCGCGGCGGCCGCGCTCGAGGTCCCCTGGCTCGGGGACGTGCTCGCCCCGTTCGGGCCCGCGATCGTCGGAGCCGACAGGAGCCCGTTGCCGCCCGGAAGGTTCACCGCGGACGGGTTGAACGTCTGGGTCAGGCCGAGCTTGAACTCGAGGAACTTCTTCACGCTGATCGAGCTCATGGCGAACAGGACGACGAAGAGCGCGAGGAGGAGCGTGATCATGTCCGCGTAGGTGAGGAGCCAGCGCTCGGAGTTCTCGTGCTCCTCCCCGTGCCCGCCACGGTGCCGCCGGCGCGCGGTCGTGCTCACGCGGCCGCGCCCTTCTCGTCCGGCCGGTTCCGTGCCTCGGGAGCGAGGAAGGACTCCATGCGCGTCCGGACGAAGCGCGAGCTCGCACCGTTCTGGATCGCGAGGAGGCCCTCGATCTCCATCCTCTTTATCTGCACCTCGAGGTCGCTCGACCGCTTCAGCTTGTTCGAGATCGGCAGCCAGATGAGGTTGGCCGACAGGACGCCCCAGAGGGTCGCGGTGAACGCGGACCCGATCGCGGGCCCGAGCGACTGCGGGTCGCTCAGGTTGCCGAGGACGTGCACGAGACCCATGACGGTCCCGATGATCCCGAGAGTGGGAGCGAACCCGCCCATGTCCGCGAACACCTTGGCGCCCATCCGATGGCGCGCCTCGGTCGCGGCTATGTCGTTCTCCAGAACGTCGAGTATCTCCTCGGAGTTCGTCCCGTCGACAGCGAGCTCGATGCCTCGGCGGAGGAACGGGTCCTCTATCGAGTGGGTCTCCTTGTCGAGGGCGATGATCCCGGAGCTCTTCGCTATGCCGGCGAGCCGGGACATCTCCTGGATCGCGACCTCCATGTCGTACGCGTCGCCCTTCGTCGCGCGCATGAGCTTCGGCTTGATGCCCTTCAGGTCCGACTTCATGTACCCCGCGGTCGCGGCGAAGAACGTCCCACCGAACACGAGCAGGAGCGGAGCGGGCTTGACGAGCACCGCCGGGCTGCTCCCGTCGAGGACCATCGCGACGAGCACGCACATGAGCGCTCCGCCGATCGCGACGGAGGTCCAGGTGTCCTTCACGTCGCCGACTCCTCGCCGTCGCGCTCGTTGGGGAGAACGAGCCGAAGTCCCGTCTCGTTCGTCGCCGGGGACGCAGGAGCCCCGCCGGGCGCCTCGATCGCCGCCGGACCGTCTGCGGCCATCGCCTGCACGATCGCCCTGTCCTCCCTGTGGAGGCGCACGACCTCCTCGATGGACTCCTTCACGATGTAGCTCGTGCCGTTCACGAGCATCACGTGCGTCTCCGGGCCGCCGTCGACACGCTCGACGAGCAGACCGTTGATCGCGATCGCGTCACCCTGGAGGTTGTGGAGCGTGATCATCTCCCGCGTCCCTCGCGTCGGCCGCGCGCGCGCTGCAGTGCCATGTCTCTGCTATCGACCCGCGCGCTTCCCGGCTTGAGCCGAAGACGCCGCGGGGAACCGGGCGTTCCCGGCAGTATCAGGCGTCTCGGGCGCGAAGCGCGCGCAGGTGCCGCCGCGAGGCGCCGCGGTCGGGCTCCTCGCGACGCGCCGGCGCGGCGCCACGTCCCGCGGTCGGCTGGCCGGCTCGCCCCTCGCGCCCTGCGACGTGGGAGGGACCGTCGACCGAGGCCCTCGCCGCCTCGAGGAGCGCCTCCGCCGCGACCGCTCCGTGCGTGGGCTCGAAGGTCGCACGGCCGACCACGAAGCGACGCTCGACCTCGCCGTCGGACGGTCCGGGCCGCGCGCCGAGCTTGTCCACGATCCACGCGACGACGACCTCGGCCTGCTCTGCGTCGGTGTCCGGGAGAGCGACGCCGAACTCCCGGCCGCCCACCCGAGCGACGACGTCCTCGCCGCGGAGCTCCGTCCGGAGCATCCGGGCGACCTTGTACACAGCAGCCGGGTCCGGGGCCCCCGAGCCGCGCCGCCCCTCCCCCTCCTCGATCCGGATCGAGAGGACCGTCGCGCACTCGCCCGACCGGCTCGAGCGCTTGACGACGTGGTCGACCACGAACGCGAACGCCCCGAAGTTCATGAGACCCGTCTGGTCGTCTCGTGTCGTCACGGCCCTGTCGCCCTCCTCGGGGTCCCGGGCCGCACGGGCCCGCTCGACCTCTCGCCGGCGCGCCGGCGCTCTCCGGTCACAGCGTCACGAGCGAGAGGAGCCCGCTCCCGTACCCGTCGAGGGTCACCGAGTAGTGCTCGCTCGTCGACGCGGAGATCACGTCGGCCCCGGGCAGCTTCTCGCCCGGGGCGTACCCGGCGACCGCGCTGAGCACGCACCGGGCCCCGTCGGTGCGGACGACCTTCGCGAGCACGTTCGTCACCTCGTGGAAGCTCTCGGACAAGATGTCCGGGAGCGTCCCGGAGTTCGCCCACTCCGCGGCGACGGACGGCGACATGAGCGTGAGCGCGGCGCTCAGCGCGGACGCGATCGCCGTCTCGACGACGCACATCGCAGCGAGCGACCCTGCGCCGTCCACGTAGTCCGCCGTCCACCGCGCGACCTGTCGCGCGGGCCCGTCGTCCACCGGCGCGACGCGGACCGGTCGGCGGAGCAGGCCCTCGAGGAGCTCGCCGACCATCGCCGGACGGTCGAGGCCGGACGGGCCGCCGCGCGACGCGCCCCCGGACTCCCCGGCGAGGAACGCCTCGATCCTCGCGCACAGGTCGGCGCCCGTGAACGGCTTCGGCACGAGGAAGGCAGCTCCGGCCGCGAACGCGCTCGCCTGTATCTCCTCGCTCGACTCCGAGGTCACGAACCCGAAGGGCACGGACCACTCCGCGGCCCGCAGCGCCTGGAGGAACTCGAGGCCGGTCATGCCGCCCATGTTCCAGTCGCAGAGGATGAGGTCGACCGGCTCCCTCGGGAGGATCTCGATCGCCGCCTCCGCACTGTCCGCCTCGAGCACCCCGGTCACCGCGTCGAGGTTCTTCAGCTCCCTCGACACGATCATCCGCATCGCCCGGCTGTCGTCCACAACGAGGACTTGCACCGATGACCTTCCTTTCCCGGCGAGGCCGCGTCCGCCGCCGGCGATCGGGTCCTCGGGCGGGCGGCCGGTGCGGGCACTGCACCCGCGCCGGGGCCGCCGCCCCCTCTCTATCGACCGGTTGGCGCGATCTGTTGAGCCGTTCAGCCGCGCGCCGTCGAGCCGCGCGCCTCGCTTCCAACTCCCTATCAACACCGCCCACGGGCGCGCCGTAACGCACGGTACCGGGCACACCGCGTGGCGGGCGTGCGGTGCGCGGCGGGTCTCGTGCGTGACGGGGAAGGTGGCGAGGGCGCGATGGCGATCGACGGAACCGACGTCTCGGGGCGACGCGCGACCGGCGCGCTCCTCGAGACGACGCTCTCGCCGCCCGCCGCGGCCCCCCGGCGAGCGCGACGGGCGAAGCCTCGGTGAGCGAGGTCCGCCCCGGTGCGGCGCCGGACCTCGTCGGGGCCGAGAGCGCCCGGGGAGAGGGCGCGTCCGACGGCGGCTCCGCTCGGGCCGACGGGCCCGCGGAGCGCGCGGAGCAGCTCGGCGCGCTCTGGGACGAC
>JAJZBW010000040.1 GCA_021798745.1 Actinomycetes bacterium
CGGCCGCGCCCGCGAGCGGCTCCCGCGAGTCGCACGTGGGCAGGCCGGAGCCGGGGCGGCCCGACGCGTCCGCTCGGTCGCGGCGACCGGCGGCCTGAGACGCCCGTGGAGGTCCTCGTACCGGTCCCCGAGGCCCGAGCCCGCGTCCTCGCGGGCATCGGCCCCCTGCCCGCGGTGCGCGTCGCGGTCGCCGACGCGGTCGGATCCGTCGTGGCGGCTCCCGTCGTGGCGCTCGCGCCCGTCCCGCCGTTCGCGAACTCGGCGATGGACGGCTACGCGCTGCGCGCCGCGGACACGGCCTCGCCACCGGTGCGGCTGCGGGTCCTCGGGACGGTCATGGCGGGGTCGCCTCGCGACGCCCCGATCGGCCCGGGAGAGGCCGTCCGGATCATGACCGGGGCGCCGATCCCCGACGGGGCCGACGCCGTATGCATGTTCGAGCGCACGGAGGTGTCGGCGGACGGGACGTGCGTGACCGTGTCGCAGCGTATGTCCCCTGGCGACCACGTCCGGCGCGCCGGCGGAGACGTCGAGGCGGGTGCCGAGGTGTTCGCGGCGGGCGCGGTGCTGAGCCCTGGAGCGCTCGGCGTGCTGGCCGGGCTCGGGCTCGCGGAGGTGCTCGTCCACCGCCTTCCCGTCGTCGGGGTGCTGTCGACCGGGGACGAGCTCGTCGAGGCGCCTGCGCCCCTCGGACCGGGGCAGATCCACGAGTCGAACCGGACGGCGCTCCTCGCGCTGCTCCGGAGGTCCGGCTTCCCCACCGTCGACCTCGGCGTCGTGTCCGACGACGAGGCGACGGTCGCGGGCGCGCTCGGCTCGGCTGCCCGGCGATGCGACGTGCTGCTCACCTCCGGCGGGGTCAGCGTCGGGGACCGGGACGTCGTGAAGGCGGTCCTCGGGGAGATCTCGCGAGGCTCGATGCAGTGGATGCAGGTCGCCGTGCGTCCCGCGAAGCCCTTCGCGTTCGGGCGGATCGGGGATTCGTCGACGCCGGTGTTCGGTCTCCCGGGGAACCCCGTGTCCGCGCTCGTCTCCTTCGAGCTGTTCGCCCGTCCCGCGCTCTGCCTGATGGCCGGTCGGAGGGAGCTGGACCGGCCCGTCGCGCTCGCGGTCGCAGACGAGGCGCTGGAACGACGGCGAGACGGGAAGCTCCATCTCGTGCGCGTGCAGGCCCGGCTCGAAGGCGACGGGCTCGTGCACGTCCGCTCGTCGGGCGGACAGGAGTCGAACCAGCTCCACGCGATGGCCCGGGCGAACGCGCTCGCGCTCCTTCCCGACGGGGACGGGATCGCAACGGGCGGCCGGGTCGAGGTGATGCTTCTCGACGGGGACGCGATCGGGCCGGGGTCCCCCGCGCTCGCGCTGCGTCACCCGGCGTGACGGGGGGTCGGAGGTGACGAGAGTCGCGATGGGACGCGTCGCACCGGAGCGCGTCCGTGCGGCGGAGACGGTCCCCGTCACGCTCCGGGGACGGGCGGCGTCGCCGGCCCCACGGCGCGTCCGTCCCGGGCCCGCCGCCGGGCCCATGCCCCTCGGCGGCCCTCTCGTGGACAGCTTCGGGCGCGTCCACTCGGACCTCAGGATCTCGGTCACGGACCGGTGCAACCTCCGGTGCGTGTACTGCATGCCCGAGGAGGGGATGACCTTCCTCCCGGGAGCGGAGCTCCTCGGCTTCGAGGAGATCGTCCGGTTCGCGCGGGTCGCGCGCGGTCTCGGCGTCACGTCCGTACGGATAACCGGGGGCGAGCCGCTCGTGAGGCGTGGCGTCGTGGACCTCGTCGGAGAGCTCGCGTCGGTCGGTTTCGAGGACCTCGCGCTCACGACGAACGGGACGTCCCTCGGTCGCTTTGCGGAGGACCTCGCCGCGGCCGGGCTCCGGAGGGTGAACGTGAGCTGCGACTCGCTGCGCCCCGACCGATACTCCGAGATCCGCCGCCGAGGCGAGCTCGTGCGAGTTCTCGAGTCGATGGACGCGGCGGTGTCCGCGGGGCTCGTGCCGGTGAAGGTCAACGTCGTGCTCGTCGCGGGGGTCAACGACGACGAGATACTCGACTTCGCCGAGCTCGCACGAGCGACGGGACGGATCGTGCGCTTCATCGAGTACATGCCGCTCGACGCAGACGGGAGCTGGCGGCGCGAGCTCGTCGTGACCGCGGACGAGGTGCTGGGGCGGATCGCGGGACGGTGGCCTCTCGAGGCCGTCACGGGTGGGCCGGACGACCGCGCGCCTGCGTCGCGCTTCCGCTTCTCGGACGGGCACGGGGAGATCGGTGTGGTCGCGAGCGTGAGCCGACCGTTCTGCGGGACGTGCAACAGGCTCCGGCTCACGGCCGAGGGGTCCATACGGAACTGCCTCTTCTCCGACGACGAGCTGAGCGTCCGGCACCTCCTCCGCACGGAAGGGCGCGAGGAGGAGATCGAGATCGCGCTGCGGCGTGCCGTGTGGGGCAAGCGCGCCGGGCACGGGATGGACGAGCCGGACTTCCTCCGGCCTGCTCGCTCGATGTCGATGATCGGCGGCTGACCGGCCGGAGATCCCCGGAGGCCGCGGGCCGCGGTGGCGTCGGCTGCCCGCGGCCTCAGGAGCCCGGATCGGCGAGGTCGAGCGCGTAGAGCACGAGCGTGCCGTCGGCGCCGACCAGCTGGAACCCGTTCTTCTCGAGGACGCGTCGGGAAGCGACGTTGACGTCGTGGGTCTCGGCCGTCACGATGGTCACCTCTCCGCTCTCCCGGCACGTCTGCACGAGGGTCGCGACCGCGAACGTCCCGTGCCCGCGGCCCCGTTCCGGCTCGACCATCCCGTAGCCGATAGCGACCGCCCCGTCCGCGTCGGGCGGCCCGAAGAAGCCCGCCGTCCCGACGGCGCGCCCGTGGTGCCGCGGGACGAGCTTGTAGACGCCGAAGGGCCCGAGCTCCGACGGCTCGTCCGCGATGCGACCGGCCGGCCAGCGGTCTTCCGGGCGGGGGAAGCCGTCCGCCCATCGGTCGTCGGCGTCCGGCGAGCCGGCTGCGATCCGGGCGGCCTCCCTGCGGTCGAGCAGCACGAGGTCGACGCCGCTCTCGCCCGAGCCCGCCACGGGGTCGTCCGCGCGACGCGGGGTCCCCCGTCCGACGCCGTCGCGCGGTGCCGGCTCGTCCATCGCCGCAGGCTACCAGGGTGCTCGGAGCGTCCTGGCGGCCGGGCCCCTCGGCGGGCGCGACTGCTCCGGGCGGTCGAGGGCGCCCCGGCGAGCGCGGAGAGGCTGTCGGCGGCGCGCCGTGCGATCTCGCCCGCGTCCCCCCGTCGCGCGGCCCTCCGCACCCGTTCGCCACCCCGGCCTCCCCGAGAGTGTCCGGGTGGGTCACGAGCGCCCGCCCGCGAGGCGGCCACCCGGGACGACGAGCTCGACGCACAGGCTGCCGACGCCAGCCGAGCGGTCCCAGGTCACCGGCTCGCGTAGCAACACGCCCCCTCAGCGCCGTCGCGCCTGTTCTCCCTGTTCGGGGCCGCATTCTGGCCCTCTTGCGCGCCTACCAGGTCAGTAAGTCCGGTCCGACCGATCCAGACGCGCCGCAGGCGGCGCCGCGCGGATTACCCCAGGCCCACCCCGGCTGCTGCGGTCGGCTCACTGGCAGTCACAGCGCCCAGCGGTCGGCCGTCACGGAGAGCTCAGCGAGCGCGCGAGGGTCGATCTCGGTGCCGAAGCCAGGCGCCGCCGGGTCGGCGCAGAGACCGTCGCGGATGGAGGGCTCGGGCGAGAACAGCTCGCGGCGTAGGCGAGCGCCAGGATAGAGCGACGGAGGGGCGTACTCGAGAAGCACGGTCCCCGGAAATGTCATCGAGGCGTGTAGGTTCGCGGCGACCGCGACGGTCGTGGCGCACCAGCCCCAGGTCACTACGCGCACGCCGCGCTCGGCCGCGTGCGCGGCGAGCTGGAGGAGCCCGTTGAGGCCAGTACGCGCCGCGCCGGCCTGAACGATGCTCACAGCCCCGCCATCGACGAGCGGCTCGTACTCGACGGGAGCGGTCAGCATGTCGCCGGTCGCGATCGGGACCGGGGCCGAGTCGGCGAGCGCTCGGTAGTCGCCCAGGCGATCTGGCGGGAATGGGGCTTCTATCGCGTGCACCCCGAGCTCCGCGAGGCCTGTGCAGGTCTCGATAGCAAGTTCCGCGTCCCGCCAGCGGTAGCCGACGTCGACGAGGAGCAGGAAGTCGTCGCCGGCGGCGCCACGCGCGTCGGCCACCACCTCGACGATACGGCTCTCGTCGGGGACGTTGTCCCGAAGGGCCTCGACCTTCGCGGCGCGGAACCCCTCACCACGAGCCCACGCGATCGCCTCGCGATTGCGCGCCATCGTCCTCTCGGCGTCCGACCGGCCATGGTAGAGGGTGAGATAGGGCACGACCTCGTCGCATCGTCGCCCACCGAGGAGCTCGTACACGGGGCGTCCGGCGAGCCGTCCAGCGAGGTCCCACAGTGCCGTGCCGATTCCAGCGAGTGCGACGTAGCCGATCCCTGCTCGAGCAGACCAGAACGACGCTGCAGTCAGCGCGTCCCACGCGCCTTTCGGGTCGCGTGCATCGCAACCGGCGAGAACGGCACGCGGGGCATCGTCCCAGTTGTCGAACAGGCCGAGCCCACTCTCGACGTAGGCTTTCACCGCGGCCGGGTTTGCGTTGGCTTCCGCGTACCCTGCTACGCCGTTCTCGGCGGTGACGACAACGAGTGCAGCGAGCTGGCGGTTGTCGACCGGACGTCTGACCTCCTGCACGATGTGGACCGCGACTTCGACGACGCGCATCTCGCTCCTTTGTCGCCGGGGAGGGGCCGGCTACCGATCCGCTCCTCAGGGCAGTTCAAGTGCACCAGTGCCCGGGCCGCGCTGCGGGGACAACCGTGGCTCGGCCGCATCCGGGCGCATGCGGATCTCCAGATCCGAGAGCGGAATGTGGCAGCGCACGCGCGTGCCGTCGCTGTCGACGACCTCCGGCGGGGTTACGCGATCGCAGATCTCGCCCACGCGAAACGGGCACCGCGACGCGACCACGCAACCGCGTCCTGTCGCTGCACCCGACGGAGTGCCGGTCAGGATCGGTCGCTCGTGTCCTCCTGTGGAACCGGGAATGGAGGCGAGAAGCGTCGCGGTGTAGGGGTGGAGCGGGGAGGACAGGATCCGTCCGGTCTCCCCGGCCTCGCAGAGCTGTCCCCGGTAGAGGACCACGACGCGACGGGCGAGCCAGCGGACGACCGCTAGGTCGTGGGAGATGAAGAGCATGCTGAAGTGGTGCTCTTGCTGGAGGTCCCGTAGCAGAGAAACCATGCTCGCTTGTACCGATACGTCGAGCGCAGAGAGCACCTCGTCGCAGAGGAGGAGGTTCGGTTCGGCGCCGAGGGCTCGCGCGAGCGCGACCCGCTGGCGTTCGCCGCCGCTTAGGTCTCTCGGGAACCGCGCCGCGAGGCGCTCGTCGAGCTGTACGTCCGCGAGCCGACGCCGTGCACGCACCTTGGCCTCCTCCGAGCCGAGGCCGAAGTAGTGGCGGAGGGCACGGCCGACGATGCGTCCGACAGTGTGCCGCGGATTGAGCGACGCGTCTGGATTCTGGAACACGATCTGGACGCGGCGCAGCTGGTCTCGCGAGCGTCCGTCGATCCCGACCGAGAGAGGTTCTCCCGCGAAGCGGATATTGCCGCCGGTTCGCGGGAGGAGTCCTGCGATCGCGCGTGCGATCGTGGACTTGCCGCTCCCGGACTCGCCCACGAGGGCGACAGTCTCGCCGAGCTCGATCTCGAACGAGACGTCCCGGACCACCGTGTCGTCCGCTCGACCGCGCGTCCACCGGCGGCGGCCGGTGTAGCTGCACGACAGGGAGGAGACGACAAGGCCCTCGCCGCGGCTCTCGAGTCGCATCTCGGGCTCGGCATCCCCGGTCACCGTGTCACGGGCAGGCTCGCCGGAGCGCCAGCAAGCGACGACATGGCCCGGGGTCGCCTCGAGGAGCGACTGCGCCTCCGCCTCGCAGCGCGCGACGGCGAGGGGGCAACGAGGAGCGAAGGGACAACCCGGTGGGATCTTTCGTCTCTCGAAGCGCCCGCCGAGACCCTTGCCCGGGCCGGACCCGGCTGCAATGGTGGGAACCGAGTCGATCAGAGCCTTCGTGTAGGGGTGACGCGGAGCGGCGAAGAGCTCAGCAGTCGGGGCGCTCTCGATGACCTTTCCTCCGTACATGACGACGACCCGGTCACAGAGCGCGGCAACCACGCCGAGGTCGTGCGTGACGTACAGGAGGCTCGTGTCCCGGCTGGCGCGCAGCTCCCTGAGGAGATCGATCACCATCGCCTGGGTCGTCACGTCGAGCCCCGTCGTCGGCTCGTCGAGAACCACGAGCTCCGGCTCGCAGGCGACAGCCATGGCGATCATCACCCGCTGCTGTTGACCGCCGCTCAGCTGGCAGGAATAGCTCGAGAAGACCGTCTCCGGCCGGTCGATACCGACCGCGGCGAGCAACGAGAGCGCCCTCCCGGACCGGTCGCCTTGCCAGGAGTGGTTGGCGAGGACCTCGGTGATCTGTTTGCCGACTCGGATGTTCGGATTGAGCGCGAGCGTCGGGTCCTGCGGAACGTGGCCGATCCGGCCGCCGCGGATGCGCCGAAGGTCGCTCCCGGCAAGGCCGAGCACGTCCTGCCCGTCGAACAGGACTCTGCCGGAGCGAAGGCGGCTCCCCGGTTGGAGATAGGCCAAGACGCTGTAGGCGCTCGTAGTCTTCCCGCAGCCGGACTCGCCGACGAGGCCGACGGCTTCGCCTCGGGCGACATGCAGCGATACGCCGTTCACGACACGCTCGTACTCCTCGCCGTTCCAGAACTCGACGGTGAGATCCTCGATCGAGAGAAGGGGGCCGCACCCGGTCGGCGGGGTCGCGCGGATGTCCGAGGAGGCAACGGTCACGGTACCCTCACCGTGGAACGGTCGAGGTAGCGAGCAACTCCGTCGGTGACGAAGTTGATCGCGGTCACGAGGAGCGCGAGGGCGATGGACGGGCCGAGGACTGCCCAGACGTTTCCGCTCGCGAACGTCGATCGGTTCTCGCTGATCATCACGCCCCACTGCGGCGAGGGTGGCTGGGCCCCGAAGCCGAGGAAGGCAAGCGAGCTGATGAGGATCGGCGCGTAGCCGGCTCGCACTCCGAACTCGACGAGGGCGACCCCGCTCAGGTTGGGGAGGAGCTCTCGGACGACGATCGATCGGCGGCTCTCGCCCCGGGCGCGGGCGACGGCGACGAAGTCGGACTCGACGAGCCCGAGCGCCGCCGAACGGACGACCTGGGTCGTCCTCGGCAGGTAGATGAGCACCACGACCGCGACGAGCAGCCACGACCCTCCTCCATTCGCGACGCCGACTGCCGCGATGAGCACGAGGCCGAGGATCAGGAACGGGATGGAGATGAGGACCTCGAACGCCCGCATCGCGAGCGCGTCGGCGACGCCCCGACGCAGGGCAAGCACCACTCCGAGGAGTGCACCGACGAGCGTCGAGACTGCCGTGCTCCCGAGCGAGAGGAGAACCACGGGCGCGGTTCCGAGCATCACACGGCTGAACACGTCTCTTCCGAGGAGGTCCGTTCCGAGCAGGTGGGACCAGCCGGGGTTCTGAATCGGGACGCCGGCTATGTCGGCGTAGCCGTACGGGGCCCACAGGTTTGCCGTGAGGGCGATCAGGAGGAACAGCAATAGGGTCACCGCTCCGACCCAGAACGTCGACGGGACCGCGGCCCGGAACCGCGCGAGGCGCCGACGACGTGAGGCGCGAAGTCCCGCCTGGAAAGGAGCGATCGTCGCCATCAGCGAGCCGGTCGAGCGTAACGGAGTCGGGGCGTCACGAGCACGGCGACGACGTCGGAAAACACGTTGGCGGCGATGTAGATGCCCGAGGCGATGAGGGTGGCCGCCTCCACGACCGGTATGTCCCGGATGGCAATCGAGTTGACGAGTAGCTGTCCGAGCCCGGGGTAGGAGAAGACGACCTCGACGACGACCACCCCACCGATGAGGTAGGTGAGGTTCAACGCGGTGACGTTGAGCGTCGGCACGATCGCATTCGGCAGGGCGTGACGGAAGATCACCCGCCACCGGCTCGTGCCCTTGAGCGTCGCGGTACGGATGAACTGCGACTGGAGTACCTCGATCAAGCTCGATCGAAGCATGCGCGCCGAGTACGCGGACATGACCGCGGCGAGCGTTGCCGCCGGAAGGGTGATCGCGCGCAGCGTCGCCCAGAATCCCTGGGCCCCGGTTCCAGCTATCGCCGGGAACCAGTGGACGACCACTGCGAACATCACGATGAGAATCGTGCCGATCACGAAGTCGGGAAGCGACAAGCCGATGAGAGTCAGGGTGGAGGTGACCGAGTCAGGCCCGCGGCCAGACCACACGGCCCCGATGAGCGCCATCGTGAGAGTGATCGGGACGTAGAGCACGAGTGCGTACGCGGAGAGGCGAGCGCTCGCGCCGAGCGCGGGCATCACGAGCGCCCGCACCGGGCTTCCGGTTGTGATGCTCTCCCCGAAGTGTCCGCGAACGAACCCCCCGAGCCACTGCGCGTAGCGGTCCCAGAGTGGCTCGTTCAAGTGGAGGCGCAGGTCGAAAAGGTGGCGAGCCTGCGCCGTCGAGTTCCTACCGAGGACCTCGACGGCGATGTCACCGGGAAGGACTCCGACGACCAGGTAGATCACCGCCGAAACGAGGAGGAGCGTCACGATGCCGAGAGCGATGCGAGTGGCGACCATCCGCCAGAGGTTCATCTCGCGACCGTGCTCCTCGACTCGGTCCCCGTCCCGGCATCGTCGTTCATGGACACGTCGAGGACGTGTGGCCGGGCGACCCCGCCCGGCGGGAACGTGCCCGCCGGGCGGGGTCGGGGACCTGTGCTGCTCACGAGCACGAGATCTCCGTCCAGTTGACATCTGCGAGGACGGCATTCGGCGTGTAGCCTCCGCAGCTCTTCTGCATGACGGCAACCTGCTCGGTGAACACCGGCGTGATCTCGCCACCGTCCAGGCTGAGCATCTTCTCTGCCTTCATGAAGAGCGCCGTCGCCTTCGACTGGCTTGTGGTCGCGATCGCCTCGGCCAGCAACTTGTCGTAGGCGGCGTTGTGCCAGTGCGACTCGTTGCTACTCGAATTGGACCCCGTGTAGGCCGCGGCGAGGGCGAGCGCCGGCGGGCGGAGGTTCCATCCCGACATCTCGAAGGGCTGCTTCAGCCACACGTTGCTCCAGTACGTGGCCGAAGGCCCGACGGCGAGGTTCACCACGATCCCGGCCTCGGCAGCCATCTGCTTGTACAGCTCGGCGATCTCGACGGCTCCGGGGAGCATGTCCGCGGTGTACAGCGTCACGGTGAGGGGGTGCGACGGTCCGTATCCCGCCTGCTTCAGGAGCCGCTTCGCCTCGGGGATGTTCTGGGCCGGGACGTTGTGACGCCAGGCGGAGCTCGACTGGGGTGGTACCGGGTTGTCGTCGCCGACCGTACCGTATCCGAAGAGCACGGTGTTCACCATCTGCTGACGGTCGATGACGAGCTTCAGAGCCTCGCGGACGTCGTTGTTGTTGAAGGGGGTCGTGTCCACCCACATCGGCAGAGTCCGTGACGTCCCGGGGCCGCTCGCGTCCAGTACCAGCTTCGGGTCGGCTTTCAGGGCGCGCACGATCGAGTAGTCGGCGGCTTGAAGGACGTCGATCTGGCCGCTCTCCATAGCCGCGGCCTGTGTAGTCGGGTTCTGGATCACCGACAGGACGAGACAGGGCGCCTTCGGGAGACCCCTTTGCCAGTAGCCGGAGAAGCGCACGAACTTGTGCGTCGGGGCCGTCGGCTGGAAGCTCACGGGCACGAACGGGCCCGTGCCGTCGCCCTCGTACTTGAGCTGGTGCTCCGTCGCGTTGTTGGCGATGATGAAGGCGTCCTTGTCGGCAAGGTACTGCGGGAAGTCGCCGACAGGCTGGTTGAGCGTGAACTGCACGCTGTATCGCCCAGTTGCCACGACCTTGGCTGGATTGATCATCGATAGCGTCCCGGCTTCGTCTGAGCCGTACTTCGGGTTGAGCAGGTGACGGAAGGTGTAGACGACATCGGCAGACGTCATCTCGTGCCCGTCGTGGAAGTGCACACCGTGACGGAGGTCGACCGTCCAGACCGTGCCCGACGTGTTGTGCGTCGCGCCTGTGGCAAGCGCCGCCACGGGGGTCCAGCTCGGCGGTTCGGCGTAGTAGAGCTTGTTGTACGCGGCGTCGACCTCGATCGAGATCTGGCTCGACCCCTGGATGGTCGGGTCCAGGCTGTTCAGGCTGCCGCTCGACTCCACTCCCGCGTAGGTCACGCATTGGTTCGCGTTCGCAGACGGGCGCGCGGACGGCGCGCTTGCGGCGGTGCTCGCGATCCCGAAACCACTCATCGAGGCTGCCAGTCCGACGCTCAGCGTCGCAACCGCCCCCCGGAGCGTCCTTCGATGTCTCATTCCTGTTCCCCTCCTCGCTGCGGCGCGGATCACACGTCCGCGCCGAGATCCTCTTCTCCTGTATCGATCTCCCGGACTTCTTCTGCAACGACCGTGAAGTGCGACGTCATCGCCTCGACCGCGGCGGCCTCGTCGCCTGCGACGATCGCCTCGACGATCGCGGCGTGCTGCCGGTTTGCGCTGGAGCGCACCGCAGGCTGGCTCACCCGGTGCGTGAAGTGGGTCCGCAAGGGTCGGAGCAGCGGGCGGAGGAGGCGCTCGAACTGCGGGTTGCATGAGCCTGCCGCGATCGCAAGGTGCAGCTCCATGTCGGCTACGGCGTAAGCCTCCGGGTCGTCGAAGTTGCTGTCGAGCGCGGCGAGCGCCTCGCCGAGCCGGGCGTGCTCGGCCGGCCGAGCACGCCGCGCCGCGTAGCGGGCGCTCGCAATCTCGAGCGCTGCCCGCACCTCGAGCCAGTTGGTCAGCTCGGACTGCTCTGCCATCACGGCGAGGGAGAGCGGTCCGCCGATGTCCCAGGTGGACGGCGCTCGAACCGTCGAGCCGCGCCCTCTCTGGATGTCGATCATTCCCCGGGCCGCGAGGACACGGGCGCTCTCTCGGACCACTGTCCTACTGACGCCGAGCTGCCGTGCCAGTTCTGGCTCAGATGGGAGGAACGATCCCGGTGGGAGTGTTCCGTCGGCGATGAGCTGGGTCAGGTGGTCGACGACCTGCTCGGTGAGCAGCGCCCTCGAGAAGCCCGCGCTGCCGACGGTGGTGACTGGCTCGGCGCGAGAGGCCGATGCGATCGCGGCGTCGGCACCGCCGGACGGTCCCACGTCGCTCACGAGGTCTCGCATAGCCGATGATCATACATATGATGTTTGGACCACGCAATCGGCTAGAGTTCGTCGGGGCTCGCAGTCGCCCGCCTGACGAGGGGAGCAGGGTGAAGATCACCAAGGTCAAGTGCCACGTCATCGTCGACCCGGGCTACGACGTGAGCGCGACGAGCTCGGCGCAGGATGACATCGTCGTCGAGGTCTTCACCGACGAGGGTGTCGCCGGGATAGGCGAGTCCGACGTGAATCCCTGGATTGCCCGTGCCTGCATCGAGGCACCGGGGACGCACACGATGGACCGCGGGCTCGGAGAGGTGCTCGTCGGGCTCGACCCCACGGACCCGCCACGGGTCTGGCAGGAGGTGTACCGGTCGACTGCGATGGCCGGGCGCCGGGGTGCGCTTGTCCACGCCCTCGGAGCGGTGGACATTGCACTGTGGGACATCTGCGGGAAGGTCGCCGGCGTGCCGGTGTGGAAGCTTCTTGGCGGCGGGTCCAGCGAGCCGGGAGAGCACCTGAACGCGTATTGCTCGCTCGAGCCCGAAGTCGGCGACCTCGACTCCTATGTCGAGTCGATGGTGCGCTGGGCACGCCGTGCGGTCGAGCTGGGCTTCGACGCAGTCAAGGCCGAGGCGACCTTCTCCGGGCCCTACGCAAACATGGGGCTCCGACTCCCGGACTCCGCGATGACCGAGGTGCTGAAGGCGGTGCGGGCAGCGGTCGGGCCGAGCGTGACCTTGATGGTCGACGTCCAGTACGCGTTCGACTCCGTGCAGCGCGCGCTCGCGTCGTTTGAGGACTGGGTCGACTTCGATCTGCGCTTCGTTGAGACGCCTCTGTGGATCGACGACATCGAGGGATACGCAGAGCTCGCCGCAGCGAGCCCGATCCCGATAGCGGCGGGGGAGTGGCAGGCGACAGCGTTCGAGTTCCGCGAGCTGGTGGCCGCCGGATGCCTGGACGTCCTGCAGCCGGACGTAGGCCGTGTCGGGGGGCTTAGCGAGGCTGTGAAGGTCTGCGATCTCGCTGCGGCGACGGGCCGCGTCGTGATCCCGCACGCGTGGAAGACGGGGATCACACTTGCCGCGACGGCCCACCTCGCCGCGGCGAGGCCGGAGGTCGAGCGGTTCGAGTTCCTGCATCCGGAGACCTGCGAATCGAGGCTCCGCAAGGAGCTCACGCTCGACGAGGTACAGGTGACGCCTCACGGAGTCACGATTCCGCGCGCGCCCGGGCTCGGCGTCGAACTCAACCGTGACGCGCTCGCAGAGTTCGAGCGGGCAGCGCGGGATCTCTACGACGCCTGACGAGAGGCGGCAGGGTGTCCGGGAGCGTCGGCGCGAGCGAGGCCTTCAGGATGCGAGGCCGCGGTGCGCCGTAGGGTGAGTCGGCCGAGTTGCTCTCGCTGCTTCGTTAGTGTCGGCTGTCGAGCGACGCACCTCCCGGTGATTTGGCGGCAGTCGCTGGTGCCCGGCAAGCGGCCGTTCTCATTCGCAGCCGAGACCCGAGCCGGCCCGTCGCGTCCGATGAACGTCGACAAGATGCTGTCCCGCGGCAATGCTTTCCGCAAGCCCGAGGATCTCCAGGACGCGGGCAGATCCGGGCCGGTTGCCGCCAGGCGCAATGTGGATCGGACGGGCGCGAACCCTGACATCCGGAACTTGCGCCTGGAAGCGTCACCAGCGGTGGCGCGGCCCGCGACCATCGCTCGCGCCACTCCAAGTAGCGACTCCACGTGCGGGTCACGACCGCGAGCTCGACCTCCCAGTCGGTTCTCGTACCGTGCATCGGGATGCGGACACTGTCACGGGGCCAGACGATCGTGTACTCGTGCTCGAGGAAGATGATCGGCGCGCCCGGGCGCTCGCACCGGACCATAACGCGCTTTCCGTGCAGTCCTGGCCGATCCGGACCGCCGCACATGGGCAGCCGCCAGGCAGCGCGACGTCACCTCCTCGGAGGTATCGACCGGTTCGAGACGACCCGCGCCGAGCGCAGTCAGCGTCGTTCCGAGGCGACCGCCGAGAAGAAGTCTCCGTCGACCTCGCAATCGAGGAGCAGCGCCCACGGGCAGCCGCGAACCAGTCGATGTGGCGCTGGCCCGTCAAGCGCGGATACAGGACGACATCGACCGGCCGGTAGCCGATCCGGCGACTGACCGTGACCGGGTCCGCTCCGACATCAGTGTCGAGCACCGTCGCAGAGCCTGACGTCGGTCGCTGGAGCGCGAGAAGCATCCGGATGGCCGACGACCTGCCGGCCCCGTTCGGACCGAGGAAGGCGAACACCTGGCCGGCCTCGGCCGCCATCGTCAAGCCGTCGACGGCCCGGGTCGAGCCGTGAGCTTTGCTCAGAGCGGTCGTCTCTGTGGCGAAGGTCATGCGGCACCTCCGGTGGGAGCGTCGCGCTGCGACGCCAGCATGAGGACGAAGAGCCGGTCGCCCGTATGGAGGGTGATGTCGGAGCCGACCGCGACAGTTCGTCGTCCCTTCGTCACCGCCGCCGGGATGGAGCCCGGCGGAAGCTGGACGTCATCGAGAGATCGCCCGTCGTTGGCCGCGTCCCCCGTCAGCCGGACCTCGACCAACTCGTAACCGTCGAGTGGCAGCGAAAGCGCGTGAACCGGGCGGGCAGCATCCGGCTCGACGAGCTCCGCAGCCAGGCGCGCCTGAGCGACCTCGGCCCGCGAGCGTTCGATGCGGTCGGACATCGCGCGCACCACGTCCCCATTCGTCACCCAGCCGGTCACCGACTGCCCGTCGACCGAGATCACGGGAAGCCCGGCCGGGGCGGAGAGCACGAGCTGGCGGAGCGCATCCTCCAGCGCCTCGTCTGCGAAGAGGGCCTGGGGACGCTGCCGCTCGACGATCACACCGTCATGGGGCATCCACTCATCGATGGGGCGGTCGTCCGCGTCGTTGGGCCGGCCGCGTGCCGTGAGGCGCCCTGTCCGGTCGAGCGACTCGAGGGGCTGCATGACGTCGGCGACCGTGAGCACCCGGAGCATCGAGGGGGGCTTGGGCCGTTCGATGTCGATGCCTCGGCGCAGCAGCTTGGTCGTGTAGATCGTGCCGTAGGTCAGCCGCTTCGAGAGCCCGGCGGCCAGGCCCACGGCGAGCATGACCGGGAGCGTCAGCGTGAAGTTGCCGGTCATCTCGATCACGCTGGCGATCGCGGTCAGCGGAGCCTGGGCGGCCGCCGCAAACACGGCCCCCATGCCGATGACCCCGTAGATGGCAGGCGAACCGACCGCCGGGCCGAAGATGTGAGTGGCGACGACGCCGAAGGCCGTCCCGGCCATCGCTCCGGCGAAGAGTGACGGGGCGAACACGCCTCCCGAGCCGCCGATCCCGATGGTGAGGCTCGCGGCGACGACCTTGCCCACCATGAGGAAGAGGAGGAACTACAGGACGTACCGACCGGCCACTGCCCTGTCCATCACCGGGTACCCCACGCCGTAGAGCTGGGGCAGGGCGAGCAGAAGGCCACCGAGAAAGATGCCGCCCACCGCGGGGCGGCGCCACTCGGGGCGGCCATCCCACAGTCGGTCACAGAGATCCTCGGTCCGGTACAGCACGGACTTGAACCCGACACCGACGCCCGCCGCCATCAGACCGAGCACGACGACGAGGAGATAGTCGGCGTCGTGCGGGAGCACGAGGTGATGCGGCACCTGGCTGAAGATCGGCCGCGAGCCGAAGAACGCCTGACCGACAACGTCGGCGAGCACTGACGAGACGATGATCGGCAGCAAGGCGTCGATCGAGAGCTCCCGAAGGATCAGTTCGAATCCGAAGAAGACGCCCGTGATCGGCGCGTTGAAGGTCGCCGAGATCCCGCCCGCCGCCCCACAGGCGACAAGGACGCGCAGGCGCCCCTCCGACATCCGCACGACCTGCCCGACGCTCGACGCGAGAGCCGAGCCGATCTGGACGATGGGACCCTCCCGGCCGACCGAGCCCCCAGCCCCGATGCAGAGCGCCGACGCGAGGGCCTTCACCACGGTCACCTGCGGACGTATGCGGCCGCCGTCATCGGCGACCGCGACCATCACCTCGGGGACGCCGTGGCCGCGAGCCTCGCGGGCGAAGCGCTGGATGAGCGGGCCGTAGAGGAGCCCGCCGACGACCGGGATCAGGAGCAGGAACCAGATCCCCAGCCAGGGCAGGTGGACGCTCCCGACGCGACCAGCCTGTCCGAACTGCTCGTGCCCGGTCGCGATCCACGTCATCCCGAAGATCAGCCAGCGGAACCCGACCGCGCCAAAGCCGGCGCACGTGCCCACAACGAGGGCCACCGCCACGATTCCGAGCCGCGAGCTGCGAAGCCAGGTCGAGCTCATCGAGACCAGCCGGCCAGCACTCAGGGCGAGCGGATGATCGCCGGGCTCGCGTGCGTCGTCGGCGTCGTCTCGCCCGACGTGAGGATCGGTCTCGCTCATGTGTACTTATACACATGATAGCCCGTCTGTCGTACGCGTACACAACCGGCCGCCTACAATCGGGGCATGCCGCGATCCACTTCGAAGAGGGCGCCGCGGGATCGACGCGAGGCATCCCGGGGCCGCACCCCGTGGGGCACGATCTCCCGCGAGACCGTCGTCGAGGCCGCCTTGAGGGCCGTCGCGTCCGGGGGCTACGAGGACATGAGCATCCGAAGCCTAGCGGCCGACCTCGGAGTCGCGCCCATGACCATCTACCGGCACGTCGTCGACAAGGACGACCTCCTCGACGAGGTCGTCGACCGTCTTCTCGCCCGCAGCTGGAGACCCTCCGTCTCCCGGACCGACTGGCGGGCATGGATCACTCAAGCCGCCGACAAGCTGCGGCGGTTCCTCGTCACCTCCCCCGCGGCGCTCCACGTGTACCTACGCCACCCCGTCGTGTCTCCGGCCGCCATCGCCCGGATGAACGCAATGATGGCGGTGCTTCGCCAGGGCATGGGCGACGAGGACAAGGCTCGCCGGGCGTACGCCGCCATCCACACCTACACCCTCGGGTTCGCCGCGCTGGAGGCCAGCCGATCGGGTTGGTCGCCCGGCGCGGATGACGTCAACGGGCTCGCCCGCGAACTTGCCTCCTACACGAGCCCTCGCCAGTTCTCCGACGGGCTCTGCTATCTGCTCGATGGCATCGGCGCCTGACCCGTCACCGCGTCGCCTGGCCGTCCGGGATGGCGATCGCCTCGCGAAGCCACTGCATGGCCAAGGCCATTCGGTGGGGCAAGCGCGGCGCGCGGATCAACGCGATCAGCCCCGGCATCATCTCCACCCCACGCGCCCGGGACGAGCGGGCCGGCCCTCGCGGCGAGGGGTACCGACGCATGATCGGCCTCTGCCCTATCGGGCGGGGTCAGCACCCCCGACGAGGTCGGAGCCGTCGGTGCCCTTCTCATGGGCCCTGGGGGTGCCTTCATGACCGGCAGCGACGTTCTTGTGGACAGAGGGGTGACCGCGTCCTACTTTTGCGGCGAGCTCGCCCCACGGTGACCGATCGGCCAGTAGCTCGAACAAAGGACAAGGACTGTGAAGCACATCAAACTCGGAGCTCGTGACGTCGGGCGCATCGGTCTCGGCACCATGGGAATGTCCGGCGCCTACACGGGAGCGGGCACCGACGACGCCGAATCTATCCGCACCATCCACCGGGCACTCGATCTAGGCGTGACGCTCGTCGACACCGCCGAGATCTACGGCCCCTTCGTCAACGAGGAGCTCGTCGGCGAGGCGATCAAGGGTCGCCGCGACGAGGTTGTCCTGGCGACGAAGTTCGGCCTGGTGTCGCACGCCGGCAGCGGCCCCGGGAACCGCGACAGCAGCCCGGCGAACGTCCGCACCGC
>JAJZBW010000272.1 GCA_021798745.1 Actinomycetes bacterium
CGGGCTCGCCTCTCGACCGCCTGGACTGACGCGCCCCGGCGAGGGGGCTCCCGCTCGCGGGGGTGCGCGCCTCGCGGTGCGGTGCGAGACTTCTCGGTCGTGACGCCGCGACCCGCCAGCTCCGTCTCCGGCGGCCTGCGGTACTCGTGAGCCGCGTCACCTCGCCGTCCTCCACCTCCGCGGCGCGAGACGGCACGTCGGGTCCCCGACCGCTGCTCGCCGCGGTCGTCCTCGTCCTCGTCGCAGCGAACCTCCGCGCGGCGATCGTCGCCATCTCCCCCCTACTCCCCGAGATCCGCTCGGCCACGGGCCTCTCGTCCACCCTGGCCGGGCTGCTCACGACGCTCCCGGTGGCCTGCTTCGGGGTGTTCGCCTTCGTCACCCCCCGCCTCACCGCCCGGCTCGGGCGCGAGCGACTTCTCGTCGGCGTGCTCGCCCTTCTCACGGCCGCGATCTGCCTGCGTCTCGCGCCCGGGAACATCTCGCTG
The DNA here is from genome assembly GCA_021798745.1 of Actinomycetes bacterium. GTDB lineage: Bacteria > Actinomycetota > Acidimicrobiia > Acidimicrobiales > Bog-793 > JAJZBW01. The sequence goes on from JAJZBW010000272.1 coordinate 489, forward strand.
TTCGTCGGGACCACGGTCGCGGGAGCGGCGATCGCGGTCGGCAACGTCGTGCTCCCCGGGATCATCAAGCGCGACTTCCCCGAGCACGTCGCGCTCATGACCGGGCTCTATGCGACCGCGCTCACGGCCGGCGCGGGGCTCTCGGCCGGCCTCACGGTGCCGCTCGGGCACGCCACCGGTCTCGGGTGGCGCGGCCTGCTCGCCCTGTGTGCCATCCCGGTCGCGCTCGCGCTCGTCGTCGCGCTCCCGCTCGTCCGGGCCACCGACCGGCCCGCGCGCGACGCGACCCCGGCCCCCGCGCGCGCGATGTGGCGTGACCGAGTCGCTCTCCTCGTCACGAGCTACATGGGCGTCCAGTCGCTCGTGTTCTACGGCTCCGTCGCATGGCTCCCGAGCCTCTTCCAGTCCTACCGGGTAAGCGCGAGCGCCGCGGGATGGCTCGTCTCCTACTCGGGCTTCGTGTCGATCCCGTCGGCGCTCGCGACCCCCCTCGTCGGGCGCAGGATGCGAAGCGAGGGCCCTCTCGTCGCCGCGGCTGCCGTGCTCGGCGCCCTCGGAGTTCTCGCGCTCCTCGTCGACCCGAACGGGCTCGCGATCCCCGCGATGACCGCACTCGGGCTCGGGTCGGGGTCCTCGCTCAGCCTCGCCCTCGGGTTCATCGCGAAGCGGGGGCACGACGCGCATCGGGTCTCCCAGCTCTCGACGATCGCCCAGGGCGGCGGCTACGTGCTCGCTGCGCTCGGGCCGCTCGCCCTCGGAGCGATCCACCAGGCGACCGGCGCGTGGACGCTGCCGCTCGTCGTCCTCGGCGTTCTCGTGCTGCTCGAGATCCCCGCCGGGATCGCGGCGTCCCGAGACCGCTTCGTGTCCGCTCCGCAGTGGAACGGCGCGACGGGCGCTCCGGCGACGGGGCCCGCCTGAGATGAGCCGGCGCGGCACGGCGCTCTTCGCGGCACTGAGCGCCATATGGGGCATCCCCTACCTGCTCATCAAGGTCGCAACCTCGGGCGTGACCCCCGCGACGCTCGTGTTCTCGCGGACCGCGCTCGGCGGCCTCCTCCTTCTCCCGCTTGCGCTCGCCCGCGGCGAGATCCGTCCCGCCCTCGCGCGCTGGCGGTCGGTCGCGCTCTACACGCTCGTCGAGCTCGCCGTACCGTGGTACCTGCTCGCCTCCGCGGAGCAGCGCCTCTCGAGCTCCCTCAGCGCTCTCGTGGTCGCCGCCGTCCCCATCGTCGGAGCCGTCCTCGCTCGCACGACCGGGGACCGCGAGCGACTCGGTCCGCTTCGCGTCGCCGGCCTCGTGATCGGGCTCGGTGGCGTCGCGGCGCTCGTCGGGTTCGACGTGAGGACCTCCGAGCTCGCCTCGGTCGCGGCTCTCCTCGTCGTCGTCGTCGGGTACGCGCTCGGGCCGTGGATCTTCCACCACCAGCTCTCGGACCTCCCGAGCCTCGGCGTCGTCGTCACCTCCCTGCTCGCCTGCGCGCTCGTGTACGCGCCCGTCGCCGCTCTCCAGGCTCCGCGGTCCCTTCCCCCTGCGAAGGTCCTGCTCTCGCTCGCCGGCCTCGGAGTCGTCTGCACCGCGACCGCGTTCGTCGCGTTCTTCGCGCTCATCTCCGAGGTGGGCCCGTCGCGCGCGACCGTCGTCACGTACGTGAACCCCGCGATCGCCGTGCTCCTCGGCGTCGCGATCCTCGGCGAGCGGTTCACGGCCGCGACCGCCGCAGGATTCGTCCTGATCCTCGTGGGGTCCGTCCTCGCGACCCGTGCTCCCGAGCGCGGCGCGGGAGCGGCCGTGGACGCCGCGGCTCCCTGACCGGCGGGGCGGGCACGCCTCATCCGCGCTGTCGTTGCACGTATGTAACGCGCAGGTCATGACTACACGAGTACTGTCATATGTAGCCGATGACGCGGGGGGTCACATGGCTGCATTCGACATGAAGAAGCTGTCCACCGTCGACCGGGTCATCGTGGGGGCGTCGATCGTCGCCCTCGTGGCCCTGTTCCTTCCCTGGTACGGGGCGTCGTCGAGCCTCTACAGCGCGTCCGTGAGCGGGTTCAGCACGAGCTACGGGTGGCTCGGCGGGCTGCTCATTGTGGCAGCGGGCGCCTACCTCCTGCTGCTCCGATCCGACGGGAAGCTTCCGTCCCTGCCCGTCGGTCCGGGATTCCTCGTGCTCGGCGCCTCCCTCCTCGGGACCGTGGTCGTCGCCCTGCGCTGGCTCACCCTGCCGAGCGGGAGCGCGCAGGCCGGAGGCATCACGTACTTCAGCTACGGACCACGGGTCGGGATCGTCCTCGCGCTCGTCGTCGGGATCGTCCAGGTCGCCTGCGCGTTCACCCTGTTCCGCCGCTCCGGCGAGTCGGTTCCGTGGGCCGCGAAGCCGGGCGCCCCGCGCGACGGCGGGACCGACTCCGGCCACTGAGGCGCGCTCGCGGGAGCGCAACGTCCGCGGCGCAGCGACCCGACCGTCCGCACGGGTCGCTGCGCCGCCCGCGCCCCCTTTCGCGCTCGGTGCTCGGCGCGGTGCGACGTCCCGGTGCGCAGAT
>JAJZBW010000273.1 GCA_021798745.1 Actinomycetes bacterium
GCTCCCGGCCGAGCCGCCTCGCGTAGCGGACCACCGAGACGACGAGCACGACGGAGAGAAGCAGGAACGCTCCGAACCCCGCGTCGAAGCCCGGGCTCACGTGGTCGCTCCGGGCGACCCCGGTCGTGCCGCGGGCGCTGCGCCCGGGCGGATCCGGACGAGCCCCTCCTGGACGACGCTCGCGACGTGGATCCCCGCGTCGTCGTACACGGCGCCCTGGGCGAGCCCGCGCGCTCCGTGCGCGACGGGGCTCCGGTGGTCGTAGAGGAGCCACTCGTCCGCGCGGAACGCCCGATGGAACCACATGCAGTGGTCGAGGCTGGCGCCCGCGAGAGCCGGGTCGGCCGGGGAGATCCCGTGCCGCTGGAGGATCGAGTCCACGAGGGTGAGGTCCGACGCGAACGTGACGATCGCCGCGTGGAGGATCGCGTCGTCCCCGACGGAGCTCGCCGCGCGGAGCCACAGCTGCTCCTTGTCGTGCGGCTCGCCTCTCCTGTCCCACGGGAGCTCCGTGACGAACCGGACCTCGAGCCCGTACGCCTCGGGGTAGCGCGCGAGCGCGAGCCCGTCGTCCGGGGCGGGCCGCCGAGACGGCTCGAGGGTCTCCGGGCGGGGGACGTCGGGGGCGCGGTCCTGGTGCTCGAGCCCCTCCTCGTCCGCGTGGAACGAGCACTGGAGGTTGAAGATCGCCTCGCCGTGCTGGATCGCTACGACGCGACGAGTCGTGAACGACCGCCCGTCGCGGATCCGGTCGACCTCGTAGAGGATGGGGGACTTCGGGTCGCCCGGGCGGAGGAAGTACGAGTGGAGCGAGTGGACGCGCCCTCTCGTGACCGTGCGCCCCGCTGCGACGAGCGCCTGGGCGGCGACCTGCCCGCCGAACACCCGGATCCGGTCCGGGTCGAGGCTCACGCCCCGGAAGATGTTGACCTCGACGGCCTCGAGGTCGAGCAGGTGGAGCAGCTCAGCGACCTGTGCGCCCATCGCGCACACGGTAGTGTACGAGCCGATGTCCCTGGACGTGCGGACGGCTGTGGACCGCGTCCGCGAGTTCAGGTCGACTCCCGGCTTCGCGAAGCTCTGGCGCTACGCGACCGTGTCTGTCATCTCGACGGTGCTCACGCTCGGCGGCCTGTACCTGTTCTTCCGCGTCCTCAAGGTCGGGTCCGCCGCCGAGAGCAACGTCCTCGCGTCGTCGATAGCGACCGTCCCGTCCTACTACCTCAACCGCACGTGGGCGTGGGGGAAGACGGGGAGGTCGCACGTGATGCGCGAGGTGGTCCCGTTCTGGGTGATCGCCGCCGTGAGCCTCGTGCTGTCGACCGTCGCGGTCGGGGTCGCGGACCGCGAGGCGAGGCTCCACCTCCACTCCCACGTGCTCGAGACGATCGCCGTCGAGGCGGCGAACTTCGGGACGTACGCGGTCATCTGGGTCGGGAAGTTCATCTTGTTCAACAAGGTCCTGTTCGTGAAGCCGAACCCCGAGCCGAGCGCCTGAGCAGGTTCCGCGCGCGGCCGGGCCGCTCCTCGAGCGCCCAGCCGACCGCGACCGCGACCGCGGCGAGGACGAGGACCGGGAGGTCGCCGAAGCGGTCGTAGAGGGTCTCGCCCGAGTAGGTCGGGACCCGGGCGCGCACGACCGCGGGGGCTCCGAGCTGCGAGCGGACGAGGACCCTGCCGTGCCGCGACACCACCGCGGAGTAACCGGTCGTCGCCGCCTGGACGAGGTCGCGACCGGTCGCGACCGCCTGGATGCGGGAGGCGGCGAGCTCCTGTGCCGGGACGAGGGAGGTCGCGTAGGAGGCCGTGTTCGTCGCGACGACGAGGAGCTCCCCTCCGGCGCGCACGCCCGACCGGCCCCGTCCCGTGAAGAAGGTCTCGTAGGAGATGAGCACGGCGAGGTGCGCCGCACGAGTCGTGAGCTCCCCCGACCCGTGCCCGAACACCGCGTCGCGCGGCACCGCCGCGAGGCTCACGAGGTGGGAGATCTCGGCCCGGAACGGGACGTACTCGCCGAAGGGCACGGGGTGGACCTTCTCGAACGAGCCCGTGATCCTCCCGGAGGGTGACCAGGCGACGACCTCGTTGCGGAAGTGGAGCGGCCCGGCGGGCTCCGTCACCCCCGCGAGCAGGGTCGTGTGGAGACGGCGCGCCACGGACCCGAGGATCCGTGACTCGGGCGACCCCCCGATCGGCCCGGCGAGGGAGACCGCGTCCTCCGGCCACACGACGAGCGAGGGTCCGGGCGGCACGCGAGCCGTCTCGGCGAGCTGCGCGTCGAGCACCTGCGCCGCAGGCACGTCGATCTCGGGAAGGCCGCGCCTCCCGCCCCCCTGGACGGCCGCGACGAGGACGCTCCCGGTCGCGCTCCCCCCGTCGGGGCCGTGGGTCGCGACCACGGCAGAGAGCGCCACGAGCGCGATCGCGGCCGCCGGGCCGGCCGCCGGGCGGAGGAGCGACCGCGTCCGGTGCCGGGCCGCTCGTGCGACGTGAGGGACGCCCGCAGCGAGGGCGGTCCCCGCGAGGGCGACCGCCCCGGCAACGAGAGAGGGACCCCCGACGCGGGCGAGCGCGAGAAGGGGGCCATCCGCCTGCCCGATCGGGACGCCCCCGAGCGGGAGCCCTCCGAACGGCCAGCTCGAACGCGCCCACTCGGCGATCACGAGCGCGCCGGCGAGGCCCACCACGCGTCCACGCCCGCGCGGGGACAGCGCGCACGCGACCGCCACGAAGGCGGCCTCCACGACGACGAGGGCGACGTATCCGACCGCGGTGAACGAGAGCGCCCAGCACAGGCCCAGCGCGAACTGCGCGGCGCCGGCCGCGAGCCCGTGCGCGAGCCGACGGAGCGCCGGTCGCCCCGCGCACGAGTGCGCGACGAGCGCTATCCCGACCGGGGCGAGCTCGAACGCCCCCGTCGGGGGGAGCGAGGCCGCCACGCACAGCCCTCCCGCGAGGGACGCCGCCACGGGCGCGAACCCCCGGAGGAGGGAGCGCCCCCCGCCCGCTCTGTGCCGGGGGCGTGGCGGGGG
>JAJZBW010000274.1 GCA_021798745.1 Actinomycetes bacterium
CGAGCAGGACGGCGGCGCCTCGCCCGCGCGCCCCCCGTGCGCAGCGCGCGCCGGCCCGCACCCGTGCGGGGCGGCTCACGACGCGAGCACCCGTCGGACGAGGGTCGCGAGAACGCCCGAGAACGACGACCTCGTCGACGCGGACCCGGACCCCGGGACCGTGCTCAACGCGTCTGCGGCGCGGCCCGACGGGCCGATCACGTACGCGATCTCGCTGTGCGCGACCATCGCCCCTCCCGGCGCGACCACGAGCTGGACCGCGTACTCGTTCCACACCTGCCGGAGCGACCGGAGCGACCCGGTCAGGAACATCCAGTTCGCCACGTGGCTGAGCCCCTCGGCGCGGTCGAACGCACGCGTCGCAGCGAGCGAGCGGTAGATCGGGTTCGCGACGACCGCGACGAGCTCGACCCGACGCGCCGCGGAGCCGAGCATCGCGTCGGTCTGTCGGAGCTCCTGCGCGATGACCGGGCAGTCGCTCGTGCACACCGGGTCGAGGAACGTCAGCGCCACGACCTTCCCCCGCAGGCCCGCGAGGCTCACCGAGCGCCCGCTCTGGTCCGTGAGCGTGAAGGACGGGGCCCTGTAGTCGAGCGGGCTCGGCGCGCCGTCGACTGCCTGCGACAGGATCGGGTCGGCCACGTGGTTCACGGACGCCGCCGCCATCGGAGCGGCGCCGAGCAGCGCGATCGCGACGGCCCCGAGCGCGGCAAGGGAGCGGAACGCGTACGTCGGGCTCGCGCGGAGCCGCTCGCGCAGGCTGAGCGCGCTCGACGGGAGCGCCACGACCACCCCCGGGTCCTCCGAGCGCGCGGGGAGCCTCGTCGCCGCGACGTACCCGGACAGCAGAAGGAGGGCCGTCGGGACCATGCTGTTCGGGTCCGTCCCGACCCCCCCGAGGAAGCCGAGGTCCTGGACGAGCACCCAGTCGGCCAGGCAGAGGACCACGCCCGCCGTCGACGCGTAGCGGGCGGCGCGGGGCCGGCCGCTCAGGAGGCCCGCCCCGACGAGCGCGAGCGCGGCGACGACGAACAGGTTCACTCCCCACCCGTGGGCCGCGTCGAACGAGGCGAACGAGGCGACGAGCGAGGAGAGCAGGCGGGGTTGCGGGGTATGCGACATCGACCGGGTCATCGCCGCGATCGGGCCGAGCACCCCGTGGGCGCCCCGGCCGTGCCAGAACCCGCGCCCGGGCCACGCCTGCAGGAGCGACATCCCGAGGAAGTACGCGCCCATGACGCCGAGCACGACCCGACCGAGCCGGGGCGTCGCGAAGCTCCGCTCCGGGAGCGCGACGAGGGCGCCCGCCAGCACGTAGAAGAGCGCCGCACCCGGGACTCCGAGCATCCACGTCGCTCCCGGTGCAAGGACTCCTCCGAAGGCCTCCCCGAGGACCCACACGAGAGCTCCCCATCCCACGCTCGCGACCCCCGCGACCCGCGACCATGCCCCGCGGGGCGCGACGAGCAGCCAGAGCCCGATCCCGAGCTGGATCCACACGGCGGACGCGGCCGCCTCGACGGGATGGAAGCTCCAGATCGTCACGCCCGACCCGACGAGGTGCTGCACCCACGCCGGGGAGCCCGACGCCGCCGGTTGGACCACTTTCGAGGTCAGCCCGAGAGGCATCGCGTCCTGCCCCTGGAGCACGCCGTCGAAGATCCAGAGGAGCGCGAACGAGACCCTCGCGAGACGCCGACCCGGCGGCTCGGGGACGATCCGTGGCGCGGCCGCAGCCGCGGGCTCGAGGAGGGCGGCGCGCCGGAGCGCGGACGAGCGGAGCACGTTCCACGCCACCGCGAGCAGCGCGAGGATGACCACGACGACGACCCCTTGGTGCACGAGCGCCGCGTGGAACGCCGACACGATCGTCGGGTTGTCCGTCCCTATCGACGTCCCCATCCCCGGCATTCGCTCTCCCGCCTCCGCTCGTCGCGCTCGCGCCGTGCCGCAGGACAGACGCGGGACGAGCGCGGGACGCGATGGTGAGAGACGCGCCGGGCCGGAGAAGTTCCCCGCGGCTGCGAGCGGGACCCGAGGCGAGACGTTTCCCCGCCGGCGCTCCGGGGGGCGCCCCGCCGGCGCTACGGTCGCGCCGTGGACCGGCTGACCGCGCTCCTCCTCGACGCGCGCGACGGGAGCGCTCCTGCGCTCGAGCGCCTCGTCGCGGAGACCCAGCCCACGATCTGGCGGTTCTGCGCCCACCTCGTCGGCCCCGACTGCGCGGACGACGCGACCCAGGAGACGTTCGTCGCCGCGTGGAGCGCCCTCCCGTCGTGGCGAGCGGAGTGCTCGGCTCGTACCTGGCTCTTCCTCCTCGCGCGCCGCTCCTCGGAGCGGGTCGGACGGCGTCACCGGCGCTGGAAGGACCTCGCGAGGAGCGCTCCGAGCCCCTCGCCCTCCCGTGACCCGGCGGCTGCGAGCGAGATCGAGGCGCTGCTGTCCGAGCTCGACCCCGAGCGCCGCGCCGCGATCGTCCTCACCCAGGTGCTCGGGTTCACCTACGCGGAGGCCGCCGACATCTGCCAGTGCGCGGTCGGCACGATCCGCTCGCGGGTCGCGCGCGCACGAGAGCAGCTCCTCGCCCTCGAGGACGAGGGACGGGCGAGCGCTCTCCCGTGACGGGCCCGCCGGAGGAGGAGTGATGGCCGGAGACCTCGTCGCGTTCCTCCTCGCCTCGGCGGTCATCGTCGTGTTCCCCGGCCCGGACACCCTCGTCGTCGTCCGCGCCCTGCTCGCCGGGGGGCCGCGCCACGCGGCGCGAACGGCCGCGGGCGTCCTCACCGGGCTCGTGACCTGGGTGGGAGCCGCCGCGCTCGGTCTCTCCGCCCTCCTCGCAGCGAGCCACGCCGCCTCGCTCGTGCTCCGCGTCGTCGGCGGCTCCTACCTCGTGGTCATCGGCACCCGCTCGCTCCTCGCCGCGCGCCGGGACGCGACCGCGCGCCACCTCGCGGACGCGACGGTCGACGTCCCGGCCACGAGCCCCC
>JAJZBW010000275.1 GCA_021798745.1 Actinomycetes bacterium
GTCGGGGCGCGGGTCGGGTCGCGCCCGCGCTCGCCGTGCCGGGAGGTGGCGGGCGGGCCCCGGCGAGGACGGCGGCGGGTGACCCGTCAGCCGCGGCCCGCGCTCCCGGGCCAGCGCCGCCTCGAACGGCGCGCGAGCAGGACGACGCCGAGGGCGATCAGCACGAGGACGACCGGCGGCTGCGGACGATGCGAGGCCCACGCGCCCCACCCGGCGAAGCTCCAGGCCCACGGCCCGGTCGCGAGAAGGAGGAACGCCGCCACTAGCGGCAGGACGAGCGCCCGCGAGCGCGGGTGGGTCCGGCACGGGGAGGGCGGGGGCGGGGAGCCCTCGAGCGGGGGGAGGTCCCGCAGCAGACCGGCGAGGTCCCCTCGGGTCTTCGCGGCCATCGCCCTCCCCATCCGCTCGTCGAACTCCTGCTGGTCCAGGCGGCCGTCTGCGAAGTGGGTCGAGAGCGCGTCCGCGATCTCGTGCCGCTCCGCGTCCGAGACGCGCATCTCCTGAGGGGGCGCGGTGTCGGGGTCCCGACGCCAGGTGCCGCCCGGGGGCCACGGGGGAAGGCTGCTCGCTCGCATCGTGGTCGTTCCTCTCGGTCGAACGGATCGTGGTCAGGCCGGCTGGTGGCGGTGGACGAGCTCGCCGGCGACCGACTCGTCCGCGCCTTCCGCCGGGACGAGCAGCCAGGCGGCCGCGTAGAGGGGTATCCCGGCGCCGCCGAGGAGCGTGAACGCGACGATCGCGACCCGGACGATCGCGACGTCGAGGTCGAGGTACTGAGCGAGACCCGTCGCGACCCCGGCGACGAGGTGGCCGTGCTCGACCCGCCGAAGAGGGTGGTCCCCGGCCCGATGTGGTTCGTTCGTGGTCATGGGTCCATGGTCGGGCCCCGCGGCGGCGTCGTGAATAGGGGCCTCCACGGGTTCGACCCCGAGGACGGCCGCGCCGACTCGGGGACATCCCTGATTCCTGTCCCGGGCGAGGGGCGCGAAGATCGGTGCATCGAGACCTCACGCGCACGTACGCGGCACGGGCCCTGCGCCGGGGACGCCCGCGGGTGGCGACGCGGGCCGATCGGCGCGACAGATAGCGTCGCGTGGCACCGTGAGCGGCTCGTGCACGTCGCGCGGCGACCCGGGCCCGTCCGGCGCGCGCTCGACGGGCGGGTCGTCGGAGGAGTCGCGGCGGGCGTGTCGCGCAAGCTCGGAGTCGACCCCGCGGTCGCGCGTGCCGCGTTCGTGCTGAGCACGATCACCGGCGGTCTCGGGGTGGCCGCGTACGTGCTCGCGTGGCTGTTCCTCCCGCTCGAGGGAGAGGAGCACGGCGCCGCGGCCCGGGCGGTCGGGGACCGGCGTGGCGTCGCGCTCGTGCTCGGGCTGGTCCCGCTCCTCGCTCTCGCTCTCGTCGTCGCGTCACTCGTCGGAGCCGCGTGGCTCGCGACGATCTCCTGGCCGACGTTCGTCGCGGCAGGCGGGCTCGTGCTCGTGTGGAGGAACGTCTCTCCGGCGGAGCGTGCGCTTCTCGGGGAGCGAGCCGCTTCGCTCGGGATCCTCGGGAGGACGACGAGGCGGAGCCGCCGGGTCCTCGCGCTCCGCAGCCTCGCGGGCGCCGCGCTCGTCGTGCTCGGGCTCGACCTGCTCACGACGGGCCGGAGGTTCGCCGGCGTCGGGCGCCCGATCGTCGGGCTCGCGGCGTTCCTCGCGGGCGCGACCGTCGCCTTCGGGCCGTGGTGGCTGCGGATCGTCCGGGACCTCGTGGCGGAGCGCCAGGCGAGGGTTCGTGCCGAGGAGCGCGCGGACATGGCGGCACGCGTGCACGACTCGGTGCTCCAGACCCTCGCGCTCATCCAGCGGCGAGCGGACGTCCCGCACGAGGTCGTGACGCTCGCGCGCTCCCAGGAGCGTGAGCTGCGGAGCTGGCTGTTCGAGGGACGGGTCCCCGGCCGGGGCGCGGACGAGGACGCCTCGATGTCCGGGGCGGTCCAGCGGATCCAGCGCGAGGTCGAGGAGCTCCACGGGGTTCCTGTCGAGGCGGTCGTCGTCGGCGACTGCGCTCTCGACGCCGAGCTGCGGTCGCTCCTCGCGGCCGGCCGGGAGGCGACCGTGAACGCGGCGAAGTGGTCCGGAGCACCGGTCGTCTCGCTCTTCGTCGAGGTCGAGCAGGGGCGCGTCGAGATGTACGTGCGCGACCGTGGAGCGGGCTTCGACGAGACGGCGGTCGCCCCGGACCGGCGAGGGATCTCGGACTCGATCCGGGGCCGGATGGAGCGGCACGGCGGGAACGCGACCGTGCGGACCTCGCCCGGGAAGGGCACGGAGGTCACGCTCACGATGGCACGGCGGTAGCCGATGGGCGAGCGGCCACGCGTGTTCCTCGTGGACGACCACGCGCTGTTCCTCGCGGGCGTGCGGGCGGAGCTCGGGACCGCGGTCGAGGTCGTCGGGGAGGCGGACGACGTCGGGCCGGCGGTCGAGCTCGTCGCGGAGCGCCTTCCCGACGTCGTGCTCCTCGACGTCCACCTTCCGAGCGGGAGCGGCACCGAGGTCGTCGCGGCGCTGCACGCAGCGCACCCCGAGGTGCGGTTCCTCGCGCTGTCCGTGTCCGACGCGCCCGAGGACGTGATCGCGGTGATCCGGGCCGGGGCGCGAGGGTACGTGACGAAGACGATCGCGGGCCCCGAGCTCCTCGACGCCGTCCGCCGGGTCGCGGGAGGAGACGTCGTGTTCTCCCCCCGGCTCGCGGGCTTCGTCCTCGACGCGTTCGCTGCGCAGCCCGGCGACGTGGGCACCCCGCTCGACCCCGAGCTCGACCTGCTCTCGCCTCGCGAGCGAGAGGTGATGCGGCTCATCGCACGGGGCTACTCCTACAAGGAGCTGGCCCGCGAGCTGTCGCTCTCGGTGAAGACGGTGGAGAGCCACGTGTCGGCTGTCCTGCGCAAGCTGCAGCTCTCGAGCCGCCACCAGCTCACCCGCT
>JAJZBW010000276.1 GCA_021798745.1 Actinomycetes bacterium
AGGTCGAGGAGGATCTCGGCGCCCGAGCCGGGCACGCCGTCGACCTTGCAGTTCCCCTCGACGCGCGCGCGCCCCGCCGCGACCGGCACCTCGGCGTAGAACACGCGACGGGTGTTGACATTGTTGATGCGCACGGTCGCCACGCCGCCCTGCGCCGTGACGAGGCCGCGCTCCACCGCGTAGACGCCGACCGCGGCGGAGATGTTGCCGCAGTTGATGTCGTAGTCCACGCGGGCGTCGCGGACGCTCACCTGGGCGAAGGTGTAGTCGAGGTCCGCGCCGGGGCGGCTCGGCGGGCCGATGATGGCGACCTTGCTCGTGAGCAGGTCGGCCCCGCCGAGGCCGTCGATCTGGCGAGGGTCGGGGCTCCCCATCAGCGCGAGTAGGAAGCGGGCACGCCCGTCCGGGTCGGACGGGACGACCGCCTCCTCGAGAAACACCGCCTTGCTCGTCCCGCCGCGCATGAGCGCGCACGGCACCGCGACCAGCTCGCCCTCCTCGCGCCAGCCCTGCGGAGCGGGCGCGGTCGCCCTGTCTTCCACGGCGGCCATCTTCCTAGACCGTGAGGATGTTGACCGTGCAGGCCGTGCCCTCGACACCCTGGGCCTTGCCGCCCCTGCAGTGCGCGAGCCCGGCGCGCGCGCCCGGGATCTGCCGGGCGCCCGCCTCGCCGCGCAGCTGGCGGACGACCTCGACAACCTGGGCGACGCCGGTCGCTCCGAGGGGATGGCCCTTGCCGAGCAGGCCACCGCTGCCGTTGACCGGCAGGCGCCCGTCGAGGTCGGCCTCACCCTTCACGACCCGGGCGGGGTACTCCCCATGCGGGAAGAGCCCGAGGCCCTCCACCCGGAGCGCCTCGGCAATACTGAAGCAGTCGTGCACCTCGGCGAAGCGGATGTCGCCCGGGCCGAGGCCGGACCGCTCGTAGGCCTCCTCGGCGGCGCGCCAGGTCAGGTCCTCGACCGTCATGTCCTTCAGGCCGACCTCGGTACGCCCGCTCTTCAGCACCGACGCCGCGAGCCGCACGGCGCGGCTGCCGCCGAGCTCGGCGCGCTTGGCCTTGCTCACGAGGACGACCGCCGCCGCCCCGTCGCTCACCGGCGCGCACTCCTGGAGGTGCAGCGGGTCGGCGATCATCCGTGACGCGAGCACCTCCTCGACGGTGACCGCCTTCTTGAACTGGGCGAGCGGGTTGGCGACCGCGTTGCGCTTGTTCTTCGCGGAGATCGCCGCCAGCTGGGCAGACGTCGTGCCGTACTGCGCGAAGTGGCGCTGGGCGCGCATCGCGTAGACGGATGGCATCGTGAGCCCGCGCTGGGCCTCGACGTCGCTCTCGTCGGGAGTGAACGCACCGCGGAAGGCACCCGTCAGGTGCTCGACGCCGAGCGCGAGGACGACGTCGTACACGCCGGCCTTGATCGACATCGCGGCGTCCCAGATCGCCGTCGAGCCGCTCGAGCAGGCGTTCTCGACGTTCGTGATCGGGATCCCCGACAGACCGCCCTCGCCGAGGGCGCGCTGGCCCATCGCCATGCCCTGGAACACGCTGCCAACCCACGCCGCCTCGATGTCCTTCAGCGCGACGCCCGCGTCGTCGAGGGCCTCGAGCAGGGCGGCCGCCCCGAGCTCTGCCGCTGTCCTGTCCGGGTGCTTCCCGAACGGTGTCATCCCCGCACCGATCACGTACACGTCAGCCATTGCCGCCGCTCGTTTCTGTCGCGGGCGTCCCGACCATCAGCGCATGCGGCCCCACCTCCGGCTCGCCGTCGACGAGACGGGGCCCCGGCCCGAGGACGATCTCCACCGCCGCGCCGATCCGGGGCGTCTCCTCGCCGGCGGTCGGCAGCATCACGCGCACATGCTCGTCGAAGTCGACGTAGGCGAGGTGGTACGGCGTCCGGAAGTCCGGCGTCGACTGGTGCACCGTCGTGAAGGTGTAGGTCGTCCCGCGCGGGGCGAGGAGGATCTCATCGAGTCCCCGGTGACCGCACCCGTCACAGACGGCGCGCGCCGGGCAGAAGACGGCGCCGCACTCCGGGCAGCGCCCAGCGCGCAGGTGTACGAAACCCCCTTCGATCTCGTAAGGGCCCTGTAGGACTTCGGTTGCTTTCTCCGTGGTCACCATGTCCTTCTCATCTCCTCCGTCGAGTCGACCTCTTGGGGCTTCTCGGGGCTCGGACGCCTGCACCGCTGCGCTTGCCGAGCCTCACGCCGCGCCGATACTGCGGCCGCCGCAGACGTACAGGAGCTGGCCGGTCACGTACCACGACTCGTCGGCGGAGAAGAAGGCGACCGCTGACGCGATCTCCTCCGGCCCTCCGATGCGCCCGACGGGGATCGTGCCGATCAGCCGCTCCTGCACCTCGTCTGCCAGGCTCCGGAACAGCGGGGTGTCGACGAGCGCCGGCGCGATGGCGTTAGCCGTGATCTGGTACTTCGCGAACTCGAGGGCACAGGTCCTCGTGAAGGAGACCACCCCGCCCTTCGAGGCGCTGTAATTGGCCTGCCCCGGACCGCCGAGCCACGCGCGCGAGGCGATGTTGACGATGCGCCCATGCTTCTTCTCCATCATGTGCGCGACCGCCGCCTTGGTGCAGAGGAACTGGGAGCGCAGGTTCACGTTCATCACGAGGTCCCAGTCCTCCTCGGACATCTTGACGAGCCACTTGTCGCGCGCGATCCCGGCGTTGTTGACGAGGATGTCCACCGTCCCGAACGCCGTGAGCGCAAGGTCCACGAGCGCGGCGGCGCCCTCCCCGGTCGAGACGTCGCTCGCGACGTAGGCCACCTCGCCCCCTTCGGCAGCAAGGCCGTCGGCCGCCGTCTTCACCCGTGCCTCGTCGACGTCGTTCAGGACGACCCGGGCCCCCTGCGCCGCCAGATGCCGCGCGATGCCCTGGCCGATCCCCTGGCCGCTTCCCGTGACGATTGCCACCCTGCCTGCAACACCCATGCCGCTC
>JAJZBW010000277.1 GCA_021798745.1 Actinomycetes bacterium
GCGGCCCCTCCTCGAGCTGCTGCCCGACGGCGCCGGCTCGCGCGCGGTCGCGCGCTTCGGGCTGTCCCCCGTCACAGGCGCGGTGAGCGTCGTGCCCACCGGCAGCGCGGGCGTCGCGCGCCTCGCCGAGCGGTAGCGGGCGCCACCCGCAGGACCGGAGCGGCCGGCCGGTAGCCTGTCCGCACGATGCCGGGCTACCTCGACCTCATGCGCGAGCGAGTCGCGATCTTCGACGGTGCGACGGGAACCAACCTCCAGCTCCTCGGGCTCGGTCCCGACGACTTCGGAGGCCCGTCGCTCGAGGGGTGCAACGAGGCGCTGGTGGTGAGCAGGCCGGACGTCGTGCGCGACCTGCACGCGTCCTTCCTCGAGGTCGGGGTCGACGTCGTCGAGACCAACTCCTTCGGTGCCTTCCCGACGGTGCTCGCCGAGTACCAGATCGCGGACCGTGCCGCGGAGCTCGCCCGCCGCTCCGCAGAGCTCGCGTGCGAGGTCGCCCGCTCGTACTCGACCCCGGACCACCCGCGGTTCGTCGCGGGGAGCATGGGCCCGGGCACGAAGTTCCCGACCCTCGGGCAGATCGCGTTCGCCGACCTCCGCGACTCCTACGAGGTCGAGGCGCGTGCGCTTCTCGAGGGGGGCGTGGACCTGCTCCTCGTGGAGACGTCCTTCGACCTCCTCGGGGCGAAGGCCGCCATCGTCGCCTGCCGCCGCGCGATGCACGTCGTCGGACGCGCGGTCCCGATCCAGGTGCAGGTCACGATCGAGCTCACGGGGCGGATGCTCCCGGGGACCGAGATCTCCGCGGCGCTCGCCGCCCTCGAGGCGATGCACCCCGACGTCATCGGGCTCAACTGCGCGACCGGACCGGTCGAGATGTACGAGCCGCTCCGATACCTCGGCGACCACTCCCGCATCCCGGTCTCCACTCTCCCGAACGCAGGGCTCCCGTCGGTCGTCGACGGGAAGATGCACTACGACCTCACCCCGGACGAGCTCGCCCGCCACCTCCACGCGTTCGTCACGGACCTCGGCGTGTCCGTCGTCGGGGGGTGCTGCGGGACGACCCCCGAGCACATGGCGCGTGTCGTCGAGAGCGTCGGCGGCCTCGTCCCGGCCAGGCACGTCCCTGCACACGAGCCGGGCGCGACCTCCCTCTACAGCTTCGTCCCGTTCGCCCAGGAGCGCTCCGTGCTGCTCGTCGGCGAGCGGACGAACGCGAACGGGTCGAAGCGCTTCCGCGAGGCGATGCTCGCAGGCGACTTCGACACGACGACGGAGATGGCACGCGAGCAGGTGCGCGAGGGGGCGCACGTGATCGACGTGTGCGTCGACTACACCGGTTCCGACGGCGTCGCCGACATGCGCGAGGTCATGAGCCGTCTCGCGACGCAGTCGACCGTTCCGATCATGGTGGACTCGACCGAGCCGGAGGTCGTCGGGTGCGCGCTCGACTGGCTCGGGGGACGCGCGCTCGTGAACTCCGTGAACCTCGAGGACGGCGACGCGCCGGGGACGCGACTCGACGCGGTCCTCTCGCTCGCGCGCGAGCACGGAGCCGCTGTCGTGTGCACGTGCATCGACGAGCAGGGCCAGGCCCGCACGGCCGAATGGAAGGTCCGAGCCGCCCGCGCGATCCACGACCTCGCCGTCGGACGCTACGGGCTCGAGCCCTCGGACCTCTTCATCGACCCCCTCGCCCTCCCGCTCTCGACCGGAATGGAGGAGAGCCGGAGGGACGGCCTCGAGACCGTCGAGGCGATCCGCTCGATCAAGGCGGAGCTTCCCGGCGTCCACACGATCGTCGGCCTCTCGAACGTCTCGTTCGGGCTCGCCCCTGCGGCGCGCCAGGTGCTCAACTCCGTGTTCCTCCACGAGTGCGCCGCGGCGGGTCTCGACGCCGCGATCGTCCACGCCGCACGGATCGTGCCGCTCCACAAGATCGACGAGCGCGCCCGCGAGGTCTGCCTGGACCTCGTGTACGACCGGAGACGCGAGGGGTACGACCCGCTCCAGGAGCTCATCGCGCTGTTCGCCGGCACCTCGAGCTCGGCCGTGGTGCGCGAGGACCGGAGCGACTGGCCCGTGACGAGGCGCCTCGAGCGCAGGATCGTCGACGGCGAGCGCGCGGGCATCGAGTCCGACCTCGACGAGGCGCTCGCCTCGGGGATGGCCGCGCTCGAGATCGTGAACGACGTCCTGCTCGAGGGGATGAAGGTCGTGGGCGAGCTGTTCGCCTCCGGCGAGATGCAGCTCCCGTTCGTGCTGCAGTCGGCCGAGACGATGAAGGCCGCGGTCGCCCACCTCGAGCCGCACATGGAGAGGGACGAGCGGGGGGGCCGGGGCCGCGTCGTGCTCGCGACCGTGAAGGGCGACGTCCACGACATCGGCAAGAACCTCGTCGACATCATCTTGACGAACAACGGCTACGACGTGCACAACCTCGGCATCAAGGTCCCGATCGCGGACATCTTGGTCAAGGCCGACGAGGTCGGGGCGGACGCGGTCGGCATGAGCGGGCTCCTCGTGAAGTCGACCCTCGTGATGCGCGAGAACCTCGAGGAGATGAACCGCCGCGGTGTCGCCGCGCTTCCCGTGCTTCTCGGCGGCGCCGCGCTCACCCGCAGCTACGTCGAGCGGGACCTGAGGGCCGTCTACGACGGGAAGGTCTTCTACGGAAAGGACGCCTTCGAGGGGCTCCGGACGCTCGAGCGGATCATGGACCTCAAGCGCTCGGGCGCGGACGACCCCGAGTTCGGCACCCGCCCGACCGGCCGCTCCCTCCCGCCACGTCGGAGCGCCCGCCTCGCGGCGGTCGACCCCGTCTCGCTCCCCGAGCGCTCCCCGGAGGTCGCGACGGACAACCCCGTGTTCGTCCCGCCTTTCGTCGGGACACGGATCGCGAAGGGCATCCCCCTCGACGACCTGCTGTCGTACCTTTAAGAGAC
>JAJZBW010000041.1 GCA_021798745.1 Actinomycetes bacterium
CGGCGACGTCGCTCCCGCGCTCTTCGCGCCGCCCCCTTCTACGGGCCGGAGGTCCCCGGAGCCCCGCCCTGCCGGAGTCCTCCCACGAGGGTCCGCCATCGAACACGCGTTCGGAACTACAGTCGTGGAAGTCGACGGACGGCCTCGTGGGGCAGTCGTCGCCGGACGTGGGGACCGGGCGATACAGCGCACCCGTAGGGTGCGGGCGATCGGGTCGAGCCCGGCGGTGGCGGCGGCCCGGATGGCCCGGAAGAGAGGGAGAGGCATGGAGCGCGACAAGGCACTCGAGGCGGCGCTGGGCCAGATCGAGAAGCAGTTCGGCAAGGGCTCGGTCATGCGCATGGGCGAGAGCCTGACGATGGGCATCGAGTCGATCTCGACCGGGGCGATGGCCCTCGACCTCGCGCTCGGCGTCGGCGGGCTCCCGCGGGGCCGGGTCGTGGAGATCTACGGTCCCGAGTCCTCGGGCAAGTCCACGCTCGCCCTCCACGTGGTCGCGGAGGCCCAGCGCAACGGTGGGGTGTGCGCCTACATCGACGCGGAGCACGCGATGGACCCGGTGTACGCGGCGGCGATCGGCGTCGACATCGACGAGCTGCTGATCTCGCAACCGGACACCGGTGAGCAGGCACTCGAGATCGCGGACATGCTCATCCGGTCGGGAGCGATCGACGTGCTCGTGGTGGACTCCGTCGCCGCGCTCACCCCGCGGGCGGAGATCGAGGGGGACATGGGCGAGAGCCACGTCGGGCTGCAGGCGCGTCTCATGTCCCAGGCCCTCCGAAAGATCACCGGCACGTTGAGCAAGTCGAAGACGATCGCGGTCTTCATCAACCAGCTCCGGGAGAAGATCGGGGTGATGTACGGATCGCCCGAGGTCACGCCCGGCGGACGGGCGCTGAAGTTCTACTCGTCGGTCCGGCTCGACATCCGCAGGGTCGAGACCATCAAGGACGGCGCGGAGATGGTCGGGAACCGGACGCGTGTGAAGGTCGTGAAGAACAAGTGCGCTCCGCCGTTTCGAACCGCGGAGTTCGACATCATGTACGGCAAGGGGATCAGTCGGGAAGGGTCGATCCTCGACGTCGCGGTGGATCTCGGCATCGTGAAGAAGTCGGGTGCCTGGTACACCTACGAGGGTGAGCAGCTCGGCCAGGGCCGGGAGAACGCGAAGCAGTTCCTCCGGGAGAGCCCGGAGCTCGTCGTGGAGCTCGACGAGCGCATCCGCCACGCAGGGGCGGCCGTCCCGGTCGAGGTGCCGCTCGGAGCAGGCGACCGGGACGACGAGCCGATCTCGCTCGAGGGCTGACGCAGAGCACGCCCCGGCGGAGGACCGTCGCCGCCGGGGCGTGGGAGCACGGCCCACATCGGGACCGCGCCGCCGTCAGCGCGGGATCGACGTGTGCTTGAACTCGTTCAACTCGGGCGCGTCGACGAGCAGGTCGAGGACCCGGGAGATGGTGCGCTCGGCGAGCTTCGAGTCGCCCGCGGGACGGCTCATGAACCGGACGAACACCGCCCGGTCGCCGAGCACGAAGGTCGGGACCCCGAAGGCGTGGTGCTCGGATACCCACCTCTCGTGGGTGTCGCGAACGACGTCGTACGGCCAGCCGGCGTCGAGCTCGGCGAAGACGGCATCCGGGTCGACGTCCGCGGCGCGAAGGGCGTCACGGATGACCGCCGCGTCGCGGAGGTCACCTGCATGGTCGTGGCGGGCCGCGAAGAGCGCGACGTGCGCACCCGGGAACAGGGTGGGGAAGCGATCGCGCACGACGACACCCGCCGCGACGGCAGTGAGCTCGTCGCGCTTGTCCGGGGCGTCCCACACGTCGGGCTCGCCCTCGGCGACGTGCACCTGGGAGAGGGAGAACGGGGCGAACTCGACCGACCACGGGGCGCCCGCGGACAGAGCGGTCACGACGTGCTCGTTGGCGTTGCGGGCGAAGGGACAGCGATAGTCGAAGTTGACGGAGAACGAGATGTCGGCAGTCGAGTCGGTCATGTGCATGTCAACGCACGGGACGCTCCGTGGATTCCTGCGGGCGTGAGCGGGCTCCGAGGAGCGCGCGGAGGTCGGCGGTACCCTGGGGCGATGCGCCTGTCCGACGACCGACATGCGGCGACGTGGCTCACGGGCGAGCGTGTCGGCGGCCGGAAGGGGGCGCGCTGACCGTGTCGTTCGGGCCATTCGCGATCGGTGGCTCTCCCGGGTCCGCCGGGGAAGGAGGAGCGGTCCGCAGGGCGAGCGCGTCCGACGTGGAGTGGATCTCGGCCATGCTCGCGAGGGCGTTCGCGCGGGACCCGGTGGCGAGCTACATCTTTCCCACGCCCGCCGTCCGGAGCGCGCGTCTCGAGCGCTTCTTCGAGCTGCAGCTCCGGCACAACTACCTTGCGAGGGGCGAGGTGTACGTGCTGGACACCCGGGTGGCCGCCGCGATGTGGATGCCCCCGAAGGCCCCGGAGCCGAGGGCGAGGGACGTGCTCGCGCACCTCGCACTGCTCCCGCTGCTCGGGTTTCGGTTCCTCGCGACTCGCGAGCTCTCGCTGATGCTGGCGGCGCGCCATCCGCCCGTGCCGCACTACTACCTCGGGACGATCGGGACGGCTCCCGAGGAGCAGGGTCGAGGAGCGGGATCGCGCCTCCTCGTGCCGGTGCTCGCCCGGTGCGACGCGACCGGGATGCCTGCGTACCTCGAGTGCTCGAAGGAGCAGAACGTCCGGTTCTACTCTCGGCACGGCTTCGAGGTACGAGAGCAGGTGCGCGCTCCGGGCGGGGGCCCCCCGCTCTGGCTCATGTGGAGAGAGCCGCTCCGTCCGGGCTGAACCCCACCCTGCGGGGGGGCGCAGACCCCACCCGCGGCGAGTCGCCCGACAAGACGCCGGGCGGGACGGCGTGGGCGACCGCACGGACCCCGTTCGGAGTCCTCGACTCGTCGAGCACGACCTCGGAGAGGATGTCGAGCAGGGCGCGAACCGGTGCTCCGGGCATCCCCCGACGTCTCTGCGCGACTCCGACGAGACGGGGCGAGAGGCCGCGCACGGGGACGTGCACCCAGGAGTCCCCGAGGAACGACGGGAGGGCTCCCGCCGGCAGGATCGAGAAGCCGCACCCTTCGAAGGTGAGCGTGGCGATGAGGCGAAGGCTGTCCATCTCCGCTCGGGGACGAAGCGCGACTCCGGCGGCGCGGGCCACGGCGTCGAGCTCGTCCCGGTACGAGCTCCCGGGCAGGGGGAGCATGAGAGGGAGCTCGGGGAGAACGGCCGGGTCGACGGGCCCCCCGGTCGCGAGAGGGTGGCCACGGGGGACCACGAGCCCGAGCTCCTCTTCGAAGAGCGCGATCGTCCGGACCTCGGTGCCCGACGCGGGGAGCGTGATCACGGCGAGGTCGACCTGCCCGAGGGCGAGCTGGGCGTCGAGCCCGAGAGCAGTCGCCTCGACGAACACCAGGTGGAGGAGGGGGTGCCTGTCCGGGACGACGTCGAGAAGGAGCGGGACGATCCAGCGAGCGGCAGTCCCGATCGCGCCGAGGCGGACGGTCCCGACGACCTCCTGGCTTAGGGCGGTGACGTCCGACGTGATCGCGTCGAGCTCGCCGATGACGCGCCGTGCGCGGTCGACGACGAGCTGCCCTGCCTCCGTGAGCTCGCCGTTCGAGCGGTCGACGAGGACGGTTCCGAGCTCACGCTCGAGCTTCTTCACGTGGGTCGAGACGTTCGACTGCACCGTCGCGAGAGCGTCGGCGGCAGCCGAGAAGGACCCGTGCTCCGCGATCGCTATCACTGCGTTCAGCTGGCGTAGGTCCATCGTCACAGAAGATAGCAGATATCTGACAAACCTGTTTGACCGATGGGGCCTACGACGACATACTGAAGGCGGACCTCAGGAACGCATCGGAACCCCCCTCCGGTACCTGATGAGTCTAGTAAGAACGGGCCGGAACCCCCCACCGGCCCGTTCTTCGCGCCCGCGCCCAGCTCGAGACAGCCCAGCTCGAGACAGCCCAGCTCGAGGCGGCCACGCCCACCGGGTCCGAGCGCATGACCAAAGGGCTCACCAGGGCGTGGGTGCGTGCTCTCCCGGGGCGGACGGTCGGGTGCGGCGGCTCTCGGGGAGCGTCCACGCGCGGCGCCACGGGGAGGCCGCGGGTCCTCTCGGGTCGGGGGTCCGGCCGGAGGCGGCGCGACGGAGCGCCGACCACCAGTCCGTCTCGCCCTCGTCGGCGAGGGCGGCTACCGCCTGCTCGATCCGGGTGGAGAAGCGGCGGGCGTCTTCCTCCCGCCCCGATGCCCCGTCGATGCCGGGGGCGAGGGGGGCGCCGAAGCGGACCTCGACGTCCCCCGGTCGAAGTCGGGAGCCGCCCTTCGGGAGGATGGGGCGGACCCCGCGGAGGTGGACGGGAACGACGGGGACAGCGCATCGCTTCGCGAGGTACGCGGCGCCCCCGGGGTGGAACTCGCGGTTCCACCCGTCGGAGGTGCGGCCGCCCTCGGGGAATATCACGACGCTCCAGCCATCGTCGATGAGCTCCGCGGCGAGGTCGACGCTCCGCCTGTTCACGCGGGTGCGCTCCATCGGGATCGTCCCGAGCGTGAGCGACCACAGGTCGCCCTTCCAGCGGCGGTCGAAGAAGTAGTCCGACGCGGCGGCGACGACGCAGTGGTGGCGGTAGCGGGAGGGAAGGCTGGAGACGACGATCGCAGTGTCGAGGTGGCTCGAGTGGTTGACGGCGAAGATGGCCGGCCCGCGAAGCGGGTCGACCTTCTCGCGTCCGATCACGCGCGGGGACGCGACGAGACGGACGAACGGTCGGGTCACGTTGTCGACGATCATGGCCCGTGCGAGGCGCGCCGCCGGCGTCCGGGACCATGTCGTGTCGTAGTCGACCCCGGTCCTCCGGCGAGGGAGAGGCCGCTCGAGGGTCCCGGGCCAGGTCGGAGCGCTCAGGACGGAGCGGAGGGTGTGGCCTCGGGGGCGCGTCTCCCGGCCGGTCACGTGACGTCCGCGAGGAACAGAGGGGGGACGTGGACGTGGGTGACGCTCGGGTCGCGCCCGACGACGTCCTCCGCCATCTCGAGCGCGTCGGCGAGGGTGGTCGCCGGCTTGAACCCGAGCCGTCGAACGGCGGAGCGGTCCCCTCCGACGATGATCACCTGGCCGAGGTGCTGGAGCGCGTGGGCACACCAGTACCACATGTAGAACGGGTGGACCCCGTGGTAGGCGTTGGACGTCCGGTACAGGTGGACGTACCAGGGATCGGTCGCGAACGACTCCTCGTACTTCGCCTCGATCTCGAGCGGGTCGGTGGTCTCGGAGAGCACCTGCTCGAAGAAGTCGAGGTAGCTCGGGTGGTGGACGGGGTGGAACGCCCAGGGGGTGGGGTGGGAGATGATGCACACCCCCCCCTCTCGGACGAGCGGACGGCCGCGGTAGAGGTTGAAGAAGTACCCGAGGCCGAGGCACGCCACGAGGATGGGGTTCATGATCGAGTTCACGTTGTACGGGCCGATGTAGGGAAGGCCCATCGTGAGCACGTCCGTCTGTCCGGACACCTCGACGAGCTGCTGTCGGTGGACGTTCGCGAGCGTCTGGTCGTGCACGGCCTCGACCTCGCCTGCCTGGACCGACGAGAGGGCGTGGGGGGAGCGGATCGACGAGAAGATCTGCCGGGCGATCGCCGGGGGGGTGCGGTCGAGCGCGGCGCGGGTGGCCTGGAAGCCGGCGCGGTCCCGGAGGGTCCACTCCCACTCGCGCCGCTGGAGGAAGCGGAACTGGGACGGGAAGGTGTCGAGGTTGAGGGTCGTCTCGATCTGGAAGACCTTCACGCCCGCGTCGCGGATGACGCGACCCATGCGCCAGTTCGAGCTGTGGAGCTCGCTCCGGTGGCGGTCCATGAACGAGCGGCTGTGCTGCATGGTGCGGACGTTGTGGTGGTGGCGGATGCTCTTGTAGCTCGCGAGCCCGGTCGCGACCGACTTGTGACCGCCGTCCATGGCGACGAGGTTGATGTTCACGTACACGAGGAGGTCGCTCTCGGCGGCCCTCCGGCTCAGCTCGACGTCCTCTCCCTGGTCCGTCACCCCGAGGTGGACTATCCCCGACGGGTCCTCCGCGTCGTGCTGGAGGAGGAGCCCGTGCGGGGCGAACGCGTCGAACACGCGAGAGCCGAGTGCGTGACGGAGCTCGTCGTCGGTCATCCTGCGATGGAGGGCGAGGGCGGCGATGAGGACGACGTCGTCCACTCCCGCAGAGGCGGCCGCGTCGAGGACGGCCTCGATAACCCTCTGACGAGCATCCGGTGGGCGCATGGGCGGGAGCGGGAGGGAGACGTCGTCGAACGCGATCGTGAGCCTCATCCCGGGGAAGAGCAGCGACGAGAGCGGCTCCGAGTCCCCGAGCGGGTTCTCGAGCGCGTGGCGGATGGCCGCGTCCGGGTCGGGGAGCGCGGCGAGAGGCTCCGGTGGGTACAGGACGCGGCTCCCGACGGGAAGCCGCTCGAGGCGGAAGCCCTCGCCGTGCCAGAACAGTGTCGCCGGGGTCGAGCGGTCGACCTCGAGGACGAACCCAGGTCTCGGACTCACTCGTGCGCCTCCACTGGTTCGGTGGTCGTGTTCCTCGTACGGCCGCGTGCGCTCCGGCGGGGGACGGCGGCCGCGCCGTCCGGTCCGCGCGGCGCGCGTGTGGACCCGTCGGGAGAGGGCGCCGCCTCCGTCGCGTCGTCTCTGCGCGCGGCGTCGTCCTGGTCGCGGGTGCGCCACGCGGCCCGCGCGGGGCGGCGGAGGTCGAACACGACCTTCACCGCGCCGCGCCTGCCGGCGTGCGCGGCGTGGCGGACTGCCTCCTCGTAGCGCTCCAGAGGGTACCGGGCGGACACGAGGCGATCGAGGCCGGCGGACGCGACGAGCTCGAAGCTGAGGTCGAACGTGGAGCGAGGGCCGTCCGCGGTCTGCTCGCTCCCGTACGCGTAGGCGCCGGTCAACGACACCTCACGCTGCCAGAGGGGCGCGAGGTCGAGCCGGACGGCTCCCGGCATCCCCACGAGCACGATCCGCCCTCCCGGTCGGACGACGGCGAGGGAGGCCGCGATCGAGGAGGAGGACCCGACGCAGTCGAACACGACGTCCACCCCGCCCGTGAGGCGCTCGGGCGCTCCCGAGCGCGGCAGCGCGAGCGAGCCCGTGAGCCGGCGGACGGCGCGCTCGAGCTCCTCCGGCTTCACGACGAGGTCTGCTCCGAGCTCGGACGCGAGCTCTCTTTGGACGGGGTGCTTCGCGACGACGAGGAGGGAGGCAGGAAGCGTGTGGTGCCGGAGCGCAGCGAGCGTCGTGAGCCCGAGTGTCCCCGCGCCGAGGACGACGGCCCGCTCACCGGGAGCGACTCCTCCCGCGAGCGCAGCGTGCACGGCGCAGGCAGTCGGCTCGACGAGCACGGCGCCCTCGTCGCTCAGCTCCCCGGGGACCCGGTGGAGCTGGCTCCTGTGGGCGAGGAGCCCGTCGGACCACCCACCCCCGGTCTGCGTGCAGAACCCGGTCTGGAGGCCGGGCTCGAGCTGGCCGAACGCGATCCGCTCGCACGCACCCTTTCGTCCCGAGGCGCACGCGTCGCACGGAGGGTCGATCCCGCGCGCGGCGCATCCGAGGACGGGCTCGAGCACGTAGCGCTCCCCGCTTTCGTCGCCGTCCAGCACTCCCACCACCTCGTGCCCGAGCACGAAGGGGAAGCTCACGATCGGCTCGAAGTACCGGGAGCTCGCGCCGTCCACCGTCGCGAGGTCGGACCCGCAGATGCCGGAGAGAAGCGGTCGGAGGCGCACCCAGCCGTCTCCGGGGAGCGGGAGGGGGTCGCGCTCGGCGAGCCGGAGAGGTCCGACGCCGATGGCGCTCCCCGAGCCCGCGAGGGCAGAGACGGCGCGAGCGGCGGCGAAGCGGGGGAGGCTCCGCTCGACGAGGAGCTCTCTCACGTGCGCCTCCTCACGAGAGGTCCCCCGAGGGACGGATCCCGGTGAGGGCGCCCGACGAGACCTGCGTGCGGGGGCCGAGCGGTCGGGTGGAGACGGCGAGGCGGTGCCGGGGCCCGCCACGGGCGGGCGCCCACTGCTCGACGAGCCACCCGCGCTTGCGGGCGACCGCAGCGAGCTTGGTCTCGGGGTTCACGGCGACGGGATGGCCCGCGGCCTCGAGCATGGGGAGGTCGCTCGTCGAGTCTGCGTACGCGACGGTCGCGTCTCGCGAGATCCCGAGCGAGTCGGCCCACCGCTCCATCAGGATCGCCCGTGCCTCGCCCGTCGGAGGTGTCGCGACCATCTCGCCCGTGAGCACACCGTCGCGCTCTCCGATCCGTGCGCAGACGATCTCGTCGAACAGGGGGGCGAGCGGGGCGACGACGAAGTCGAGCGCTCCGGTGATGAGGAGCGTGCGGTGCCCGCGCGAGCGGTGCTCGCGCACGCGCTGGAGCCCCTCGGGGAAGGAGCGGGTGAGGATGAGGTCGCTGAACAGCTCCCACGCGTCCTGTCGGACCCGGTCTGCGGGGGCACCCTCGTAGCGCCTGTAGAAGGAGCGGAGGAAGTCGGTCCGGTCACGCCGGTCGACCGCGAGCAGGCGAGGGCCCTCGGCGACGAGCTCGACCGCGAGTCGTGCGCGGCGCAGGGGCGACAGGTGACGAGTGGCGAGCCACGCGTAGGACTCCACGACGTTCGAGTTGACGAGGGTCTGCTCGAGGTCGAACACGACGCAACGGGGCTCGTCGGTGAGGATCGCGGCGCGTGCGCGCTCCTCGCGCGTCGCGCTCACGCGCCTCCCGGGAGCGGTGCGGACGCGAGCGTGCTCGACGACCGAGGGGAGGTGGACCTCGTTCACGTACCGCTCCCAGTCCACGACTCCCGGGTCGAAGCAGAACGCAGCGCGGTCGTGCTCGTCGAGGGATTCGTACAGAGCAAGGGTGCGGTCGACCCGGAACCTCGCCTCGGTCTCGGTGTAGGAGCCGTACAGCTCGACGTAGCCGAGCGCGCGCTCGGCGAGCTGCCGCTTCTCCTCGAGGCCCGTGACCTTCTCCGCGAGCTCTCCCCGGACAGGGAGCATGCTCACCGCGCGCTCGACCGCCCGGAGCCCCTTCGCGGCGCGTCGGAGCTCGCCCTGGACCTTGCCCCTGCCGGGGAACGACCAGGTGGGGACCACGATCGGTTGGCCCTTCGCGTCGTAGAGAGGGCGCTCGGTGAACCAGGACTCGCACAGGTCGACGAGCGTTCCGTAGCGGAACGGGTTCCGCACGCCCGAGGCGACCTGGTAGATGGCCGTCGCGTCCTTCTCGGGCCCGCGCGCGCACACGGCGATGATCGCGGCGACGACGAGGTCCACGGGGATGACGTCGACGATCCCCTCGGGGACGCCGGGGAACTGCTTGAGCAGGCCTCGGGCGTAGGAGATGATCACGGGCTCCGCCATCCGGAACCCGCGGATCCATCCGGGTCGGGGCTCGGCGAGCGAGGACTCGACGATCGACGGACGGACGATGGACACCGGAAGGTCGCCACGCGTGTCCGCGAGGGCGACCTCTCCGAGGGACTTCGTGTACGCGTACGCGTCGGGCCATCCGAGCGCCTGGGCCCGCGATCGCCCGAGCTCGACGAGCTGCGCGTCGACCCACTCCTCTCTCAGGCGCTCGGTCCGCTCGGCGAGCAGGGCGGTCCCCGCAGCGCCGAGCTCGTGCCGGGCGGCCTTCCTCAGCTGGGCGAGGCGCTCCGGCTCACGGCTTCGGGCGTCCGCGTCGGAGCGGGCGCGCCGCGCCGCGTCGACCTCGGCTCGCCAGTCGGGGAGAGCGAGGTAGCGGCTCTCGGTGACGAGCTCCTCGAAGGCGTCGCCGTGGTGGCCGCTGTTCACGTACGCGGTCGACACCCCGACGAGGTGCGGGAGGGGAGATCCGACCGGGTTGTGCTCGGCCGTGACGTCGAGGAGAGCGCGGGCGACGCGTGACGGGCCGAGGAGGTTGACCTCGACGGCGCCGTCGAGAGGAGCGTCGAAGCTCACGGTCGCGGCGGAGTGCACGACGACGTCGCACCCTGCGAGGACGGAGCGCCCCTCGGCGTCCAGTCCGAGGCCGTCCGACCCGACATCTCCTGCGACGGTCGTCACTCGGCGGGCGACCACGTCGGCGAAGGACCCCGCGAGCTCCGAGCGCAGCCGGTCGAAGCAGTCGTTCCGGATGATCTCGCGGGCGGTCCGCTCGGACGCGCCGAGGCGCCGTCCGGGGCGGACGAGGAGCACGAGCTCGCACTCGGGGACGGAGCGGAGCAGGCGCTCCACGAGAGCGGTGCCGAGGAACCCCGTCGCGCCCGTGACGGCGATCCGCTTGCCCGCGAGGGCGTCGGCGATCACCGAGACACGTCCAGGAGGAGACCTCTCAACGCGCCGGGCCGGCGCACGGGCCGGCCGTCACCGACGCCTCGTCGCGGCGCTCGTGCGCCGGGGGGGCGTGTAGCGCTTCGAGGCCTTCGGGGAGCCGGACGCGCGCGTCGTCGCCCGCGCGCGCGCTCCGGAGCTCGCCGACGCGCGTCCGAGCGCCTGGTCCTGCTTCTGACGGCGCATGACCCGGACGATGAGCCAACCCCCGAAGAACAGGTAGAGGATCCCGTAGACGATCCCGAAGGAGACGAGCTCCATGCCGACCATGAACGCGCCGAAGCCGAGAAGGGCGCGTCGGCGAAAGGCCGTCCCGAGGGCGAGGATCGCGACCCCGATGAGGCCCGCGACCAGGAACTCGGGCGCGTAGTGGTGGAACTTCGCGTCGCTCGAGTGGCTCCAGTACAGGTACACGGCGACCGTGACCACGAGGTCGAGGGCGACCGCCGCGACCCCGAGCCCGAGCTCGCGGCGGTCGAGCCCGTTCACGACGGCCTTGGCGCTGAGGACCCGCTCCGTCGCTCCGGGCCTCGCCTGTCGCACCCCGGGCTTCTGGTGCCAGAGGTCGGACACGACGTCCGC
Source organism: Actinomycetes bacterium (assembly GCA_021798745.1). Taxonomy (GTDB): domain Bacteria; phylum Actinomycetota; class Acidimicrobiia; order Acidimicrobiales; family Bog-793; genus JAJZBW01. Next base: position 10,975 of record JAJZBW010000041.1, read on the forward strand.
GAGCCTCCTCGGTCCCGGCCGCTCCGTCGCGACCTGGTCCTCGTCGCCGTGCACCGGGGCCATCGCGCCGTCCGGAGCAGGCGTCCCGCTCGGCGGTGCGGCTTCGGTGCCGCCTCCCGTCCCCGGCTCCGGGTCCTCGCTCGTCACAGCCGCATAGGGTACTTGCGCGTCGGGCCCCCGAGCGACAGCGGGCCGCCGCGGGGGTCAGCCGAGGACGAGGTGGGAGACGCTCGGAGAACCACCGTGCACCGTGAGACGCGCCGTGACCTCCAGCCCCTTCGGGCTGTGCACGACGAGGAGCCGCCCGACGGGGTCGAGGGCGAGCGTGACGATGCGGCGAGGCCCGGGCACGACCCGGTACGAGCGGGCGGCGATCCGGACCGTGACGAGCCGGACGTAGCGGCGCGGGCCACGACGGTCGACGATCCTGCGGACGGCGGTGAGGACGAGGCCCCCGACGCAACCGCGCCCCGAGCAGCGGAGCGAGACCCTCGCGAGGTGCCCCGAGTAGGAGATCCTCTGGTCGAGAAGGCGAGCGACCGGTACGGGAGGGAGAGTGCTCGTGGGGGGGCGCTTCGGGGAGCTCGTCGGGGGGTGCGTGGGTGCGGTCGTGGGAAGGGGTGCCGCGGGCGTGGTCGTCGTGGTGGTCGTCGGCGCGGTGGTCGGCGTGGCCGCGCCGCCTCCCCCTCCGCCTCCCCCTCCGCCTCCCCCTCCCCCTCCGCCTCCGGTCGCGGGGACGCCGGTGCCGGTGAACGTGACGGTCGTGGGCGCGTTGCCGTCGCTTCCCTGGATGACCCAGGTCGCGGTCGCGGGCCCGGTCGTGGTGGGGGCGAAGTCGACGCTCACGGTGTCGAACGTGTTCGCGGGTATGGGCGTCGGGATCGAGGAGGGCGCCGAGAAGCCGTTCGAGGACGGCGGGACCGAGGTCGTGATCGTGAGCGGGAAGCCACCCTCGTCGCCGACCACGAAGGAGAGCGTCTTCGTCTGGCCGACGGGCACGCTGCCGAAGGGGAGCGACGTCGTGCTCACGTTCAACAGCGCGGGAGGGTCGGCCGAGGCGGAGACGGGTATCCCGAGGGAGCCGGCGCTCGTCTCGAGGACGGCCATCCCTCCGAACACGTGCGCGTAGTCTCCCGACGAGGCTGGCGGGGTGAAGGTCACGGTGAACTGCGCCGTCCCGCCGGGAGAGATCGTGGAGCTGGTGGCGGGTGCGCCCGTCACGGAGAACGGAGGGCTCGGGGGGACGAACCCGTCGACGGTGACGGCGGTCCCGAGGTCGTTCGTCACGGTGACGGGCTCGCTCACGGCCGCTCCGCCGATCGGCTGGGCGGCGAAGTCCGCCTCGCCCGGGCTCGCGACGAGCGGTCCGGTCGCGAGGACGCCCTGGGCGGTGAGCGACACCGAGGCAGCCGCACCGGAGGTGTTGTCGGCGGTGACCGTTCCCGGGTCCGCTCCGGTCGCCTGCGGGGTGAAGGTGACCGGGACGGAGATGGACTGCCCGGACGCGAGCGTCGCGGGAAGCGCTTGGCTCGGGGTCCCGAGAGCGAAGCCGCTCCCGGTGACGGCGAACGAGCTCACGGTCGTCGGTGCGGCCGTGGTGTTCGTGAAGGTCGCGACCTCGGTCGAGCTCTGGGCGACCACGGTGTTCGGGAACGACACGTCGTTCCCACTGACGGGCGGAGGGGCCGAGATGCCGAAGCCGAGGACGTGCCCGTCCTCGGTGCCGACGTAGATCCGGTTGCCGTCGACCCCGGGCGCGGCGAACGTCGAGGAGGCGCTGATCGGCGTCTGGAACACCTGCGTGAGGGTTCCGTTCGGCCCCGGGTTCTCGGGGACGGCGTCGTAGGCCTCGAGGTAGGCGCTCGCCTGGGTGCGGGCGACGAGCCACACGAGGGCCGAGCCGGAGGTCGTTCCGCTCGACGTGACGACGGGCGACCCGGTTCCGAACTCGAACGCGGCGTACCCGGACGAGCTCCCGACATACTCGAGGTACACGGCGCCCGAGGCGCTCACCATCCGCTTGAAGACGTCGAGCTGGCCCCCGTCCGCGGAGAACGAGGTGGAGCCGTCCACGGCGAGGTACACGTAGCCGCCGTCCCCGGGCCAGACGGCGGGACGGGACCAGACGCCCCCATACGGGCCGCTCTCCGAGGGGATCGAGTCGCACGTCAGGCCGCAGGTCTGGTAGCCGCCGAGCTGGTTCATGTCGAGCGCGTAGAGCTCGCCCTCCTTGCCCGCTATGAGCATCACGTTCGGCTCCTGCGGGGTTCCCATGCTCGCGGGGAGCGCGACGGGGCCACCCGATCCGAGGTCGCCGTCCTGGGAGTTGAGGCTCTGCGCGTTCGAGGGCGCGAAGAAGTCGGTGACCTGGAGCTTTCCGCTCGCGGTGCTCAGCTTCACGACGGAGTCGCCGAAGGTCGCGGGCTCCGGGCTCTGGGTCCCGAGGCCGGGCGTCGGGGAGACGCCGTTGCCCGTGGCGACGTAGATGTTCCCCTGGCTGTCCACGACCGGAGCGCTCCCGGACTGCCAGATCCCGCCGCCGCCGCCGTTCGGGAGGTTCGTGCCGACGGCGGTCGACCACATCGTCGTGATCGACGCCGTGGTCGTCGAGACGCCTACGACCCAGCCCTGCCAGTTGGGCAGGTCGCAGTGGGACCCGAACGCCGCGTAGACGACCCCGTTCACGAGCACGAGGCCGGGGCGCTGCGCCTCGTACTGGGGGTTGAACACCGTGCTCGGGCTCCCGTCCGCGGAGCCCGTGATGGGTACACCCGAGGCCGGCCATCCCGCGGGGGACTGCCCGGTCGCGAGGTCGACGGCCTCCATGAAGTACTCGGCAACCCCGGTCGTCGGGGCAGCGACGTCCGCGACGAAGTAGGCGACGCCGGTCGTGGCGTCGATGACCGGGGTGCCCGTGATGCCCATGTTCGGCTGAAGGTCGCCGCAGTTCAGCTGCACGAGGGGCTGCCAGGGGGGACCGAAGCTCGCGGACAGGAGCACCGCGCCGGTCTCGGCGTCGAGCTCGTACAGCCAGTTCTCCTCGGTGACGACGACGAGGAGGGAGCGACCTGCGAACGGTCCGGTCGTCGGGGTGTACGCGAGTGGCTGCGCGTACACGTTCCCGTTCACGGTCGTGCTGAAGAGCTGCTGGACGGCACCGCCCGCGACGGCGGACGGAGCGAGGCCGGGCTCGTTCGGGTACCAGCCCGTGCTCGAGTTGTCGGCGGACATCTGGAGGGTGTCCGCGGTCGCGTGCGTGCTCGGGCCGATCGACGCGAGCGCCGCGGTGGCACAGCAGACAGCGAGGAGGGCCGCCGCGAGCCGGGCCCGAGACCGAGCGGGCCGACGCGAGGACGGCCGGCGTCCGGCGGAGCTACGGGACGGCACGGGCCCGGACGAGGTCGCACGCGCGCGCTCCGTGGGGAGCGCCCTCGCACGCGACCACCCACAGTGGCGCGAGACTACATAAGACGGCATCGTTGGAGATGACACGTGACGTTAGTGCGCGAGGAGGCCCGATGTCGGCGACGCGCCACGTCCGACGCTTCCCGGACGTGGCGGACGACGGGGCGGACGAGGGTCCGCCGCATGAGCCCGCAGGTCGGTCGGCGCGGGGGGAATTCGGCCCGGTGCGGACGCGACCCCCTCCGGGGCGGTACGGTCCGATGTCGACGCGGCGACTCCCGTGCGGGTCCCGGCGCGGCCGTCCAGGCGACGACCGGTGCCAGCTCCGCCCGACCGGACGAGATGCGTGCGGCAGGGGGGCGGTTGGCGGAGCGCGGTACCGAGCGGGAGGTGCGAGGAGATGGCGGTGCACGCAGGCGGGCTCGAGATCCGGTTCCTCACCGGCAGCCAGCACCTCTACGGGGAGTCCGTGCTCGCGCAGGTCGCAGAGCAGTCCCGTGCGGTCGTGGACGTGCTCAACGAGGGAGGGGAGATCCCGGTACCGGTCGTCTGGACGCCGGTGCTGACCGGTGCGGAGGCGATCCGGCGCGTCTGTCTCGACGCGACAGCGGACGACCGGTGCATCGGAGTGATCGCGTGGATGCACACGTTCTCGCCTGCGAAGGCGTGGATCGCCGGGATGGACGCGCTTCGGAAGCCACTTCTCCACCTCCATACCCAGGCGAACAGGTCGCTCCCGTGGGGAGAGATCGACATGGACTTCATGAACCTGAACCAGGCGGCGCACGGGGACAGGGAGTTCGGCTACATAGAGGCGCGGATGGGCGTGCGCCGCAAGGTCGTGGTCGGGCACGCGAGCGATCCGGACGTGCGCCGGCGGGTCGCGACGTGGGCTCGGGCGGCCACGGGCTGGAACGCGGCCCAGACTCTCCGGCTCGCGCGATTCGGGGACAACATGCGCGACGTGGCGGTGACCGAGGCGGACAAGGTGGAGGCGCAGATCCGGTTCGGCTTCTCGGTGAACACCTACGGGGTGAACGAGCTCGTCGCCGCAGTGGACGGCGCTCCGGACCGGGCCGTGTCGGACGTGGTCGAGTCGTGGGAGCAGTCGTACTCGCTCGCCCCCGAGCTCGCGACCGGGGGAGAGCGACGGGAGTCGCTCGTCTACGCGGCGCGTGTCGAGGCCGGCCTCCGGTCCTTCCTGGAGCCCGGCGGGTTCGGTGCGTTCACCTCGAACTTCGAGGACCTCGGTGGCCTTCGCCAGCTCCCGGGGATCGGGGTGCAGCGGCTCATGTCCGAGGGGTACGGCTTCGCAGGTGAGGGTGACTGGAAGACGGCCGCGCTCGTGCGAGTCCTGAAGGTCATGAGCGAGGGGCTCGACGGAGGTGTGTCCTTCATGGAGGACTACAGCTACCACTTCGGCCCTGGCGAGCCGAAGGTGCTCGGAGCCCACATGCTCGAGGTGTGCCCGTCGATCGCCGGGGAGCGGCCTCGCGTGGAGATCCACCCGCTCAGCATCGGTGCCCGCGAGGACCCGGTCCGGCTCGTCTTCGACGCGCTCCCCGCGAGCGGGTACGTCGTCGGGCTCCTCGATCTCGGTGACCGGTTCCGGCTCGTCGCGAACGAGGTCGAGATCGTCCCCCCGGACGCTCCTCTCCTGCGGCTACCGGTCGCGCGCGCCGTGTGGAGGCCCGCACCGTCGCTCGCGGTCGCGGCGGAGTCCTGGATACTCGCGGGCGGGCCGCACCACACGGCGCTGTCCACCGCCGCAGGGATCGACGTGCTCGAGGACTTCGCGACGATGGCAGGAGCCGAGCTCGTGAGGATCGGCCGCGACACCGTGCCGAGCGAGTTCCTCCGCGAGCTCCGGTGGAACGACGCGTACTACCGGATGGCGGCGGGTCGCGGTCGCTGAGCGGGGGTCTCTCCGGGCGCCCCTGTGGTACTCTCGGCGCACGGCCTCCCCTCGAAGCACGCAGGTCACGCAAGGGTTGCACGGGCGCTTGGCTCAGGTGGTTAGAGCGCAGCCTTCACACGGCTGAGGTCGGGGGTTCGAGTCCCTCAGCGCCCACCAGAGTGCTCGTATGAGTAGCTGTCGCGTTTTTCCGCCCAGCGCGATTACGCGGTCACCGGCTCGGTGAGGCGGCGTAGCAGGAGCCGGCTGTGGGCTGCCCATACGAAGCCCTCGGTGACGATCG
>JAJZBW010000278.1 GCA_021798745.1 Actinomycetes bacterium
CCGCCGTCCACGCCTACGCGCGCGAGAACGGGATCGACCGCGTCGAGGTGCGCTCGGAGCGCGACCGCGTCTGCGTGGTCGCCGCCGGCAAGAGCTACGCCGACGTCCGCCAGGCGCTCGACGGTTGCGGGCTCGACGACGACGCTCTGCGTCGGGCGGGCATCCGCCTCGCCCACCCCGGGCTCGTCTACCCCCTCGACCTCGAGACGGTGCGCAACCTCGCCGACGGCGTCGAGCGCATCATCGTGGTGGAGGAGAAACGGGGGTTTCTCGAGGACCAGCTCCGCGCGGCCTCGAGCGTCCTCGGCCGCCCGGTCGAGGTTCTCGGCAAGCGCGACGCCGCGGGCCGGCCGCTGTTCCCCGTCCACGGAGGGATGGACGCCGACGCAGTGGCTGAGCGCCTCTACCCGCTCGTCGTCGACCTGCTCGGCGAGCCGGAGCGCAGCTTCGTAGAGCGCCGCCTCGCGGTGCTCTACGGCGCCCGCCGGCACGAGGGCACGCCGCTCGTCCTCCGCACGCCCAACTACTGCTCGGGCTGCCCGCACAGCACCTCGACGCGCCTCGCCCCGGGGCAGGTCGCATGGGGGAGCCCTGGCTGCCACAGCTTCGCCTCGGTGATCGAGCAGCCGGAGCGCCACATCGAAGCGATGACGCAGTTCGGCGGCGAGGGGGTTCCCTGGATCGGTCTCTCGCCGTTCACCGAGCGCCGGCACATCGTCCAGAACGTGGGCGACGGCTCGCTCTTCCACTCGAGCTACCTCAACATCCGCTTCTGCGTCGCGGCGGGCGTCGACATCACTTTCAAGGTCCTCTTCAACGGCTTTGTCGCCAACACCGGCGCGCAGGAGGCCGTCGGCCACAAGAGCGTCGCCGACCTGGCGCGCCTGCTCGTCCTCGAGGGCGTGACGCGCGTCGCTCTCGTGACGAAGAACCCTCGTGCCTACCGCCGGGCGGGTCTTCCCAAGGCGGTGACGCTGCATCCCGTGGCCGACATCGAGCGGGTGGGCGCTGAGTTGGCGAAGGTGCGCGGCGTGACGGTCCTCGTCTACGACGAGACGTGCGCGAACGAGCGGCGCCGCCGCCAGAAGCGCGGTCTGCTCCCCCCGCCGGAGCGGTTCGTGATCGTGAACGAGCGCGTCTGCGAAGGCTGCGGGGACTGCGGGCGCGTCGCCAACTGCATGTCGCTCGAGGAGGTGCAGACCGGCCTCGGCCCGAAGACCCGGATCCACGCGTCGACGTGCAACCAGGACTTCTCGTGCCTTGCCGGCAACTGCCCCGCGTTCGCGACCGTGAGGACGGCGAAGGGTACCGGCTACTCCCTGCCCGACGCGCGCGAGATCGATGACCTCGACCTGCCCGAGCCGGCCGGCAAGGTGCAGCCCGAGAACCCATACCACGTCGTGCTTCCCGGTGTCGGCGGCACCGGCGTCATCACGGTCAATGCCGTTCTCGCCACGGCATGCGCCCGTGACGGCTGGCAGGTGTCGAGCTACGACCAGACCGGCGCCGCTCAGAAGTGGGGCCCCGTGCTCTCGACTCTCGTGCTCACGCCGGCGGGCAAGCCGCTCATCGAGGGGATGGTCGGTGTCGGCCGCGCCGACCTGTACCTCGCGGCCGACTCGGTGAGCGGCGTGGCGCCAGCCAACCTCGGGTGCTGTGATCCCCGCCGCACCGCCGCTGTGGTGAACACGACGATCTTCCCGACGGGCGAGATGGTCCGCGACGTGAACGTGCGCCCGTCGCAAGACGCCCTCTGCGCGGCGATCGCCCGGCGTGTCGACGAGAGCCGGCTCGTGCGCGTCGCCGCCCGCCACCTCGCCGAGGCGTTTCTCGGGAACTACCAGATGGCCAACGTCGTCGCGATCGGCGCCGCCTACCAGGCCGGGTTCCTCCCGGTGCGGGCCGAGAGCGTCGAGGCTGCCGTGCGCCTCAACGGCGTCGCCGTCGAGGCAAACCTCCGGGCCTTCCGGCTCGGGCGTTACTGGGTCCACGACCCGGCGGCCGTCACGGCCGAGCTCGAGGGGCGCCGGCCGCCGGACCCCTTCCGCCCGGACGCGCCCGACGCGCAGAGCATCGCGCCGCCCGGCCGGCGCGCCCGGCGCGAGAGCGCCTCCCTTGGTGACTGCGCCCGCCCCCTCGACGACGCGACTCGCGCGATCCTCGAGCCGCGCGCCGTCGACCTCCTCGGCTACCAGGGACCGCGCTGGGCGCGGGCATACGTCGACTTCGTGGTCGACGTCGCCGGGCGCGAGCGCGCCGTCGGCCTTCAATCCACCGGCGTGGCGGCGGAGGTCGCGGTTTCGCTGCACAAGCTCATGTCCTACAAGGACGAGTACGAGGTCGCCCGCCTCTACCGCAACCCAGCCTGGCGGCGCCAGATCACGACGACATTCACCGCGCCAGTGTCGGTCGCCGTCCACCTGCACCCGCCTGTGCTGCGCCGGCTCGGACTGCGCCGCAAGATCGCGGTGGGTCCCTCGCTCATGCCCGTGCTGGCGCTTCTCGCATGGCTACGCTTCCTCAGGGGCACGCCGCTCGACCCGTTCGGGAGGACCCTGCACAGGCGTGAGGAGCGTGCGCTCATCTCCTGGTACCGCGAGCTCGTCGGCGACGCGTTGCGGGCGTTGGCCGAGGCTGCCGCGCCGGGGGTGGGCGGAGACGGCGCGCCCGCAGCGGCGCAGCACGCCGCTGTCCTCGAGATCGCCCAGCTTCCCCAGCAGATCCGAGGCTACGACGACCTCAAGCACGCCCGCGCCGAGGCGGCGAGGCGGCGAGGTGCCGAGTTGCTCGACGGGCTCGCCGTGAGGCGCGAGCCTGCCGTGAGGCGCGAGCCGGCCGCCGCTCCGACTCATCGAAGCGAGGAGGGCTGAGCATGGCGGCGGTGCGCTCGTTGACGACGGACCCGTCACGCGCTTCCGCCCGCA
>JAJZBW010000042.1 GCA_021798745.1 Actinomycetes bacterium
ACCGGCGGGCTGTGGTCGAATATCCCGATGGCACAGGCGGACCGGACGCGCGCCGCGCCCGGTCCCCGAGCGGCGCAGCGCGACGCGGCGCGGGCGATCCGCCCGCTGTGGGCCCAGATCTACCTCCCGAACCTCGTCATCGCGACCGGCCAGGGGGCGATGCTCCCGATCCTCGTGTACGCGGCCCGCGAGGTGCACGGCTCGTCGGCGGCCGGTGCGGTCGTCGTCGCGCTGAACGGGTTCGGCACGCTCGCGTTCGACATCCCCGCAGGTCAGATCGTCGCGCGGCTCGGCGAGTGGGTCTCGGGATGGGTCGCCGCGTGCCTCCTGTCGGTCGGTGTCGCCGGCTGCCTGCTCGCGCGGTCCGTGCCCGAGCTCGCGGCCGGGGTCGTCGTCCAGGCGGCCGGATCGGCGCTGTGGAACCTCGTCCGGCTCACGCACCTGAGCCGCGCCGCACCGGTGCTCGCCCGCGGGCGCGCGCTGTCCCTGTTCGGCGGCGTGATCCGGGCCGGGAACGTCCTCGGCCCGTTCGCGTTCATCGCGGTCGCGTCGCACCGGGACGTCCGCCCCGCGTTCGCCGTGTACCTCGCCGCCGTCGCCATAGGGCTCGTCTGGACGGTCCTCGCCCGCGACCGCCACGACGCAGGGGGGCGCGAGCCGACCGAGCCGATCCGACCGCTCGCGGTCCTCTCCAGGCACCGCGCGGGCTTCGCCACGTCCGGCGCGGGCGCGATCGCCCTCAGCCTGCTACGCGGGAGCCGAAACGCGATCATCCCGCTCTGGGCCGCTCACCTCGGGCTCGGGTCGCACAGCGCCGCCAGCCTGTTCGCGTTCTCCTCGGTCGTCGACCTCGCTCTCTTCTACCCCGCCGGAGTGCTCTCGGACCGGCTCGGCCGTCGCGCCGTGCTCGTTCCCTCGCTCGTGCTCCTCGCGATCGGCCACTTCCTCGTGCCCCTCACGCACGCGTACGCGACGCTCTTCGCCGCCTCGTTCGTGCTCGCCCTCGGCAACGGCCTCGGGGCCGGCATCCTCATGACCCTCGGCGCCGACCTCACGCCCTCGGAGGGCCGTGCGTCCTTCCTCGCCGTGTGGAGGTGCCTCGTCGACGGCGGGACCACCCTCGGCCCGCTCGTGGAGTCCGGCGTGATCGCGCTCGGAGCTCTCGCGCTCGCCGGGCCCGCGGTCGGCGCTCTCGGGCTCCTCGGGGTGCTCGCGGCCGTCAAGGTGCGCGAGCCCGCGCACGTCGACGCCGCCCGGTCGAGCCGCGCGACCGCACGCCGTCTCGCGCGGGACGCCGCCCGGGACCTCTGACGCCCGCGCGCGACGGGCTACGAGCGCTCGAGCGCGAACACCGGGTGCCTCGCGGCGACCGCCGCGACCTGCTCGTCCGTGGAGCTCGGACCGACGCCCTCGAAGAACATCCCGACCTCGGACTTCCAGCGCGCGAGGTAGGCGCGCAGCACGGGCGCCTTCTCGTCGTCGGCGAGCTCCCTCGCGACGTACGCGTCCCTCCGCCGCCCGACGAGCAGGTCGAGCCGGCCTCCGTCGGCCCGAACGTTTCGCACCCACTCGGTCTCGCCGCGGGGTGACACGAGGTACTCGCCGTCCCCGAGCACGAGAAGGTTCACCGGCGTCCGCCTCGGCAGCCCGCTCGTCCGGCCCCTCACCTCGAGCACCCTGCTGCCGAGCACGCTCACCCCGAGAAGCGTGAGGAGCGACACGGAGCCGTTCAGCACGTTGCGCGTGACCCAGCCCGGCGCGCGGTAGCTCGGATCGTCACCGTCGGCCATGTCGCCCCCCTCGCGCGAGAGGCTAGCGGGCTGCGGGGCGCCGGTCACCCACGGGTCCTCGACCTCGGGGAGCGACCACGGGCGCGCCGGGCACGGCGGAGCCGCGGACCGGGGCGGGCCCGACGGGCCACGGGCCCCGGTGAGGGTCCCCGACGCGCCTCACCCTCGGCCGGCCGCCGGCGCGCGCCCGATCCGGACCTGCCAGGTGCGCGGTCCCGACTCGAGGTAGTCCCACGTGAACTCTCCCGACCTCTCGGCCTCGAGCTGGTAGCGCAAGGGCCGCGGGTCGTGGTCGTTGAGGAGCACGAACCCCTCACCCGGCGCGAGCCCGTCGAACGTCGCGAAGATCGTCGGGTGCCTGTCGGCGGGTGCGATGGCGCGGACGTCGAGCTCGGGGTCGGCGTGCGCGCGCGACGGGGCCGGGCCGACCGGGCCGCCTCGTGCGAGATGCTCGTGCATCGCGCCGAGGAGCGCGACGAGCCGCCCCTCGCCCGACGCCCGTACCTCGGGGAGCAGGAGATCGTTCTCCTTCGCCGCGTGCTCCGCGAACATCGTGGCGATCGCCTCCCCCGTCGCGACGAGCTCGGCCGGGTCGTCCTGGGCCGCGAGCATCTCCACCCCCGCCGCGAGCGCCCGGTGCTCGATCGTCATCCCCGCGACGAGCGACCGCAGCCCCGGGATCGCCGCCGCCGCCGGATAGAGCGACACCTCCTCGGCGACCGCGTGCGGGAGGATCTCCTCGGCGAGGTACGCAAGGGCCGCTCCCTTCGCGGCAGCGAGGTCCCCCGGGCCGCCCGACGCGACGCGAAGCGCCTCGACACGCCCGGCGAGCCCCGCCCGGAGCGCCTCGTGGTGCCCGAGGATCGCCTCGTACGCCTCCGCGTCGCTCATCGCCATCGCCCGTCCTTCCGCTCGACCTCGCGCCTCGACCGGCCCCGGCGGTCGAGCCTCCCTATTCTTCTAGCATAGACTAGATAAACAACGGGTCGAGCGGCCGGGCACCGCCCCTCTCTGGCCCGACGGGCCGTCGTCACGTCGCGGTCGCGGGCCCTCCGGTCGGCTTCACGAACAGGCGGCAACCGGCGCGACGGGGGTCCTTCGCGACGAGGTCGACGACCTCGAGCCCGCCGATCCCCTCCGCGAGGCCGCGGGCGAGGCCGAGGTGAACCCCACAGACCGTCGACGGGCTCGCGACGGCCGCGCTCTCGAAGGGGCACCGGTGCAGGACGAGCTCCCGGGGATCGCCGTGCCCGCGCCACTCCGGGCGGAAGCCTGCGTAGGAGAGCTCCTCCTCGATCGCACGGAACGGCGAACCGTGCCCGACGCCGCCGAGCTGAGCCGCGCGCGATCGTCCCGCACGGAGCCCGACGGCCTCCGGGCTGTCGCCCGTCCGCACGACCTCGGCGAGGAGCGCCGAGAGGCGCTCGTAGGGGCCGGGGACCCCGAAGCCCCCTGCCGCCTCGCGGCCGACGCGGTACACGAGCCGGGGTCGCCCCGGTCGGGCCCTCGCCTCGGTCGACTCGTCGACGAGACCGGCGGACCGCAGCACGGCGAGGTGCTGTCGCACCGCGTTGTGGTTGAGTCCGACGTGGTCCGTCAGCTCGGCCACGCCGACGGGCCGCTCGGCCTCCACGAGGTAGCAGAAGATTCGGAACCGCGTCGGATCCCCGAGCGCCCGCGCGCGGGGCTGGAGGTCGTCGGGGATGCCCGGGGACCGGCGCGCGCGCACGCGTCCAGAATATGGCCGCCCGTTGCTAGAACAACTCCTCGCGCCCTTCCGTCGCGCGCCCGGGGCCCAGAGGCGCCTTCCGACCGACGAGGTGCAGCACGCGGCTCATGCGACGGTAGGGACCGCCCCGGTCCGCCTCGCGCCCGAGCCCGCCCGAGAACAGCCACACGCCGTGCCACGCCCCGACGGCGCGTCCTCCCGCGCGAGCCGGTCCGCCGGCCGGAGGCTCGGGAGCGCCGCTAGCCTGCGCCTTCGTGGGACATCTTGCACTCACGAGCTCAGAATCTCTGCAGCTCGTCGGGTCGCTCGTGATGCTGTTCGTGCTCGCGCACCTGTTCGGGGTCCTCGCCCAGCGGCTCGGCCAGCCGGCGGTCGTCGGCTACCTGCTCGCGGGGGTCGTCCTCGGCCCGTCCGGGCTCGGCGCGGCGTGGCCCGGGCTCGCGACCTTCCTCCTCCCCCCGAACGGGCGCTCCCGTCTGCTCGGGGCAGTCGTCGAGTTCGCCCTCCTCGGCATCCTCGTCGTGCTCGGCACGGAGACCGACGTCCCGCTCGTGCGCCGGCTCGGGCGCCAGGCGGCGGGGATCCTCACCGGGGGGATCCTCGTCCCGCTCGTCGCCGGAACGGCTGTCGCGTACGCGTTCGGCGCGTCGCTCGTCTCGGGCGACCGGCTCGCCGGGGCGGTGCTCGTCGGCGGCGCGCTCGGGATCTCCTCGCTCCCGATCACCGCGCGTCTCGTGGACGAGCTCGACATCGCGCGACGCGACGTCGGGCAGCTCGCCCTCGCGACGGCGACCGCGAACGACGTCTACGGGTTCCTCCTCCTCGCGGCGGTCGGCGCGTCCGCGACCTCGGGCGGCGCCGGCGCCCTCGTCCGCCCGGTCGCGGGCCTCGTCGTGCTCCTCGTCGCGTTCCTCGTGTTCGGCCAGCGGAGCGTCGACTGGCTCCTGCGCAAGGTGCGCGAGGACGGGCCGAACCCGACGGGCTCGGTGGCCGTCGCGTTCGGGGTCGCGCTCGCCGCAGCCGCCGCCATGCAGGCCGTCGGGGTCGAGGCCGCTCTCGGCGCGTTCTTCGCGGGCGTCGCGATCGGGCGGTCGCGCTTCGGACACAGCGAGGCGACGCTCCGACTGCGCTCCCTCTCGGACGCGATCCTCGCCCCGCTCTACTTCTCGAGCGCGGGGCTCCTCATCGACCTGCGGACCGTCCGCTCGTGGGAGCGCCTCGCCGCTCTCGGGGCGCTCCTCGTCGCCTCTATCGCGAGCAAGGCACTCGGCACCGCTCTCGGTGCGCGCTTCGCCGGCCTCCGTCGCAAGGAGGTCGCGGCCCTCGCCGCCCTCCTCAACGGGCGCGGCGCGATGCAGGTGATCGTCGCGACGGCCGGGCTGCGGATGGGCCTGCTCTCGAACGTCGCGTACACGAGCGTCCTCGTCGTCTCGATCGTCTCCTCCGTCCTCGTCGTCCCGGCGCTCCGCCGGCTCGTCGGCGACTGGACCGGGAGCGAGGAGGAGGAGCGCCGGCTCGCGCACGAGGAGCAGATCGAGTCGAGCATCCTCGTGCGCGAGCAGCGTCTTCTCGTGCCCGATCTTCCCCTCGCGGACACGGGCCTCGTCGCGTCGCTTCTCGACCGGGCATGGCCCGACGGGGCGGAGCTCACCCTCCTCACACCGCCCGGCGCCCCGTCCTCGCCGCCGAGCCCTGCGCTCACACGTCCGGTGCGATACCGGCGCGCGAGCTCGCACGACCCGCTCCGCGCGGCGCTCGAGGAGGCACGCCTCGGGTACGGCGTCGTCGGGATCGCGCTGCCCGCCCGCGAGCCCTATTCGTCCTCGCTCGCCGCCCAGATCCTGAAGAGGTGCCCCGTGCCGCTCGTCGTGCTCCGCGCGGGGCAGGACGGCGCGGGATCGATCGAGGCGATGGGCGACGTCGCGGTCGCGACGACGGGGGCGACGGCGGGGATCGCTGCGGAGGAGCTCGCCGCGAGCGTCGCGCGCCGCCAGCACGTCCGGCTGCACGTCGTCCACGTCTCGCACGAGGACCGATCCCCCGAGAGAGGGCGTCCCTCGGGCGACAGGTCCGTGGACTCGCGCGCGATCCTCGCCGACGCGGACGCCCGCGCCCGTCGGGCGGGGATCCGCCCGAGCACGACCCGGCAGGAGGCGAGCGTCGCGAGCGAGGGGATCCTCCGCTACGCGGAGGATCGCGGCGTCGACCTGCTCGTTCTCGGGACGAGGCTCCGCCGCGTCGGAGACTCGCCGTACTTCGGCCACACGGTCGACGCGCTCCTCCGGCAGTCGACGCGCTTCGCGGTCGCGGTCGTCGCCTTCCCCGACGCGGCCCCGACCGAGCTCGACCAGCCCTACGTGGAGCGCGAGGCGAACTGACGTCAGACGCGGCCGACCGCTGCTCGCGTCGCACGCGCGGGTCCCGGAGGGCGGGCCGCGCCGGACCGGCGGGCGGGATGCCGCGTACGCTTCGGTCGGCCCGACGATCGCGGGCGCGGGGAGGGTACCGATGGACGTCGTGCTTCTCGGGACCTCGAGCCCGTACCCGAGGCCCGGCAACCCGTGCTCGTCGCTCCTCGTGCGGAGCGGGACGACGACGCTGTGGGTGGACGCCGGGTCGGGGACCCTCGCGGCGCTCCTCGGCCACTGCCGCCTGGAGGACCTCGGAGGGCTCTGGGTCAGCCACACCCATGCGGACCACTTCTCCGACCTGGCGGTCACGTACTACGCGCTCCGCTACGCAGACGTGCACCGCGCCCCGCTCCCCGTGCTCGGCCCTCCGGGATGGGTCGAGCGGCTGCGGAGCTTCGTCACGCACTCGGCCGATCCGAGCCCCCTCGAGTCGGTCTTCGAGGTGCACGAGGTGTCGGGCTCCACCGAGCACCCGCTCGGCGATCTCGTCCTCCGCTCCCGCGACGTCTTCCACGGGGCCGGGGTCGCCGCGCTCGGGCTCCGCGTCGAGGACGCGCACGGGTCGCTCGGATTCACGGGCGACAGCGCGCCGTGCGACGGCCTGCGTGAGCTCGTGTCCGGGGTCGACGTGCTCGTGAGCGAGGCCGGGTACGGCACGAACGGTCCCGGCCCCGACGTCGAGCCGGTGCACATGACGGCTGCGCAGGCAGGAGCCCTCGCGGTCGAGGCGCGGGCTCGCACGCTCGTGCTCACCCACCTCGCGGACGGGCACCCGCGCGACTGCCTCCACGACGCCCGGCTCGCGGGCGCACGCGAGGTGGTCGTCGCGCACCCGGGCACGGCCCTTCGGGCGTGAGCGCCGGAGCGTCCTCGTCGCAGCCGATCCGACCGACCCGCGGCCGTGACGGCCGGGCCCGCGGAGCGCCTCAGCGACCCCCGCGGTCGTCCGCGACGAGCCGCACGAGCCGGTCGCCGACGGCGAGCTCCGGGTCGTCGACCACCGCGAGCAGGACCCGTCCCGCGCGGGCGATCCCGAGCACGAGGCCGTCGACCCGGTCGCCGAGGTCGCGGACCCGCGTCCCGACGAGTCCCTCGTCGACCGGGACCTCCTCCATCTTGTACCCGTCGCCTCCGAGGATCCCGAGCAGCACGTCCGCGGCGTGCGGAGCCTCGAGGCTCTTCGCGAGCGTCTGGCCGAGGAGCTCCTCGGTCGAGATCGTGCGCGCGACCCCGAGGTCCGCGAGGGCCTGCGCGACCTTCGTGGACTGCGCGATCGCGACCGCAGGCACGTCGGGGGCGAGGTGGCGCAGGAGCACCGCCGCGACGAGCATGTCGCCGTCGTCGGGGGCCACGAGGAGCACCGTGCGAGCGTCTGCAGGCCGGGCGGCGAGCACCGTCTGCTCGTCGGTCGGCGAGCCGGCGACGTGGTGCACGAAGTCGGGAAGCGTCGTCGAGTCGACGTCTGCGACGAGCACCACCGACCCCCCGGCCTCGTGGATCTGGCGGAGGACGAGTGGGACGGTGGGGTGCATCCCGAGAACGACGACGAACGAGCCCGGGCTGTACGGATGGCGCATGCGCAGATACTTGTCGAGGCGGGCTGCCGTCGCCATCGCGGCGAACAGCGCGAACGCCGCTCCGAACAGCGGGATCGCGGTCAGCATGACGAGCACCGCCACGACCCTGCCGGCCGCCCCGTGCGGGGTCACGTCGCCGTACCCGACCGTCGTCGCGGTCGTGACGGCCCAGTAGAGCCCCGTCCCGATCGAGACGTGGTCGACGAACGCGAACGCGACGCCGCCTGCGACGAGCGCCACGACCCCGAGCACGGCCACCGAGAGCACCTGGGAGCCCGTGATCTTCCCGAGCAGCCGCGTGATCAGGGTCAGCACGCGAGCACCTCGGCCCGCGCCACGACCCTCGACGTCCGCGGCGCGCCCTCGCGCGCTCGTTCACCGCACACGGAGCGCTCCCACCGGAGCCCCAGGCTACCGATCGCGGCACGCGGGCTCCGCCCGCCTCGAGCGGCTCCCCGCGCCGTCCCGGGGACGCGCGCGCCGTCCCGGCACGGAGGTGCGGCGCTCCGAGCCCGTGTCCCGCTCAGCCCGAGCCGCCCCGGCCAGCTCCCCGCGCGCGTCGCCATTCGCGCGTCGACGGCGCAGCGGTCACCTGTTGACCCCGAGCGTGAGGCCCGACACGAGATACCTCTGGAAGAACAGGTACACCACGACCGCGGGGAGCGCGCTCACGAGCGACCCCGCCATGAGGACCGGGACGCTCACGACACGACCCGACGACAGCACCCCGAGCCCGACGGTGATCGTCCGGTTCGTGGGCTCCTGGAGGAACAGCAGACCGACGAGGAGGTCGTCCCAGATCTGGATGAACTGGAGCACCGCGACCGTCGCGAGCGCGGGCTTCGCCATCGGGAGGCCGATTCGCCAGAAGCTCTCCGCGTGGCCGAGACCGTCGCACGCGGCCGCCTCGGTGATCTCGTCCGGCAGGCCCCGGAAGAACGTCGTCATGAGGAACGTGGCGAAAGGCGTCCCGAACCCCGCGTACACGAGGATCGCCCCGAGGTAGGTGTTGATGAGGTGCAGGTTCGCGAAGTTCACGTAGACCGGGATGATGATCGACTGGAGGGGGACCATCATGCTCCCGATGATCGCGAAGAAGAGCAGCCCCTGGCGCCTGAAGTGGAGCTTCGCGAACGCGTAGCCGGCCGCGCTCGACAGCAGGAGGATGATCGCGATCGAGGCGACGCACACGAGCGTCGAGTTCAGGAGCTCGCGGCCGACGGGGAGGTTCGCGAAGAGCTGGCTCCAGCTCACGGTGGAGAACCCGGCCCCGTTGAGGTACTGGTTCTCGCTCCGGAGCGAGTTCACGATCATGAACACGAACGGGTAGAGCATCGCTGCGCACACGACCACGAGGAGCAGGAAGATGACGACCCTCGCCGGGTCCCTCCTCGCCTCGCGCCACACAACCTGCGCGCGACGCCGTCCGACGATCGGGCGCGACGCGCGCGCCGAGCCGTGCACCTCGGGGCTCACTGGTCCTCCCGGAGAAGCTTGAGCTGGATCAGGCTCACGGCGAAGAGGATCACGAACAGGACGACGCCGAGCATCGCGCCCGTCCCGAACTGCCCGACGTCGAAGGCCTGCTGGTACACGAAGAACTCGAGCGTCGTCGTCCCGTAGCCAGGCCCGCCACCGGTCATGATGAATATCAGGCTGAAAAGCGCCGTGAAGGCCGTGATCATCGTGATCACGAACGTGAACTGGAAGTAGCGCTTCAACATGGGCACCGTGATGCGCCGGAACGTCGCCCACCGGCCCGCGCCGTCGAGGACCGCCGCCTCGTATATCGCCGGGTCGACGGTCGACATTCCCGTCAGGAAGATGATCGTGTTCGTCCCGATCATCGACCACACGAACGTGAGCGCGACGGCGAAGATGGCCGTGTACTCGTGGCCGAGGAAGTCGGTCTCGAGGCGCCCCAGCCCGAAGAGCCCGAGCAGGAAGTTCACCGCCCCGCTCGGCGCGAACACGCGCACGGCGATCATCCCGATGACGACCCAGGACACGGCCGTCGGGAGGAAGATGAGGCTCCGGAACAGCTTCCAGAGCCACACGTGCTCGTGGAGGAGCGCGGCGATCCCGAGCGGCACGAGCAGCGCGACGGGCACGGCAAGGAGGAGTATCCCGTTGTTCTCGAGGACCCTCCAGAACACGGGGTCCGTGAACAGGGACGTGTAGGTGCTCGGACCGATCCACTGGGACGTGAGCCCGTTCCAGTTGGTCATCGAGTAGTAGATCGCCTCGCCGATGGGGACGATCAGCACGAACAGGACGAGGACGAGCGCAGGGACGCTGAGGAGGATCCCCGCTCGCGCCCGGTGCCTTCCGAGGCCGGACCGCCCGCGAGCCCTCGCGTCGCGTCCTCGCGGACGCGACGCGACCCCGGAGGGGCCCGCTCCCGGCGCGGACAGCGCCAGGGGCGCCTCAGCGGTCATGGGAGCGCCCGTCCACTGCTCCCCGTCGGGCCGCACACGTTCCCTTCCTCTCCTCTTCTCGTCCCCGACGGCCGTCCCGCGGACGCTCCTGCGCCCGCGGGACGGCCCGTCACGTCTGCGACGTGCTCAGCCCGGCGAGCGGGCTGCGACGTGCTCAGCCCGGCGAGCGGGCTGCGACGGTCAGCCCGCGCTGTACGAGCCCCACGTCTTGCCCCTCTGCGAGGACGGCAGCTGCTTCCACGCCTGCTGGAGCTGGCTCGCCGCGGCCTTCGGCGTGAGCTGCCCCGCGAGGAGCTGCGGGAGGACCTTGCTCCCCGCGTTGACGACCCCGACCTGGGTCACGTTGTCGAGCATCGGGTACTGGGTCATGTGCCCGGAGGTCGCGAACGCGAGCATCTGCTGGCTCACCGGGTTCGGCGTCGAGACGCCGGTCACGTCCGGGATGAGCCCGCTCGCAGCGACGATCCGACCGGCCGCAGGGGTCGTGAGGAACTGCAGGAACTCCGCCGCCTGGGTCTTGTGCTGCGAGTACGTGGTCATCGAGTACCCGTCACCGGGGAACTGCACGACCCCGTGGATCTTCGTGTTCGAGTACGGCGGCACGAATGTCCCGAGGTTCTTGCCCATCGACTGGTACAGCTGAGCGAGGTCCCAGTTGCCCTTCACGAGCATCGCGGCCTTCCCGTGCTCGAACGCGGTGAGCGAGCCGACGGAGGTCACGACGTCCTTGTTCGTGTACCCGTCGGAGTAGAGCTTCTGCCACTTCGCGAGCTGGCTCGTGACGACAGGGCTCGTCCAGGGGATCGACCCGTTGTACAGCCCCTGCCACTGCGGGAGCGAGAGCGCCCCGATCATGAGGTAGCTGAGGTCGTAGTACGGGTAGAACTCGGCACCGAGGTTCTGGGAGCCGGCCCCGTAGTACATGCACGTGATGCCCGCGGCCTTGAACTTCGCGCAGTCCTGGTAGAGCTGGGTCCAGTTCGTCGGCACCGACGCGACGTGGGCCTTCTTGAACAGGGCCTTGTTGTAGAAGCCGATGTAGAACTGGTCCTCGAGCGGGATCACGTACGGGCCGGTCGCGGCGTCGAACCCGTTCGCGGTCCACCGGAGCCCGAGCATCCGGGAGAGGTCCGCCTTCGGGACGTACGAGGACAGGTTCTGCAGGTAGCTCTTGTACTGGAGCGTGTACAGGCCCGTCCACATGACCGCGAGGTCCGGCCCGGTGTGCGAGATCGCCGCGGCCTGGAGGAGCGAGAAGTAGTTGCTCGCCGGCTGCGCGACCACGTTGATCTTGATGCTCGGATGGCTCGCCTCGAAGGCCTTCACGAGGTTGTTCGTCGCCGTCGCGTTCGCCTCCGTGCCGTAGTTCTGCCAGAGGGTCAACGTGACGGACGGGGTCGCCCGCGGCGCGGCCCGCGACGCGGTCGCCGCTCCCTGGCTGCCCGCCATCGCCGCGGTCGCGAGCGCGACCACTGCGGTGGACGCGGCGAGTCGCCGCACGAGTGTGGTTCTCTTCATGAGCTCTCCTTCGCTTGATTGACGTGGTTGACGCGTGGCGAGGTCTGCGCTCGGGCCGTCGACCGGATGCGGGACCGCTCGGCGCCGCGGCACGCTCAGGACCTCCCGACGACCGGCTCGACGAGCGTGGGCTCGCCGGGGACGGGCTCGAGGAAGTCGAGGTCGCACCCGCGGGGCGCCTGGGTCACGTGCGCCTGGTACAACGCGGTCCACCCGCGCCGAGAGGGCCGGAGGGCGGGACGCCACGCGTCCGCGCGCCGGGCGAGCTCGGCCGGGTCGACGAGGAGGTCGAGGCGACCGGCGTCGGCGTCGGCCTCTACGAGGTCGCCGTCCCGCACGAGCGCGAGCGGGCCCCCGACGGCCGCCTCGGGCGCGACGTGCAGGTACACGGTCCCGTAGCTCGTCCCGCTCATCCGGGCGTCCGTGACTCGGACCATGTCGCGCACCCCGAGCTCGAGCAGCTTGCGGGGGATCGGGATCATCCCCCACTCGGGCATTCCCGGGCCGCCGACCGGTCCGCACCCCGCGAGGACGAGGACGCTCGACGCGTCGACGTCGAGCTCCGGGTCGTCGATCCGCACCCGCATGTCCTCGTAGCCGCGGAACACGACGGCCCTGCCCGCGTGGCGCAGGAGCGCGGGCGAGGCGGAGGAGCGCTTGAGGACGGCTCCCTCGGGCGCGAGCGAGCCGCGCACGACCCGGAACGCCCCCCCGGCCTGCACCGGCCGCTCTCGCGGTCGGATCGCCGTCCCCACCGGCTCGGGTGCCGAGGCGCACAGCTCGCCCGTCGTGCGCCCGTCCGCGAGGGGAGCGCCGGGGTCGAGGACGTCCGCGAGCTCTCCGAGGAGCGCGGGGACCCCGCCTGCCGCGTCGAGGTCGTGGACGAGGCCCGATCCCGACGGCTCGACGTCCGCCAGGAGAGGAACCTCCCGGCCGAGGCGGTCCACGTCTGCGAGGTCGAACGGGACCCCGAGGCGCCCCGCGAGCGCCGCGAGGTGCAGCACCGCGTTCGTCGATCCCCCGATCGCGTTGAGCACCCGTACGGCGTTCGCGAAGGACGCGGGCCCGCACGCGGCGAACGGGCTCTCCTGGCGGCGCGCGAGCTCCGCGACGCGAGCCCCCGCACGCCGCGCCCCGTCGTGGGCCCTCGGGTCGCCCGTCGGTATCGTGCTCGTCCCGGGGACCGCGAGGCCGAGGACCTCGGCGAGGATCGCCATCGTCGAGGCCGTGCCCATCGTGTTGCACGCGCCGACCCCCTCGGAGAGGCGGCTCTCGAGCTCGCGCCACTCGTCGTCGTCGAGCGCTCCCGTCCGGTGCTCGTCCCACAACCTCCACAGGGCCGTCCCCGTGCCGATCCTCTCTCCCCGGAACCGGCACGCCGGCCGTGCGCCCCCGGTCACGACGAGAGCCGGAAGCCCCGTGCTCGCCGCTCCCATGAGGGCGCCCGGCACGGTCTTGTCGCAGTTCGCGAGCAGCACGACCGCGTCGAGCGGGTACGAGCGGAGCGTCTCCTCGACCTCGATCGCCAGCAGGTTCCGATAGAGCATGGCCGTCGGCTTCATGAGGTCCTCGCCGAGCGAGAGGACCGGGAACTCGACGGGGAGCCCGCCCGCGGCCAGGATCCCCGCGCGCACCGACTCGGCGAGGCCCCGGAGCGGGAGGTTGCAGGGATTGAGCTCGCTCGCGGAGTTCGCGATCCCGACGACGGGGCGCCCGCCGCGCTCGTCGACCGGCACCCCCGCGCTCCGGAGCGCGACGCGGTGCTCGAGAGCGACCTCGTCGTCGCCCACGACCCAGGCGTCGCTCCTCAGCACCGCCCACTCCCGCCGGGCAGGCCGCAGGTCGGGGAGGCCCGCCGTGCGCCGCGACGCCGCGGGCGCGACGCCGTCACGGCGCGGGGATCCCGAGGCCCTTGGCGCCGGGCGTCGACTGGACCACGTCCACACCGCTGCGACCGAGCCACTCGAGCGCGACGCTCGCGCGCCGCACCTTCTCCCGCGCGATCGCGATCACGTCCGCCTCGAGGTGGATCCCGCTCGGGTAGAGCGGACGCGAGTTGCGAAGGCCGAACTTCGTGTAGATCGGCGCCGCCACCGGGACGATGTCCCCGATCTCCTGGCCCCGGACGACCCCGCCCGCGCCGTCGGGCGACTCGACGTAGAGGTCGATGGGCAGCCCCGAGACCGATCGGATCTCGCCGAGCTGCCCGAGGGTCATGTCCGACGGGACGTTGATCGTCGACGCCCCGAGCCGCTCGAGCTGCGCGAAGGACGCGGGGTTCGTCGGCGCCATGTACGCGGACACCTTCCACACGGTCTCCGCGGGGATGTCCCCCCGAGCCTGCGCAGCCGCGAGCACCTCGAGAAGCCCCGCGTCGGCGACGAGGAAGCTCCGGATGCCGCGCTCCACGGCGCGCTCCACGTCGTCGAGCGCGTACCGGAGCTGACGTGCGCCCCGGATCCGTCCCGCGAACGCGGGCCCGTCGCTCGAACGGGCGGACGCGCCCGTGTCCCACTCGTCGCGCGGACCGACGAACAAGGAGACCTCCATCCCCTCGTCACGCCCGATCCTCGCCATCTCGGACAGCTCCTCGTGGCTGAGGAGCATCGCCCCGCTCCCCTGGGACACCCGGTTCACGGTCGTTCCCCTCGCCGCCGCCTCGGCGACGACCGCGGCGAGCGCGCCGGGCCCCTCGATGCTCGGGATCTCGATCCGGAAGTGCGCTCCGTCCGGGAACCGGTGCTCGCTCGCGCGAGGAGACGCCTCGGGGGTGACACCGAGCCACTGGATCGCGCGGTCCCCTGCAGACGGCGTGTTGGTCCTCGGGAGTTCGTTCTCGTCTGGCATGTGGCTCCTTCGACTCAGCTCCTCGGCCTCGGCACTGCTCCCCCCGCGCTCACCGGGCCCCGCGTCCACCGGGGCTGCTGCCCGCGCGTCGCGTCCGGCCCACGGCTCGCCGCGGCGTCATCCGACCACGAGCATCGCGGGACGCGTGCCCACGGGAGAGCCCGCGCGCGTCGGCCACCCCTCCTGCTCCGTGACGCGCTCCAGGCCGTCCGTGCCGACGAGGTAGGTGTCCTCGCACTTCGCCCCGCCGGCGAGGCTCGGGTTCCACGCGACCGCGTTCCCCCACCCGACCACCGTCGTCCCGTACGGGCCGTACGGACCGTCGGGGGCGATCTCGAACTCGCGCTGCGCGAACCCTATCGGGCCGCCCTGGTAGTGCTCGCGCCACGCGCCCGGGGCGCCGGCGCGCGCGTACGCGTCGCCGAGGGCCCGGACGACGTCGACGTAGGTCGCCCCGGGGACGGTGGCCGCGAGGACCGCGTCCTCGATCGCCTCGACGCCCTCGAAGGACCTCCTCAGGCCGTCCGCCGCGGCGCGCGTCGCCGCGAAGCGGGTCACGGCGACGTGGAGGCCGAGACGGCGCGCGACGACCACCGCCATGACGAGCTCGTGCGCCACCTCCCCGACCGCGACCGGGTGGCGGAGACGGCGGACACGGTCGTCCGCGCCGACGATGAGCACGGGGCTGTCGGCGCCGCTCCTCTCGAGCATCCCCGCGACGTGGCCCTGGATCTCCCTGTCCGTGCTCTGCCCCGGGCGCCACGCGGCGAGCGCGTCTCCGAGCGCACCGGCCGCGAGCGCACCGAGCTCGCGGAGCTCCGCCTCCTCCCCCGCCCCGAGCGCGAGCCGGAGCCCGACCACCTCGGGCCCGACGTCCGGCCCGAGGGCCGGGTGCCCGTCGCTCGCGAGCGCCCCGGGGGCCAGGCCCGCGACCTCCGCGCACCCCGCGGGCAGCGCTGCGGGGTCGTGCCAGTCGACGGCGACGAGGCCGAACCCGTGCCGTGCCGGGTCGTAGTCCGTGAGCACCCTGTCCCGCTCCACGACGGTCGTCACGAGCGTGGCGCTCGACTCGGTCACGACCGCCCACGCGTCCGCGCTCGGGGCGCCGCGGTCCACCGGCGGGCCGAACCCTCCGGTCGCCCACGCGACCGACCCGGGCGTCGTCAGGCAGAGGGCGGGGAGCCCGCTCCGCGCCAGGTACGCGACGACGCGACGACGCGCCTCCTCCGCCCTCGCGACACTGCGAGGCGTCTGTTCGCCTGTTCCGAATCCTGTTGTGTCGATTACGGGATGCAAGCACCGGGACTGCGCGATGTCAAGAGACCGACACGGTCGGACGAGATGATCCGCACATGGTTGTGATAGAACGAACAAATACGGCAATTGCGGGTCATGCCGCGCGCGCGGAATCCTTTCCGTCGCCGATGCTCGACGAGGGGGGTCCAACGATCACTGCGAGCCTCCCGGACCGATACAACGTGCGGAGCGTCCAGCGCGCGCTCCTCCTGCTCGACCTCGTCGCGACCGGGCCTCCGGAGGGGACCTCGCTGACCGCGCTCGCCGAGGCGCTGTCCATCTCGAAGTCGACCGCGCTCGCGACCGCACGCACGCTCGTGGGCCACGGGGTCCTTCGCGCCGTCGACCCCGGTCCCCGGTACAAGCTCGGGACGACGCTCATTCGCTACGGCGAGATGGCGGCCCAGCAGAGCTCGATCGGCGAGGTCGGGCTCCCCGTCCTTCGCCAGGTGAGCGCCGAGACCTCGATGACCGCCCGGCTCGCGCTCGCGGAGGACGGCTACCCCGTGTGCGTCGAGCGGGTCGACGGCCCCGGGAGCGTCCGGTTCCACGCGCCGCTCGGGCGGAGGGAGCCCCCGCACGCGACCGCCGCGGGCAAGTCGGTGCTCGCGATGCTCGGCGCGGACCGGGTGCTCGAGATATGCGACGAGACGGGACTGACCCGCCACACCTCCCACACGATCACCGACGTCGGGACGCTCCTCGCCGAGCTCGGCACGGTCCGTCGCCGGGGCTTCGCCGTCGACGACGAGGAGGAGATCGAAGGGGTCTTCTGCGTGGGAGCGCCGTTCTTCGGCCACGACGGAGCCTGCGCGGGGGCCGTCAGCGTGACGGGCATCAAGCAGGACCTTCCCGGCTGGCGCATCGCCGAGCTCGGGCGGCTGCTCCGACAGCATGCGGACACGCTGTCCGAGCTGCTCGGCGGACCACGATTTGACGACCTCCCGGCGAGCCTCGGGATC
>JAJZBW010000279.1 GCA_021798745.1 Actinomycetes bacterium
GCCGCCGCTCCCGCCCCTGCCGCCGCGGCGCCTGCTCCCGGACCGGCTCCCGCTCCCGCGTACGCGCCGGCGGCGGTCGAGTCGACGAGCGGGAACGGGACGCGCGGCGCCCTGCTGTCGCCGGTCGTTCGCCGGCTCATCAGCGAGCACGGGCTCGACGCCGCCGACATCCCGGGGACGGGAGCGGGCGGGCGGATCACGCGGGAGGACGTGACGGGGTACATCGACCAGCGAGCAGCAGCCGCCGCTGTCGCGGCCGCCGCTCCGGTGGCGGCGCCCGCGCCGGCCACCTCCCCCGCTCCCGTTCCCGTAGCGCCGTCCTTTGCTCCCGTGCCGGCTCCCGCGCCCGCCGCGGCTGCGCCCGTGTCGACGCCTCCGGCGCCGCTCGGGCCGCGCGACGAGGTCGTCCCGTTCTCGGGGATCCGACGGGTGACCGCGGAGCACATGGTGCGCTCGAAGGCGACGTCGGCGCACACGCTCGTCGCGGTGGAGGCGGACTTCGAGAACGTCGACCGGGTCCGTCGTGCGCACCGCGACCGCTTCAAGGAGGACGAGGGCATGAGCCTCACGTACCTCCCGTTCGTCGCGCGCGCCGCGGTGGACGTGCTTCGGGAGTACCCGCACCTCAACTCCTCGGTCGGAGACGACGCGCTCGTCGTTCACCGGGACGTCCACCTCGGGATCGCCGTCGACCTCTCCAAGGAGGGGCTGATCGTGCCGGTCGTGCACAACGCGGACGGGCAGTCGCTCCGTGGGCTCGCACGGTCGATCGCGGACCTCGCGTCGCGGGCGCGCTCTCGCAAGCTGTCGGCGGACGACATCGCGGGAGGGACGTTCACGATCACGAACCCGGGCCCCTACGGGACGTTCATGACCGTGCCGATCATCGCCCAGCCGCAGGTCGCGATCCTCTCGACCGACGGCGTCACGCGCAAGCCCGTCGTGGTCGTGACCGAGGACGGGACCGAGTCGATCGCGATCCACTCCGTCGGGATCCTCGCGCTCTCCTTCGACCACCGCGCGGTCGACGGGGCATACGCGGCGGCGTTCATGCGTGACCTCGCGAGCGTGATAGCGACACGTGACTGGGCCTCGGAGCTCTAGGGGCGCCGAGCGGGGCGCGCCGTGAGCGACGAGGTCCTCCAGGTCCGCTGGCTCGGTCGCGTCCGCTATCGGGACGCGCTCGCGCTCCAGCACGCGCTGTTCCGGCGCGGCACGGGCGACCACCTACTTCTCCTCGAGCACCCGCACGTGTACACGCTCGGCGTCCGGGCGAGGATGGAGCACGTCCTCGACGACCCCGCGCTCGTCGGGGCGGAGCTCGTCCGGGCAGACCGCGGAGGCGACGTCACCTACCACGGCCCCGGGCAGCTAGTCGGGTACCCGGTCCTCTCGGTCCGGACCGCCCCGGGGGCCGTCCCCGCGTACGTGCACGCGGTCGAGCAGGTCGTGATCGACGCGCTCGGGGAGGTCGGGCTCCCGGGTGCAGGGAGGCTCCCGGGGAGCCCCGGAGTGTGGGTGGACCCCGACGGGGCGGAGCCTAGGAAGATCTGCGCGATCGGGGTGCGCGTGTCGCGGGGACGGTCGATGCACGGGTTCGCGCTGAACGTCGATCCCGACATGGGCATGTTCGGGCACATCGTGCCCTGTGGGATCGCCGACCGGCCGGTCACCTCGCTCGCGGCGGAAGGCGTCGTCGTGCCGATGGACGAGGTCGTCGACGCGGTCGTCCGGGCGGCGGCGTCGGTGCTCTCGGCGACGGGCGCTCCCCGGCGCGTCGAGCGCCAGGACGCGTCCGGGCCGGGCTCTCCGGCACCGACCGGGAAGGACGCGGTCGCGTGCGACGAGCCCGGCGACGCGCCTCCGCGGACGGACGTCGTCGGAGGCGCTCCCGGCGAGGGGGCAGGCACCGTCGTCCTCGCGCGCCCGACCCGCCGGGCGCGGGGGCTCCGTTCGCTCGAGCGGAGGATGGCTGCCGCCGGGGTCGAGCCGGGCGCGGGAGTGTCGATCGGGAGTCGCAAGCCCGAGTGGATGCGCGTCGAGGCCCACGTCGGGTCCGACTTCCTCGGGCTCCGTCGGACGATGCGCGAGCTCGACCTCGTGACGGTGTGCGAGGAGGCCGGCTGCCCGAACATCTTCGAGTGCTGGGCCTCCGGGACGGCGACGTTCATGATCAACGGGGAGCGGTGCACACGAGCGTGCGGGTTCTGCCTCGTCGACACGCGGCGCCCCGGACCTCTCGACCCCGACGAGCCGCAGCGCGTCGCGGAGGCGGTCGCGCGGATGAGGCTCGCGCACGCGGTCGTCACCGCGGTCGCCCGCGACGACCTCGACGACGGAGGGGCGCGCGCGTTCGCCGCGACGATCGAGGCGATCCGTGCGCGGCGGCCGACGACGGCAGTCGAGGTGCTCGTGCCGGACTGCAAGGGGGACGAGAGCGCGCTCCGGACGATCTTCGAGGCGCGACCGGACGTCCTCAACCACAATCTCGAGACCGTGTTGCGCCTCCAGCGCGCCGTCCGTCCCTCGGCCTCCTACGCGCGCAGCCTCTCGGTCCTCGGCCGGGCGAAGGCGGCCGGTCTCACCGTGAAATCCGGGCTCATCGTCGGGATGGGAGAGACAATCGGCGAGATGCGCGGCGCGCTCCGAGACCTCGCGTCTGTGGGAGTGGACATCGTGACGGTCGGCCAGTACCTGCGTCCGACGCCCGCGCACCTTCCGGTCGCTCGTTGGTGGAGCCCGGAGGAGTTCGCCGAGCTGCGCGCCGACGCGTACGAGATGGGGTTCGCTCACGTCCAGGCCTCGCCGCTCACGCGCTCGAGCTACCACGCTCGCGAGGCGCTCGCGACCGCGACGCCCGTGCGCCTCGGTCGACCCTGAGGCG
>JAJZBW010000280.1 GCA_021798745.1 Actinomycetes bacterium
CCTCGCGCGGGCCCGGGGGACGTCCGTGCGGGGCTCAGCTCGCCGGGCGGGGGACCCCCGGGGCGTCCCGCCATGTCGCGCCCGCCCGCTCGAGCACGGCTGCGAGCACTCCCGGCCGGTCCGAGATGATCCCGTCCACACCGCACGCGACGAGCCTCTCGATCTCCTGCGCGTCGTCCACGGTCCACACGTGCACCGCGAGGCCGACCGCGTGGGCGTCCTCGACGTAGCGGCCGTCCACGAGCGTGCGCCCGAACGCGCGGGCGGGCACCTGGAGGGCGACGTGCCCGGTGCGCCGCCGGGCGGGCCTGCGGCGAGCGAGGTGCGCGAGCGTGAACGCGGTGACGGCCGCGCGGCCCGCCGACGTCGGGATCTCCGGGGCCAGCCGGGAGAACGCCTCGGTCGCACGGTCGTGGAAGGAGGCGACGATGACGTCGTCGACCCTCCCGTGCTCGCGCAGCATCCGTGCGAGCGCCGCCTCGTAGGGGGGGACGGCAGGAGCGGTCTGCTTGATGTCGAGGTTCAGGACCACTCCGGGGAAGCGCTCGAGCACGTCCCGGAGGGCCGCGACGCGAAGGCCCGGCTCCTCGCGGGCCCGGCCGCGGAGCGGGTACTCGGCCGCGGCGAGGCCGTGGGGCGAGTCCCTCCCGGGCACGAACCAGTAGGCGTTGTCGAGCGACGTGACCTCCGCGAGCGTCCGCCGCGCGATCCTCCCCGAGGACTCCGTCGTCCGGTCGAGCGTCGGGTCGTGGCACACGACGAGCTCCCCGTCGAGGGTCGAGTGGACGTCGAGCTCGATCGCCGTCGCCCCGGCAGAGATCGCCCGGTCGATCGCGTACAGGGTGCTCGACGGGGCCTCCTTCGCTCCCCCCTGGTGCGCGTACGCGACGACCCTGCGGTCGAGCCACGGGTTGGCCATGACCCGTTTCTAGCGGCTCGCGTCGCACGGGGCGGTAGCCTCGCGACCTCATGATCGACCACGTCCTGCTCGACGTCATCGGAGCGATCCGCGAGGCGCTGGAGGCGTCCCTGCTCGAGCAGCAGGCCGTCGAGGAGCGCTTCCAGGTCGACGTGTTCCTCGGGGACGTCTCCTTCGAGACCTCCTACAGCCTCCCGGGCGAGCAGAACCCGCCCCGCGTCCGCGCGGACCTCAGCCTCGAGTGGCCGACGTGGAGCCAGAGCGCGTACCGGTCCTGGTCCATCGGGGAGTCCCCCGCCGAGCAGCCCGAGCTCGTCGTCGAGGTCGCCCTCCGGCTCCAGCGGCTCGCGTCGGTGCCGGACCCCGAGGTCGTGCTCGCGGCCCTCGGAGGCGCCGTCCCCGAGATCGCGGGCGAGCCGCTCGAGCGCACGGGTCCGACCATCGAGCAGGTGTACTCGCCCGGCGACCCTGTTCCCGCCTCGGCCATCGAGGTCTCCTACCAGGGGATCTACCGCCTCGACGTCACGGTGCTGAAGGAGCCGGAGAAGATCGACGCACAGGTCGCGGGGCTCGCGCGGTGGATCGCCTCCGGGCTCGTCCGGCTCGCGGACCTCGACCTACCCTGCCTTCCCGCCGACGACCCGGGGACGAGCTGACCGACCGGCCACGGCGCGTCCCCCGTGGCACGCGGCGCGCGGCGGGACGAGGAGCTCAGAGCAGCCCGGCGTCCGCCGCGAGAGCGGCGAGCGAGCGCTCGGGACGCGCCCCGAGGTGCCCGATCACCTCCGCCGCGGCGAGCGCCCCGAACCGGGCCGCCTGCTCGATCCCGTACCCGTGGGTGTACCCGAAGCACACCCCCGCCGCGAACAGGTCGCCCGCCCCGGTCGCGTCCACGACGGCGTCCACGTGCACCGCGGGCACCTCGATCACGAGCCCCCCGCTCGACACGAGCGCCCCGGAGGCCCCGAGCGTCGCGACCGTCGTGAGACCCTCGTGGTCCAGCGCGTCGAGGGACTCCTCGACGCTGCGCCGCCTTGCGAGCGCCACGACCTCGCCCTCGTTCGCGAACAGGACGTCGACGCAGTCCGCGACGAGCCACTCGAGGGTCCCGCGATGCCTCTCCACGAGCATCGCGTCCGCGAGCCCGAGCGCGATCGCGGCGCCCGCAGCACGCGTCGAGGACACGATCGTCTCGACGATCGCCGGCGCGTCCGGGAGGTCGAGAAGGTAGCCGTCGAAGTACACGAGGCGCGACGACCCGAGCACGTCGGGCGGGACGCCCGTCCGGTCGAGGCGCCCGCCGACCCCGAGCGCGGTCGCCATCGTCCGCTCCGCGTCCGGGGTCACGACGACCATGCACCGCCCCGTCGCTGCGTCCGCGTCGCCGGGCACCGGCGCGAACCGCTCGAGCACCGCGAGCACGCCCGAGTCCTCGAGGTCCGCCGCGTACCGGTCTCCGAGCTCGTCGTCCGCGACCGCGCCGACGAACGCGGGGCTGCCCCCGAACGAGGCGATCCCGACCGCCGTGTTCGTGACGGTCCCGCCCGGGACGCGACGCGAGACCCCGACGGCCTCGGCGATCCGAGAGGTGGTGGGGACGTCGACGAGGGTCATCCCGCCGGGGGCGAGCCCGAGCGAGCCGAGCGCGGACGAGTCCGCGAAGCTGAGGAAGTCCATGAGCGCGTTCCCGACGCACACGACGTCGAACGAGCGAGAGGAGCCCCGGGAGGTGGGCTCCGGGTCGCGCGCCGGGCCGGCCCCTCCGTCGTGCGGGCGCGCCGCGCCGAAGGGGGGTGCAGGCACGGGCGGCATCGTACTCCTGGCCCGGCCCGTGCGGGGCCCTAGCCGCCGCCTCCGCGCGCGGCCGTGGCCGCCCGCGGAGGCGGCGGCTAGGGTGATCCCGTCCGGCGACCGGGCCCGGCGCGGCCCGGAGCGGGCGCGGCGGGAGCGGGGATCGGAGC
>JAJZBW010000043.1 GCA_021798745.1 Actinomycetes bacterium
TCCGATCTGCGACGGCCCTCGTGTCCGACCCCGGGCTCGCCTCCCACTTCGCGGGAGGGAGCGCGAGCGCGGTCCTGCGTGCCCACCAGCTCCTCGCCGACCTCGCGGAGATCTACTTCGACGCTCCGTCGGACCGCGCCCCGCGCGGGGTCGTCGTCGCCCCGGTGAGCTGGGCACCGGACGCGACGTTCCTCTCGACGGTGCTCTCCGGCCTCGCCACGAGCCCGGTCCTCACGAGTCGGACGCTCGCGGACGCGTTCGCCCAGCTCCCGGTCGGAGGCAACGGGGCCCCCCGCGTCGAGCAGCTCGCCGCCCCGTCGGTACGCAGCGCCCACCCGCTGCCCGAGGGGCCGGTCGTCAACGCGCGCCGCTCGCTCGCGGTGCTCGCGTCCGTGCTCCCCGACGACCACGCACTCCTCGCGCACCTCTCCGACTCGATCCTGCTGAGCGAGACGCCGGGCCTGTCGGCGACCTCTCGCCGCCGGTACGTGGGGGCTCCCCGGACCGCGTACCGGCTCATCGACGGGGCGCTCTCGATCTCGGGCGGCCGCACCGTGACGCTCACCTCCCGCACGGGCCAGATCCCCGTGACCATCGTCTCGACGTCTCCCTACCCGATCCACGCGCTCGTCGAGGTGCGCGACAGCGCGCTCTCGTTCCCCGACGGCGCCGGCCCGCTCGCCGTGACGTTCACGACCAAGACGACGGCCCGCGAGTACAAGGTCACGACACGGACCTCTGGAGCGTCCCGTCTCGACGTCGTCGTCCGGTCGCCCGTCGGCGGCGTGGTCCTGCTCTCGGGAGCGTTCACGATCCGGTCGACGGCGGTGTCCGGAGTCGCGGTCACGCTGAGCATCGGCGCGCTCCTCGTGCTCCTCGTCTGGTGGCTCCGCTCCGTCCGGCGCCACCGGAGACGTGCCGCCGCGGCGAGGGCGGCCGGCGTCCCGGACGCCCCGGCCCCCGCGTGAGCGAGCCCCCGCGCTCGTTCCCGACGCCTCCCGGACGCCGGCAGGCTCTCGGGCGCGGCGCGCACCTCCCGGGCTCCCCCCCGATGCGGTCGGGCGCGGCCCGGTCGCACCGACCGCAGAGCCGACGCGCCCAGCTGGACCAGGCGTCGATCGGGACGGCCGCCGGGACGCTCGCGTCGCGTCTGAGCGGCCTCGTGCGCCTCGTGGTCCTCGCGGGCGCGCTCGGAGGGGCGGGGCTCGGGAACGCGTTCAACCTCGCGAACAACACGCCGAACATGGTCCACGACCTCGTGCTCGGCGGGATACTCGCCGCGACGTTCGTCCCGGTCTTCGTGGAGCGGCTCGCGACCCGCCCGGAGCGCGAGGCGACCGAGTCCGTCTCGGCCGTCGTCACGCTCTCGCTCGTCGTGCTCGCCGGCGCGTCCGGCGCGCTCGCGCTCGGCGCTCCTCTCGTGGTGGACGCGTACACGACGGGCGCCGCTGCCGCGACCCCCGCGGCCCACGCGCTCGCGGTCGACCTCCTCCGCTGGTTCGCGCCGCAGGTGTTCTTCTACGGGGTCGTGAGCCTCGCGTCCTCGGTCCTCGCGACTCGCGACCGGTTCGCGATCGTCGGGATCGTCCCCGTGCTGAACAACCTCGTGAGCATCGTCGTCTTCGCGCTGTTCGCGCTGTTCGCGCACCACCTCGCGGTGTCGGGCACGGTTCCCGTCTCCGCTCTCCACCACGACCAGGGGCTCGTGACGCTCCTCGGGCTCGGGACGACGCTCGGGGTCGCCGTCCAGGCGGTCGCGCTTCTCCCCGCACTCGCCCGATCCGGCATCCGGCTGCGTCTCGTGTGGCGCCCGAGCGACCCCGCCGTCCGCACGATCGTCGCCCTGTCGGGCTGGACGTTCGGGTTCGTCGTCGCGAACCAGGTCGCCGTGTTCGTCCTGCTCGCGCTCCAGTACCACCTCGGCGGCGGAGCGGTGAGCGCCTACACCTACGCGTACCAGTTCTTCGTGTTCCCGTTCGCGGTCGTCGCCGTCTCGGTCATCAACGTCGCAAGCCCGGACATGGCCCGCGCGTACTCCGCGGGACGTCCCCAGCTGATGGGCGACCGGTTCGGGACCGCGACGCGACAGACGCTCGCCCTCATCCTGCCCGCCACCGTCGGGTACCTGGTGCTCGCCCGCCCCGCGATGGTCCTGCTCCTCCAGCACGGAGCGGAGAGCCACCACGCGACCGAGCTCACCGCCCAGGTGCTCGCCCTGTTCGCGCTCGGGCTCCCGGGGTTCTCGGTGTTCCTGCTCGCGACCCGCGCCTTCCAGGCGATGCAGGACACCCGCACCGCGTTCGTCTGCTACGCGCTCGAGAACGGGCTCAACATCCTCGTCGCGTTCCTCCTCTACCACCCGCTCGGCGTCCGCGGGCTCGCCCTCTCCTACTCGATCGCGTACACGGTCGGCGCCCTCGTCGCGACCGCCGTGCTGCGCGAGAGGCTCGGACGCATCGGGGGGACGTCGCTCCTGCTCTCGTCGGCCCGCTCGCTCGTCCTCAGCGTCGCGATGGCGGTCGCGGTCGCGGTCGTCTCTGCCCTGCTCGGCTCCGGAACCGGCGCGCTCGGGTGGGTGAAGCTCCTCCTCAGCGTCGCGACGGGCGCGCTCGTGTACCTCGGGGGGGCGGGCGCGGCAGCGACCGTGGCCTCCTGGCAGACTTCCCGCCGGTCGCGCAACGAGGAGCGATCCCGTCCGAAGGGGGCACATGCCCGGAATCCACGTCGTCACTGACAACGCGGCGGACCTCCCGCCCGCGTTGCTGGCCGAGAGCGGGGTGACCGTCGTCCCGCTCGACGTGCGCATCGGCGACCTCCCCGCCGACGAGACGCGCGGCTACTCAGCGGAGCGCTTCTGGGAGGTGATCGAGGCGACCTCGGCGCTCGCCGAGACCTCGGCCCCGTCGCCCGGCGCGTTTCGCGCCGCGTTCCTCGACGCCGCGCAGGCAGGCGCCGAGGGGATCGTGTGCGTGACGATCTCGTCGCGGATCTCTGCGACCTACCAGGCAGCGGTCGCGGGCGCCGCGGACCTCCCCTCGTCCGTCCCCGTCGAGGTCGTCGACTCGCGCTCGGTGACGCTCGCCGAAGGCTTCCTCGTCCTCGAGGCGGCGCGGCGGGCGGGTCGCGGCGACGGGCTCGAGTCGGTCGCGTCCGCCGTGCGGGACCGGGTCGGGAAGCTGAAGGTCGTCGGAGCGCTGGACACCCTCGACACGCTCCGTCGGGGCGGGCGAATCGGCTCCGCGCCGGCGTTCTTCGGGTCGCTTCTCTCCATCAAGCCGATAGTGGAGATGCGCGACGGGGTCGTCGAAGGGGAGTCCCGGCAGCGCACGAGGGCGCGCTCGCTCCGCTACCTCGCGGACGTGGCGGCGGCCCAAGGACCGCTCGCCCGCCTCGCCGTCGCCCACGCGGCCGCACGCGACCTCGGGGACTTCCTCGCTCTGCTGCACGACGCACGCCCGGACGACGAGATCCTCGTCGCCCACCTCGGACCGGTGATCGGGGCGCACACGGGCCCGGGGACCATCGGGCTCTGCATGGAGCTCGCCTGACCCCGCGCGGCGGGGAGCCAGACGGGCGCGGGAGGCCCGCGAGCTTCTAACCTCGCGTCCATGGCTGACGCGGACACCCCGGCCGAGGGCCCCGACGACTGGGCCTCCCACGCGACGCGGCTCGTCGAGCAGGCCGTCACGGCGGTGCGTGACCGCTCGACGCGCCCCGTGCTGTTCGCGGTCCGTGCTCTCGTGGTCGGCACGCTCGTCGCGGTCGTGTCGGTGTTCCTCGTCGTCGCGTTCTCCGTCGGCGTGGTCCGCCTGCTCACCGACGACGCGTTCGGCGGGAGGGTCTGGGCGAGCGACCTCGTCGTGGGAGGAATCTTCTCGGGCGCCGGAGCGTTCCTGCTTACGCGTAGCGGAGCACGGAGGAGCCACGATGTCGGACGGTGACCGGGTAGGGGCAGGCGGCGCGGACAGGGACCCGCTCGACGTCGTGGTGGTCGGGTCCGGACCAGCGGGGCTCACGGCGGCCATCTACACGGCGCGTGCGGACCTCCGGCCGCTCGTCCTCGAGGGTGAGCCGTCCTCGACGAGCGACCAGCCCGGTGGCCAGCTCATGCTCACGACCGACGTGGAGAACTTCCCCGGCTTCGTCGACGGAGTCACCGGGCCCGAGCTCATGGCGAGCTTCCGCGGCCAGGCGCTGCGGTTCGGCGCCGAGATCGTCACGCGAAAGGCGACCCGCGTCGACCTGTCCTCGTCCCCGTTCGGGATCTGGACCGGGGACCCCGACGCCGCAGAGCCCGACGTGCGCTCGCGCTCCGTCGTCGTCGCGACGGGGGCGCGAGCGCTCATGCTCGGCGTCCCAGGCGAGGACCGGCTTCTCGGGCACGGCGTGTCCACGTGCGCGACGTGCGACGGGTTCTTCTTCCGCGACCAGCCGATTGCAGTCGTCGGCGGAGGGGACTCCGCTCTCGAGGAGGCGATCTTCCTCTCGAGGTTCGCCTCCTCCGTGCTCGTCGTCCACCGCCGCAAGAAGCTCCGTGCGTCGAAGATCATGCAGGACCGCGCCCTTGCGAACCCGAAGGTCAGCTTCCTGTGGGACACGGTCGTCGAGGAGGTCCTCGGCGAGTCGAAGCTCGAGGCGCTTCGCGTCCGCGACGTCGTGACGGGCGCGGTCTCCGAGGTCCCGGTGAGCGGGTGCTTCGTGGCGATCGGGCACGTCCCCAACACGGCCCTGTTCTCGGGCCAGCTCGAGACGGACGAGGCGGGCTACCTCGTCACGCACGACGGGACCCGCACGAACGTCCCCGGGGTGTTCGCGTGCGGCGACGTCCAGGACCACGTCTACCGCCAGGCGATCACCGCGGCCGGCTCCGGGTGCATGGCGGCGCTCGACGTCGAGCGCTACCTCGAGGAGCTCCACCACGCGTGAGCCGCAGGGCGTGAGCCGCAGGGCGTGAGCCGCAGGGTCGCCCGGGTGGAATGAGCGGCCCGACGGTGACGTTCTAGACGAGGACGCCGCGCACGGACGCGACGGCCACGAGGCGCCGACAGCGGCGCCGTGACCCACGAGCGCCCGCGGGCGACGGGAGGAGACAGACGATGGGAGACACGACGGTCACGGTCACGGACGGGAGCTTCGACGAGCAGGTCGCCCTGTCGGAGACCCCGGTCCTCGTCGACTTCTGGGCCGAGTGGTGCGGGCCCTGCAAGATGATCTCCCCGATCCTCAACGAGATCGCCTCGGAGAAGGGCGGGAGCCTCCGGGTCGCGAAGCTCAACGTGGACGACAACGCGCGGACCGCGCAGCGGTTCGAGGTGATGAGCATCCCGACGCTCATCTTGTTCAAAGGCGGCGAGATAAAGGCGCGGATCGTCGGCGCCCGCTCGAAGTCGGCCCTGCTCGCGGAGATCGATCCCCACCTGTAGGCGCGGGCGTCGCGGGCCGTGAGCGCCCGGCCGCGACCGGTCCGAGAAGGCGCGGCGGGCTTCTAGCATGGCGCCGATGGCCGCCCCGACACGCGCACACGGAGCGGACCAGGACGCACCGGTCGGCGCGCGGCTCCCTCTCGTGCCCGGAGCGCGGGGACCGGCCGTGGCCGACCTGCAGCACCGGCTCTCCCGCCTCGGGTACTCCTGCGACGGGAACGTCTTCGACCGCGAGACCGAACGCGCCGTGCGGGCGTTCCAGAGGGACCGTGGGCTGCGCGAGGACGGGGAGGTCGACCGCCACGCGTGGTCCGCGATCGTCGAGGCCGGCTACCACCTCGGTGACCGCCCCCTCTACCGGAGCCGCCCGATGCTCCGCGGGGACGACGTCGCGGACCTCCAGCGGAGGCTCAGCCAGCTCGGGTTCGACCCCGGGCGCATCGACGGCATCCTCGGCGACGACACGGTCGCGGCCCTCATGGACTTCCAGCGCAACGCGGGCCTCCTCGTCGACGGCGTCTGCGGGCACCGGACCATCGCCGACCTCGAGCGGCTCACGACCAGAAAGGGCGGGGCCGACCTCGTGAGCCCGCTTCGCGAGCGCCTCCTGCTCGCGGGCGGCGAGCGCAGGACGCTCGCGTCGCGTCGCGTCGCCGTGAGCGGCTCCGGCGGCTTCGCTGCGGGGATCGCGTCCGTGTGCCGCTCCCTCGAGCGCGAGGGAGCGACCGCGTTCGCCATCCAGCACCCCGACGCCTCACAGCGAGCGGCCGAGGCCAACGCGTCCGAGGTGCACTGCCTCGTCGACCTCGAGCTCACCCCCGGCCGTGACGACTGCGCGACCTCCTACTACCAGGGCTACCGCTACGAGTCCGTCGCGAGCCACAACCTCGCGGACATCGTCCAGGCCGAGCTGCCCCCCGTGCTGCTGCTCCGCGACGGGGGCACGAGCGGCATGGCGCACGCGATCCTCCGCGAGACGCGCATGCCGGCCATCGAGGTCCGCCTCGGCGCGCCGTCGTCCGTCGTGCAGCGGACGACCGAGCTCGCCCGGGTACTCGTCGAGTCGCTCGACGCATGGCTCGGGGCAAGCTGGGAGTGAGGGCCCGAGATCCACAACCTCATGCACAGGTTGTGGATCAACGTCCACCAACGCGTTAGTCGGCCGTCTCGACCACAGCTCGAGAGCTCCGCATGGCCCGCGCGGCGCCTCGTCGAGATCGCGCCGTCACAGCAAAATACCAGTTCAGCACCCTTTTATCTCTCAAGTTGTCTCTCAAGTCACCGCGCGGCGAGATTCGGGTGCGTGGGCACTCGCTAGACGTCGACCAGACGTCGAGGTACCGCTCAGAGGTGCCGCTCACCGAGCATCGCCCGGTAGATCCTCTCGAGGTCCTCGAGCGTCGCGAACTCGACGACGATCCGGCCCCGGTGCGACCCCATGTCCACCCGCACGCGTGTGTCGAGGTGGTCGGCCAGGAGCTCCTCGAGCTCGAGCACCCCGGTCGGGCGGTCGCGCCGCTCCCGCGAAGCCAGCCGTCGCCGTCCGTCGGCCGCACCGTCCGCAGCTCGCCCGCCGGAGGCCGGACCACTCGCGGCCGAGGGCGTGTCCTCCACGCCACCCTCCGCACCGGAGGCGGCCCCGCCCACCCCGACCTCGGCGGGACGCCGACCGTCGGCCGCACCGCTCCCCTCGCCCGCCGCGGAGCCGTCCCCGCCCGCGGGGTCGGCTCCGTCCCCGGGACCCGCCCCGGTGGACTCGTCGGGCGGCTCGTCCTGCATGTCGAACCGGACGAGGTCCTCGACCGCACGAACGGAGAGGCCGCGCTCGACTGCATCCCGGGCAAGTCGCTCCTGGAGGTCCCGGTCCGGTGAGGTGAGGAGAGCACGCGCGTGGCCCGGGCTCAGCTTCGCGTCCCGAACGAGCCGCTGGACAGACGGGGGGAGCTGGAACAGCCGGAGGGCGTTCGACACCGACGCGCGGCTCTTCCCGACGCGTCGCGCGACCTCCTCGTGGGTGAGGTGGAACTCCTCGATGAGCTGCTGGTAGGCGGCGGCCTCGTCGAGGGCGTTGAGGTCCTCCCGATGGAGGTTCTCCACGAGCGCCTGCTCCAGGCTCGCCACGTCGTCTGCGACCTGCACGAGCGCCGGTATCGACGTGAGACCCGCTCGACGCGACGCGCGCCAGCGGCGCTCGCCCGCGATCAGCTCGAACTCACCCTCGCCGACCTCACGGACGAGGACGGGCTGGAGGACCCCGATCGCCCGTATCGAGTCCACGAGCGTCGACAGCGACTGCTCGTCGAACTGCTTGCGCGGCTGGTAGGGGTTCGGCCGGATGTGGGACAGCGGCACCTCGCGCAGCGCCGATCCCGTCGACCGGCCCGTGCCGGCGGGGATGAGCGCGTCGAGCCCCCTCCCGAGTCCGCTACGGCGCGCCACCGCTCACCTCCAGTGCGAGCGCGCGGTACGCGATCGCTCCGCGCGACGAGGGATCGTGGACCGTCACCGGCTGCCCGAAGGACGGCGCCTCGGAGACCCGGACCGAGCGCGGCACGACGGTCCGGCAGACCGCCTCCCCGAAGTGGCTGCGGACCTCCTGGACGACCTGGTCCGCGAGCTTGGTCCTCCCGTCGTACATCGTGAGCACGATCGTGGTGACCTCGAGGTCCGGGTTCAGGTTGCCCCGCACGAGCTCCACGTTGCGCAGGAGCTGCCCGACGCCCTCGAGCGCGTAGTACTCGCACTGGATCGGCACGAGGACCTCTCCTGCGGCAGCGAGCCCGTTCACCGTGATGAGCCCCAGCGAGGGAGGACAGTCGATGAACACGAAGTGGAAGTCGTCCCGGACCTGCTCGACCGCCTTTCGGAGCCGGAGCTCCCGGCTGAACGCGGGCACGAGCTCGATCTCCGCGCCCGCGAGGTCGATGGTCGCCGGGGCGACGAAGAGGTTCTTGATGGTCGTCGGCTCGATGCAGTCCTCGAGCGGGACGTCGTGCAGGATCACGTCGTACACGGACGTGTCGAAGTTCCGTGCGTCGATCCCGAGACCCGTCGTCGCGTTCCCCTGCGGGTCGAGGTCGATCACGAGCACCCGGAACCCGAGATCCGCGAGCGACGCTCCGAGGTTCACCGTCGTCGTCGTCTTCCCCACGCCACCCTTCTGGTTCGCGACCGCGAACACCCGGGGGAGCGGACGAGCCTTCCCCTCGCCCCCGTCTCGCTCGCGCGTCACCGCGCGCGGCACGAGGGGTGCCGCATCTCCACGAATTCGAGCATCTCGCCCCTTCTCACCTCGTCTTCACGTGCACTTGCCGATCCGGTGCACTGCGACCGCTTGGCCCGTCCTGCGCCGACCCGTCCCCCCGCACCGCGCCTGCCCGCACCGCGTCCGGGCGCTCCGGCCCGCTCGCTCCCCTTCGGCAGACCGCCCCGGGTGCGGCCTCCCGGCGGCCCTGGGCCCCGGTCGCTCTCTGCCACGCCGCACTCGTCCACACGCGCGGGCACCCACGATCGGCTCCGGATCGGAGATCCGGACAGCGGCTCGGCACGACGGACCGCCCCTGCCCGGAGCACCGCGACAGGCGGCACCATCCTCGCCGCGCGGGAGACGTCGGTCAAGCGGGAAGCTCTCACGGCAGCCGTGCCCGTTCCACGTGCCGCACGACGGTGAAACAACGATGCCGGTGGCCCGACGTTCCACGTGTTACCTTACGGTGAAACAACGACAAGCACGGGGGAGCCGGCGTGGCGACGGAGTTCGAGGTCGGTGTCCTGGTCGGGATCCTCATCGGGGAGGGCCACTTCGGAGGGGACGGACGACAGCCACACGTGACGCTCCGGATGCACGTCCGGCACGAGCCGCTCTTCCGCTGGATCGAGCGCACCTTCCCGGGGGGGCGCCTGTACGGTCCGTACAACCACGGGGGGCGCGAGTACTTCCAGTGGATGGCACGAGGGGCGTTCCTCCGAGACGTGCTCGTGCCGCTGCTCGAGGAGCGGCTCGCTCCGCACCTCGACGCCCGCACGAGCGAGCGCTTCTCCGAGATGCGGGAGAACTACCGGGCTGCCTTCGAGCGCCTGTCGTGAGCGGTTGGCCGGCTCACCGGCTCAGAAGAGCGGGCGCTTCTCCGGGATGCCGACGCGGCGCGGATAGCGGTCCGCGCACGGCTCGACCTGTCGGAGCACGGCGAAGGAGAACGGGGCGTCGAGGACCCGCACGAGCTCCAGCCCGAGCGCGGCGCACCCGGCGCCCGGCCAGCGAGAGAGCGTCGCCGCGGCGTCCGGCGGCTCCGACACGACGAGCACCCCGCCGACACGGAGGAACGGGGACGCGCACTCGGCCGTGACCGCCGGCGGGCCGAAACCCCGGGCGACGACGGCGTCGAGCCGACCGCGCAGCTCGGGGCGCCGCCCCGCGAGTTCCGCGCGCTCCGAGACGACGGTCACACGCTCCGACCACCCGAGTCGAAGGACGGCACGCTCGAGCGCCGCGGCCCGCTGCACGCGTCCGTCGAGGAGAGTCACGCGGAGAGTGGAGACGCGCTCGGCGACGACGAGCCCGGGAAGTCCCCCGCCGCTCCCGAGGTCGAGCAGCCAGCCCGACGCGTCGAGGTCGTCGGCGAGGGCCGCGACGAATGCCGCCGCGTGAGCGACCTGGGGCGCGAGGTCCCCGGGACCAAGCGCTCCGACCGCGCGCGCCTCGGCGAGGATCTCGGGAAGAGCGGCTCGGCCCGGCCCGAGCGACGGACGCGCCCCGGACCCGGGAGCGTTGTCGGGTGCCGGGCCCCTTACTGCGCCGACGCGCCGCTCCCGGTCGGTCGGATCACGACGTAACGACGCGGCTCGGTGCCCTCCGAGGTCGTCTCGACCCCGTCAAGCCCGTTCACGACGTCGTGGACGATCTTCCGGTCCGCGGCGGACATGGGCTCGAGAGCTTCGGGCTCGCCGGACGCGAGCACCTCGTCGACGACCCGTCGGGTGAACGACTCGAGAGCGGCGGCACGGCGCGCACGGAATCCGGCGACGTCGACGACGAGCCGGGTCCCGTGCTCCTCGCCTCGCCTCTGGACGACCGTGCGCGTGAGCTCCTGCAGCGCGTCGAGCGTCGCGCCACGGGGACCGACGAGCAGCCCGAGATCCTCGCCCGAGACCTCGACCGCGATGTGGCCCTCGGTCACGTGCACCTCGGTCGTCGCGTCGAGCCCGAAGCCGTCCACAATGCCGCGCACGAACGCGCCGGCAGCCTTCGCTTGCTCATCCACGCTCATCTGCTCCTCCTCATCACGGGGCGCGCCGGGCGCGCCCTCGACCCGGGCGCGGTCCGCCGCGCCTCCCCCACGACCTCCGCGGCGACGTCGCGGCGAGCCCGCCGACCGTGGAGGAGCCTCCCCACCCCGGCGTGCGCTCTCCCCGTCGCCCGGCGCGGACGAGCCGGGACCGGTCGCATCGCCCCCGTCGGAGGGGGCCGACCTCGCGCCACGTCGTGACTGCGCACGATCGGCGCGCGGCTCGCCCTCCACGCGCGTTCCTGCACGTCCTCCCGACTGTGCCCGGCCCGATCGCTCGCGCCGGGCGCGCTGAGGTCTCTTCGGGCGGGGAGCGGACGGTCGGACGCGGGCGCGGACGCGTGCCTCGCTCCGTCCGATCCCGAGGAACCCCGACCGGGGCTCGGCGAGCACGACGTACTCGGCGTCCTGCTCGTCGACCCCGAGCTCGTCGAGCGCGGACGCGAGCGCGGACGCGACGTCGCGGCCGGTCGTCTCGACCCACTCCATCGTCAGCGGGGTCGC
Organism: Actinomycetes bacterium; assembly: GCA_021798745.1. Lineage (GTDB taxonomy): Bacteria > Actinomycetota > Acidimicrobiia > Acidimicrobiales > Bog-793 > JAJZBW01. The sequence goes on from JAJZBW010000043.1 coordinate 11,213, forward strand.
CTCGCCCGCTTCCCCTGCGCCCGGGGCTGGGGCTTGCGTACGTTGGGGGGGCTTCCTCCACGTGTGGCGGAGCCCGTCGTCCTCGGGGAGGGCTTCGGTCGCGGCGCGCTCCGCTGCTGTTGCGTCGCACGCTCTCGCTGCCGAGACGTGCCGTCCGTGGCTCCCGACGGTCGTGCGGAGGCCGACGAGCCCTGTCCGTCGGAGGCGCCCTGGAGGGCCGCGCTCCGGATCCTCCCGAGCAGCCCCTTCCCGCCCGACCCCTCGCCGGCGGACAGCGCACGCGCCGCGAGGGCCTTCGGGTCGTTCTTGGCGCGCTCGTGGAGCTTCGCGAGAGAGGCCTGCAGCTGCGGGTCACGGCGGTACATGAACTCCTGCTGGCCGATGCGGAACAGGCTCGACACGATGAAGTACACGTTCACGCCGGCGGGGATCGAGATGTAGATGACGGCGAAGATGAGCGGCATCACCTTCTGCATCTGCTGCATCTGGGGGTTCGCCTGGGCGGCCGCGGGGTTCCTCCCGCTGAGCTGCTTCATCTGGACGTACTGCAGCGCGATCGCGACGAGGATCATCACGATGTACGGGATCTTCTGCGGCCAGGAGAGGCCCGCCGTGCGGACCGAGTCGGACAGGTTGATCCCGAACGCCGGGAGGAGCTTGCCCGACGAGCTGTGCACGATGCTCTCGTAGAGGCGTGTGGTGTGGGAGATGTAGAGGGGCTGCACGGACGTGACGCCGTGCACGGTCACCTCGTGGGTGAGCCCGCGGATCGTCGAGTACAGGATCCAGAAGATCGGGAACTGCAGGAACATGGGGAGGCAGCCGCCGGTCGGGCTGACGCCGTTCTCCTTGTAGAGCGCCATCATCTCTTCGTTGAGCTTCTGGCGGAGCTCCTGGCGCTCGACCGTCGCCATGCCCTGCTTCGGCTTGTACTTCGCCTGCAGCGCCTTCATCTCGGGAGCGAGCACCTGCATGCGCATCATGGAGCGTGTGCCGCGACGCGTGATGGGGAACACCACGATCATCACGGTGACAGTGAGCAGGGCGATCGCGATCGCGTAGTTCGGGACGACGCTGTAGAACTCCGCGAGGAGCCAGGCGAACGCGACGAACAGCGGGTGGACGATGTTGCCGAGCGTGGAGGCGAAGACCGCCGAGGTCACGTGCACAGTCGACCCCCGGTCAGTTCGGCACCGGGTCGAAACCGCGCCCGCCGAAGGGGTTGCATCGCGCGATCCGGCGTGCTGACAGCCAGCCACCCTTGATCACGCCGAAGGTCGTGACGGCTTCGCTCGCGTACTCCGAGCAGGACGGGACGTAGCGGCACGGCGACAGCCGGCCACGGTGCGCGGCCTGGTAGACACGGATCGCACCGACCACGGCGCGCCTCGCGAGGCGCGTCGCGCCGCTCATGGTCCCCCTCGGCTCGCTCTGTGCATCGTGTCGATCACTCGCTCTCTCAGCTCGTGGAAGTGCAGGCCACGGACGTCGGGCCCCACTCCGACGAGGTACGCCCCAGGCACGAGGCCAGGGACCGCTTCGGCGGCGATCGACCGGAGCCGCCGACGCCAGCGGTTGCGGTCGACCGCCCCGCCCACGCCGCGTCCGACCGAGTACGCGACCGCCACGGGCCCACCGGGCCCGTCGGCCGCGACGAAGTGTACCGTGACGGGCCCGCTCCTGGCCCTGCGGGGGCTCCGCGCGAGCGCACGGAACGCTCTGCGCCCCCGGACGGGGTCGGGGCGGCCGCTCAAGCCGACAGTCGCGCCCGCCCCCTGCGTCGGCGTGCCTTCACGATGGCCTGCCCGGCGCGCGTCGACATGCGGTGGCGAAAGCCGTGGCGCTTCGCCCGCTTCCTCGTGTTCGGCTGGTAGGTCCGCTTCATCTCGCCCCTTTGAAAAAGACCCCGAATCCTAGCGCGGCTGAGGACGGCGCCGTCGTGCCCGCCCCGAGAGCGCCGGGTGCGGAGGCTGTAGGATGCGGCACTCGAGGATCGCCCCCGTTGTCCACAGCGCGACTAGTCCACAGATGTGGACCCGTCTGTGGAGAACTCCCTGGCCAAGAGGCTGGAAGCCGGTGACGGACGCACAGCAACTGTGGGACGAGTGTGCTGGGGCCATCCAGTCACAGGTGTCCGAGGCGACGTGGAAGACGTGGTTCGCGAGCATCACGCCTGTCGCGGTCGTGAACGGCGTGCTCGTGCTCGCAGTGCCGAACTCCCTGGTGAAAGAGCGTCTCGAGAGCCGGTTCCAGGGTCTGCTGCGCGACGCGCTCCACGACTCGAGCGGAACCGACCTCCCGATCCGCTTCGACGTGCTCGTGGACGACGCGGCCGTCGAGGAGCCCGAGGTCGAGGCTCCGGGAGACCGCGCCCGTCCGTCCGAGCCGCGACCCCCGTCGTCCACAGGGTCCCTCGCTCCCGCGCCGGTCGCGCCGGGCGGGGCCACGAGCCGCTACACGTTCGACACGTTCGTGATCGGCCCCTCGAACCGGTTCGCGCACGCTGCGGCCCTCTCGGTCGCAGAGGCTCCGGCGCGTGCGTACAACCCGCTCTTCATCATCGGCGCGGCCGGTCTCGGCAAGACCCACCTCCTGCAGTCCATCCGGACCTACGTGGCGGAGAACTACGCGCGGTTCCACGTCCAGTACGTGTCTACCGAGACGTTCATGAACGAGTTCGTCGAGGCGATCCGGAACAACACGACCGGAGCGTTCAAGCGCCGCTACCGGGAGTGCGACGTCCTCCTCATCGACGACATCCAGTTCATCGAGGGCAAGGAGTCCCTCCAGGAGGAGTTCTTCCACACCTTCAACTCGCTCTACGAGGCATCTCGTCAGCTCGTCCTCACGTCGGACCGTCCCCCGGGGTCGATCGCGACCCTCGAGAGCCGCCTGCGGAGCCGCTTCCTCTCGGGGTTGATCGCGGACATCCAGCCTCCCGAGCTCGAGACGCGCATCGCGATCCTCCGGACCAAGGCGGAGCACGAGCGCGCCATGGTCGGGGACGAGGTGCTCGAGTTCATAGCGAGCAACGTGAAGGACAACATCCGCGAGCTCGAAGGGGCCCTCATCCGGGTGACCGCCTACGCGAGCCTGAACCGGCAGCCGCTCACGCGTGAGCTCGCCGAGACCGTGCTCGCGGACCTCGTCGCGAGCCGCCAGCCTCGCAGGATCACGGCGCAGCAGATCATCAACACGACCGCGGACTACTTCGGGTTCGGCGTCGACGAGCTGTGCGGCCCGAGCAGGCGGAGACCGCTCGTCATCGCACGCCAGATCGGGATGTACGTCTTCCGCGAGCTCACGGACTTCTCCTACCCCGCGATCGCACGCGAGTTCGGTGGGCGGGACCACACGACCGTCATCCACGCGGTCGAGAAGATCGCCGCGCTCATGAAGGAGCGCCGCCAGATCTACGACCAGGTAACCGAGCTCATCGTCCGGGTCCGCAGCGGTGAGTGACCGTCTCGCCGCGCACGGCCTGGGGACCACGGGCCGGGACAACCTGTTGCTCGTGGGCCCGGCTCCGTGGAGAAGAGACGTCACGTCCACAGGGCCCGGCGCCCACCGGCGGGGCCCTGTGGACGCAGCCGGGAGCCCTGTGGGTACGATCGTCGCCCCCGAGCTGGAACGACACGGCTCGGTCCACAATCCCCAGCACCTACAACCACTACCACTCTTCTCAGAGACCTCGGGTCAGAAGGGAGTGCACGAACGGTGAAGTTCCGGACCGAACGTGACGGCCTGCTCGACGCGCTGGCGACGGCAGGGCGTGCCGCCTCCCCCCGCGGACCCGGGGGACCCGGGAGCGCGAACCTCCGCCTCGTCCTGCACGGCAACCATCTCGTCGTGACGGGATCGGACCAGGATCTCGTCATCGAGGTCCGCACGAGCGTCGCGGGGGACACGGACGGGAGCGTGCTCGCCCCCGCGCGCCTTCTCGTCGACATCGTGCGCTCGTTCGACCCGGGAGCGGTGGTGCTCACGAGCGACGACGACGAGGTGCGACTGACCTCGGGCAAGGCAGAGTTCGTCGTCCGGGTTCCCGTGGGTGCCGAGATCGCGCGACTCACCGCGGCGGAGGGCGAGGGCATAACCCTCCCCGCGGGCCTCTTCGCGGAGGGGCTCCGTCAGGTGGTACGTGCCGCGCTCCAGGACGACACCCGTGCGCCGCAGCTCACCGGCGTGCTCATGGTCGCGACCGAGACAGGCCTCCGGCTCGTCGCGACCGACTCCTACCGGCTCGCGTTCCGGGACCTCCCCGGGGTGAGCGCGCTCGACCCGGGCTCGGAGGTCCTCGTCCCCGCCCGGGCCCTCGGTGAGATCCAGCGTCTCGTCGGCCCGGGGGCCTCTCCGGACGGCGGGGACGCCGAGGGAGAGCCGCTCGTGTTCCACCACGGCGAGCTCGACGCCGTGTTCGACCTCGGGGCGGTCCAGCTCACGACGAGGCTCCTCCGCGGGCCGTTCCCGGACTACGAGAGGCTCCTCCCCCCGTCGTACCCGAGCTCGTTCCGAGCCGCGCGCGACGAGTTCGCCGCGGCTCTCCGTCGGGTGCGGCTGATGGTGCGCGACACGAAGGACGCGACGACACCGGTGCGCGTGTCGTTCTCGGGGGAGGGAGCGGAGCTCACCGTGCTCACCGCCGAGACGGGTCGGGCGGCCGAACGGGTGGACGGGGCCTACGAGGGCGAGGAGCTCACGGTCGCGTTCAACCCCTCGTACCTCCTCGACGGGATCGAAGCCATCCGCTCGGACACGATCCTCCTCGACGTGATCGACTCCTCGAAGCCGGCGACCGTCCGAGGGAGCGGGGAGGACGACTACCGGTACCTGCTCATGCCCGTGAGGGTGCCCTGACCGAGGTCTCCTGGATCGAGCTCACCGACTTCCGGAACCTCGCGCACGCGACGCTCCGTCCCGCTCCCGGGGGGCTGACGGTCGTGACGGGCGAGAACGGGGCGGGAAAGACGAGCCTGCTCGAGGCCGTGGACTACTGCTCCACGCTCCGGTCCTTCCG
>JAJZBW010000281.1 GCA_021798745.1 Actinomycetes bacterium
CGGCCGGCCCGCGACCCGACCCTCGGCGAACGCGGACGTGCCGAGGAGCAGTGCGCCCGCGACGAGCGTGACGACCGCGGCGGGAGATCCCCACGGACGCGTGCCGGTGCCCACGATCCCGTGCACGACGAGCAGCCAGCGCCCGTCGAGGAGGCCCGTGCAGGCGGGTCACAAGGACGGCCCCCGCAGCGTCTACCCTGGCGCCGTGACGACCGAGTCCGTGACCGCCCCCGGGGCGCCGGTACGCGACCGTACCGACCTCCTCGTCGAGCGGTGGCACGCGCAGAACGAGTCGGTGGACGTCGACACGAAGTCCCTCGCGATCCGCCTGAGGCGCGCCAACCAGCACGTCGGCCGCGCGCTGCGAGAGGATCTCGCACGCCTCGAGATGGAGACCTGGGAGGCCGAGGTGCTCCTCGCCGTCCGACGCCACGGAGGACGCTCCGTGCATGCGGGAGAGCTCGTCCGCGACTCCCAGGTGACCTCCGGAGCGATCACGAACCGGATCGCCCGTCTCGAGCGCCGGGGCTGGGCGCGTCGCGACGTCGACCCCGAGGACAGGCGGCAGGTGCTCGTCTCGCTCACCGACGAGGGCCGGCGCGCCGCGGACCGCGTCATCGCCTCGCGGGCCGGAGCGGAGGAGCGGCTGTTCGCGGTTCTCGACCGTTCGACACGGGCGCGTATGGCCGCCGACCTTCGCGCCCTCCTCGTGGGCATCGAGGGTCCGGCGGACGAGGAGGAGGACCTCCCATGAGCACCCCCGGGCCCGCCGACATCGCCGCAGACGTGGCGGGCGTGCGGGACGCGCACGCCGCGCTCGTCTCCTCGCTCGTCGGCCTCGACGACGCGACCGCGCGCGCTCCGTCGCGGCTTGCCGGGTGGAGCGTCGGACACGTGCTCACCCACCTCGCACGCAACGCGGAGAGCTTCGTGCGCGTCCTCTCGGACGCCGCCGGGGGGCGCGTCGGGGTCCAGTACCCGGGCGGGCAGGCGAGCCGCGACGCGGACATCGAGGCCGGGTCGACCCGGTCCGCCTCGGAGCTGCTCGACGACCTGTCCGCGACGGACGCGGACCTCGAGGCGGCGCTCGACGGGACGTCGGAGGAGATCTGGGCGACCGGTCGGGCTCGCCGTGGCGAGCTCGAGACGCCGGTCGCGTTCCTGCCGCTCCGACGCCTCCAGGAGGTCGAGATCCACCGGGTCGACCTCGGTCTCGGCTACGAGCCGGAGGACTGGCCGGACCGGTTCGTCGCCCGCGAGACTGCTCTCGTGCTCGGCGGGCTCGCGCACCGCCTCCCCCCAGGCGTCGCTGTCGAGCTCGTCGTCGACGCAGGCCCACCCGCCCTCTACGGCGACGGGAGCGAGACCGTGCGGGTCGCGCGTCCCGCGCGAGAGGTCCTCGAGTGGCTCGTCGGACGATCATCCGACCCGGCCCTTCCCGTGCTCGGTCCCTGGTAGCGAGCACACCCGGCGCTCGGGCGCCCGGCGCGACGTACCGGCCGCGCCACGAGCGCGCGTCTACTATCCGGTCGTGACGAGCAGGGGGTTCGCGACGCCCGCGCACGCGTCGGGACCGGCCGCGGTCGCCCTCGCGGCCCCCGGGTAGCGCGACGTGCACGTCTCCGCGAAGGTGGACTACGCGATCCGTGCACTCGTCGCGCTCGCGGCGAGCGACGGGCGGCCCGTCGCGGGGTCCTCGCTCGCGAGCGACCAGGGTCTCCCGGCCAAGTTCCTCGAGGGCATCCTCACCGAGCTCCGTCGATCCGGGATGGTCGCGAGCCAGCGCGGCGCGGACGGCGGCTACCGCCTCGCCCGCCCGGCCTCGTCCATCACGCTGGCGGACGTGTTCCGTGCGATCGACGGCCCGCTCGCCGAGGTACGCGGTGCCCGTCCCGAGACCACCGCGTACGCGGGTGCGAACGCCCGGCTCCAAGACGTGTGGATCGCTGTCCGGGCGAGCCTGCGCGCCGTGCTCGAGCGGACCACGCTCGCGGACGTCGCGAGCGGTCAGCTCCCGACGAACGTCCGCCGGCTCGCGTCCGACCCCGACGCCTGGACGTCGCGCTGATCGCGCCCGGCGGCGGCTCTCCCGTGACGCGGGCCGGTTGGTGACCTCGTCAGCGGTCGCGGACGGCTCCCGCGCGGCTCCTTCCCTCCTCGAGCGCGACCACCGTGTCCGCCGCCGACACCGCCTCGGGGTCGTGGCTCGCGACGAGCACGCTCCGTCGCGAGCCGCGGCGGGCGAGGCGCGCGAGGCGCGCGATCGCGAGCGTCGCCCCCGCCCGGTCGAGATGCGCGGTCGGCTCGTCCAGCACGAGCACGTCCGGCGCTCCGAGAAGCGCCCGTGCGAGCCCGACACGCTGGCGCTCCCCCGCGCTCATCGGCCGGCCACCGGTCCCGACACGGGTGTCGAGCCCGGCGTCCGTCGTCTCGAGCCACCTGTCGAGACCGACCTCACGGAGCGCTCTCCGGCAGGCCTCGTCGCTCGCGTCGGGCTCCGCGACGAGGAGGTTCGCGCGAAGCGTCGCGGCGAACACGTGGGCGTCCTCGGGAGCCCACCCGACGCGCCGGCGCAGGTCGTCCCGCGCGATCGTCCGGAGGTCCACGCCTCCGAGCGCGGCGCGGCCCCGAGAGCACTCGAGGAAGTGCACGAGGGTCAACACGACCGTCGTCTTCCCGGACCCGCTCGGCCCGACGACCGCGACGACCGTGCCCGGAGCGACCGCGACGGACGCGCCGTCGAGCACGCGTCGGCCCTCCCTGTCGACCACGGCCGCCTCGAGCGCGAGCTCGGCGGGGCGACCCGGCGCCTCCGCGGGCGCCGGGGGCTCCGGTGCCGGCGGCGCGA
>JAJZBW010000044.1 GCA_021798745.1 Actinomycetes bacterium
AGCGCCCGGGCGGCGGCGAGCACGGCGGTCGAGTCGCCCGGCGCGGCCCCGAGGCGCAGGAGCGGGATCCCCGACGCGGTCGCGAGCGACTCCCACGAGTCCGCGTCCTCGTCGAACGGGAGGAGCGCCACGCGGGCGGCACGCAGCCACGGGGTCGGGTCCGCGACGGCGCCGGCCGCTATCGCCCCGGGCACGGACGCGGAGAGCCGGGCGTCGGGGTCGTCCCCGCACACGACGACCGGGTGGCGCGTCGCGAGCTCGGCGAGCACCGGAGCTGCCGACGCCGCGTACCAGGAGAGCTCCTCCTCCTGCCGGCGACGGGCGCTTCCGAGCAGGACGATCCCCTCGCGTCCGTCGATCCCGAGGTCGCGCGCCGACGGGAGGACGGTCGCGCTCTCCGGGGGGACGACCACGTACGTGGCGCCGACGGCCTCCCGCCCGTGCGAGCCGAGGAGCAGGTCGACCGGGTCGCCCGGCACGACGTCGAGCCCGCTCGAGGAGAGGTCGAGGGCGACCGACGCCCTCGGGAGTATCGCCCGAAGCGCTCCCACGCTCGCGACCGCCCGCACGCTGACGACGACCGCGTCGAAGGGTCGCTCCGCCGCGCACCGGGCGATCGAGGACACGGCGGCCTGGTCGTCGTCCTCCGCGCTCGTGATCCCCGCCGTCGACCATCCGCGCAGCTCCACCCCGAGGCGGGCGAGCGTCGCCGTGGCGCTCTGGGTCGGCTCCGGCGCGAGGAGCGTCACGTCGTGGCCACAGCGGGCGAGCGCGACCGCGAGGCCCGTCGTGCGCGGGTTCCCCGGCTCCCGGTCCACGACGAGGACCGACCGAGGCGCGCGGGTCGGCACGACCCCCGCGACGGACACGGCCTCTCGCGGGAGGAGGAGCGCGAAGCGGGGGAGGAGAGCGGGCGCGATGGCCGCGACCTCCGCCTCGACCGCGGGTCGCTCCGCCGGATCGAGCACGAGCACGGCCGCCGCGAACGCGAGGCGGGCCCGGGCGTCGGCGAACATCGTGCTCGCGGCTGCGGCGGCGAGGACCCGGTCGCGCGCTGCGACGCTCGCGTCCGACGCGGTCGCGACGAGCGGGCAGGCGTGGCCGAGGCCGGCCGACCGGAGCCGCGCGGACCACACGAGCTGGCGGGACACGTCGAGCCTCCGGGCGACGTGCGACGCGGCCGCCAGCACGGGTGCCGACCGCGGCGAGCGCGCCTGCCAGGCGTCGAGCGTGCGGTCCGCCACGTCGGGCTGGAGCTGGAGGAGCTGGGGCACGAAGTGCTCGACGCGGCCTGCCCCGATCGCGTCGTAGGCCTCCACCGGGTCGCGGCCGGACCTCTCGAGGCACTCGAGAAGCAGCCCGACGTGGGCGTCCACCCCCCCGCTCTGCCGGATGGACCCGAGGAGCGCGTCCGCGGCGTCCCCGTGGCGGCCGAGCCCGACGAGCGCCTCCGCGACGGGGACGGCGACGCTCGAGCGCGAGTACTCGAACCCGTCCTCGTCGACGGCGTCGTGCACGCGCCCGAAGAACTGGAGCGCGCGCCCGTAGTCCCCGAGCGCGAGATGCGCCGCGCCGGACAGCGTGTCCACGAGGAGGCCGTCCGCGGAGATCGCACGGAGCCGCTCGACCTCCTCGAGGGCCTCCTCGGGGCGACCGAGCGCGACGAGGCAGTTCGCGGCCGTCCGGCGTGCGAGCCGTGCGGTGGAGGCCTGGGTCGCGACCTCCGCGGCGCGCCTGCAGTGCGCGAGGGCCTCCTCGAAGCGCCCGTTGAGGACGTAGGAGCGGCCGAGGCTCGCGAGGCGCACCCCCCAGTCGAGACCGGAGTCGCCTGCGAGGTCGGCGAACGCCGTCCGGATGTTGCGCTCGGCCTTGTCGCGCCCCGCGATGTGGCTCTGGAGATAGCCCCGGTGGACGATGCGGACGAGCGAGGTCAGCTCTCGGGCGAGCTCCCGCTCGCCCGCACGCGCGACGACGAGCTCGTGGAGGCGGCCGTCCCAGCGGCCGTACGCGCGGCGGAAGAGGCGGCAGGCGGGGTGGACGAACGTCGACGCAGCCTCGTTCCCGTTCAGGTTCTCGATGTGCACGACGAACGCCTCGCGCTCGGCGGTCGTCGCGGCGAGCTCCTCCCGCAGCCGCACCGGGTCCGGGCACACGACGGACTCGTCCGCGTCGACCCAGAGGATCCACTGCCCGCGGCACGCCTCGAGCGCGTCGTTCCGTGCCCGCCCGAAGTCGTCGTCCCAGTAGCCGGTGAGCACGCGTGCGCCAGCGTCGGACGCGATCCGAACGGTGTCGTCGGTGGAGCCCGTGTCGTACACGACGACCTCGTCCGCGATCCCGGCGAGCGACGCGAGGCAGCGCGGGAGCTCCTCCTGCTCGTCCTTCACGATCATGCACGCCGTCACGAGCGGGAGACCCGCGTCGCGCGGATCGGGGCGCAGCGGCGTGCCACCCCTGTGGTGCACGTAGCAGGCCTCCGCGACCGCGAGACGCAGCCCGAGGGACCCGATCGTGCGGGAGAGGCGAGCCGGGTCGTAGCCGCCCCTCGCGAGCGCGGCGAGCCCTCCCGCCTCCTCGAGCCGGTCGCGGCGCATCGCGATGCAGGGTCCCGCGAGCACCTCGACGTCGGTGGGCGGAGCGGCCGCGAGCTGCAGGTCGCGCGCGAACCGGCGACGGAGGGCGATCTCGTGCGGCCGGTAGGGCACCCCGACGACGAGCTCGTCCCCGTCCGCGACGTTCGACCGCGGGGCGACTGCTCCGATCGAGCCGTCCTCGAGGGTCCCGACGAGCAGGTCGAGCCACCCGGGGTGGAGCTCGACGCGGTCCTCGACGAGCACGACCGTGGGGCGCAGCCTCGGTGCCGTGGCACCCGCGGGACGGGCGAGGGATCCTCCCCGCGTGACGACTCGCCACGCCGCGGGGTCCTCGGGCAGCGGGCGTGCGGCGCCGAGCACGAGGACGTTGTCGTGCTCGCCGAGCCCGTCGGCCACGCGCGCGAGGAACGCCTTCGTCGCCTTGCGGTCGTCTCCGGCCACGACGCAGACCGTCGCGGCGGTGCCTCGGCCCATCGGACCTCCCACGCTCGTCCTCCACGCGCGCACCGGCCGGGGCCGCCTGCTGCGTCCGTGCGCTCCTTACGGCATCGGCGAGGAATCCTTCAAGTCCCGCGGCCGGCGCGCCGATAGATCATCTGGCCCCCCACGGGGCTCCCGGGCGCACGTCGCGGCCGGGAACACAGCAGGAGCGGCCCGCACGGAAGCGAGCCGCGATCACGAGCATTGGAGAAACGGATGTCTTCTCTCGTCGTGAACACGAACCTGTCGGCGATCGACGCGTACAACAACCTGAACGCGACCGACTCTCAGATGAGCAAGGCGATCCAGCAGCTGTCGTCCGGTCTGCAGATCCAGACGGCGGCTGACGGGCCCGCTGCGTACGTCCAGAGCCAGGCGCTCCAGTCCCAGGCGAACGGCTACCAGCAGGCGATCTCGAACGCACAGGACGGGGTCTCGCTCGTCCAGACCGCGTCGGGTGCGCTGAACCAGATCTCGTCGATCCTCCAGACGATGGACCAGCTCGCGGTCTCCTCGGCGAACGGCGCCACGAACGACGCTACGTCGCTCGGCGCCAACCAGCAGGAGTTCGCGAACCTCCAGGCGAGCATCGACCAGATCGCGGGGACGACGAGCTACGGCACGACGAACCTCCTCGACGGGTCCTTCTCGAACCAGACGCTCCAGGTCGGGGCGTTCGACTACTCGAGCCAGCAGATCACGCTCAGCATCGGCGGCGCCTCGACGGGCGCCCTCGGCGTCGCGACGGGCTCGGCGTCGGTCGGCACCGCCTCCGCGGCGGCCAACGCGATCAAGCTCGTGCAGTCCGCGATCGCGTCGGTGGACTCCATCGAGGCGAACGTCGGCGCCATCCAGAACGAGCTCCAGGCCATCGCCGCGAACCTCACGGTCGGCCAGCAGAACCTGAGCGCAGCGAACAGCCAGCTCGTGGACGTCAACATGGCACAGGCGATGACGACCTTCTCCACGGACCAGATCCTCATGCAGACGGGCACGGCGATGCTGTCCCAGGCGCAGCAGGCCCCGGCCCTCGTCGAGAAGCTCATCTGATCCACGCCACGCGTCCCCCCGCCGGCCCCTCCGGGCCGGCGGGGGGACGAGGCGTCCGGCTTGATCGGAGCGGGAGTCATGACCACCAGCGCGACCACCTCGACGGGCTCGTCCGTCGCCGCACCGCTCATCGTCAACGGCCTGATCTCCGGGATCAACACGTCGTCGGTGATCAGCGCCCTCATGCAGGGCTACCAGGCCCCGATCACGAGCCTCCAGAACGAGCAGACCTCGCTCGCTGGCAAGGCGGGCGACTACGGGATCGTCAACACCGACCTCCAGGCGCTCGTCACGGCGGCGCAGGCTCTCAGCACCTCCTCCGCGTGGAACCTCGCGACGGCCTCGAGCTCGAACAGCTCGGTCGCGACGGCGACCTCCTCCCCCGGAGCCCAGCAGGGGACGACGATGTTCAACGTCGACCAGCTCGCCCAGGGGAACATCCTCGCCTCGTCCGCGGGAGTCGCATCGACGGGAGCCATCGTGACGAGCGCGACGAGCATCCTGCTCGCGACGGGGAGCGCGGCGCTCGGGTTCTCCGACCTCTCCGCCTCGGGCGCCCTCGCGCTCGGGAGCCACACGGTGAAGGTCACCCAGTCCTCCGCGGCCGCGACCGTCACGGGGTCGAGCGCGCTCGCCGCGTCGACGACGATCACGACCGGATCGAACGACACGCTCGCGCTCAGCGTCGGCGGGACCGCCTACACGCTCACCCTCGCCGCGGGGACGGGCGAGACGCCGTCGGCCCTCGTCTCGGCCGTCAACGCAGCCGCGAAGGCGGCGGGCGCGGGAGTCACGGCGTCGCTCAGCTCGACCGGCGCCCTCCAGCTGTCGACGACGGAGCAGGGGAGCGCGGCGACGCTATCGGTCACCGGAGGGACCGCGCTCGGCGCGCTCGGGCTCACGACGGGCCAGTCGGGGACCGGGACGGACGCGATCGTGAGCGTGGACGGCACCTCGACGACGCTGTCGGCCGTCACGGCGGGCGCGGCCGTGACGCTCGCCGCACCGACGGGGTCCGTGACGGCGACCATCGCGACCTCGCCCCAGGCGAACGGATCGCTCCTCTCGGTCGGGACGGCCTCGGGCGACGTCGTGTCGACGGGGACCGGGAGCCTCAGCGACGTCGTCGCCGCGATCAACTCCTCCGGTCTCGCGATGACCGCGTCCGCGGTGCAGGACGCCTCGGGGACCTACCTTCTCCAGGTCTCCTCGAACGAGACGGGCCTCTCGGGGTCGGCGTCCGCGGACACCGCGGCGTTCGCCGGCGGCGCGCTCGGGAGCCTGAGCACGATCTCCTCCGCGCAGGACGCGCTCGTGACGGTCGGGGGGAGCGGCGGGTACCAGCTCAGCTCCTCGACCGACGTCTTCTCGAACCTGCTCAGCGGGACCGCGGTCACGGTCGTGTCCGCGGGACAGGCGACGGTCACGGTGTCGCCCGACGCGTCGGGCGAGGCGGCGAAGGTCGCGTCGCTCGTGAGCGCCGCGAACCAGGTCCTCTCCGACATAAACCAGTTCGCCGGGTACAACGCGACGACCAAGACGGGCGGCCCGCTCATGGGCTCGTCCGTGCTGACCGGCATCCAGCAGCAGGTGCTCTCGATCTTCGCGAGCTCGCCGGGCTCCTCGGGCTACGGGAACTCTCTCGCCGCCGGGATCAGCCTCACGTCGAGCGGGAGCCTCACCTTCAACCAGTCGCAGTTCGAGACCGCGTACGCCGCGAACCCCACGAAGATCGCCTCGCTGTTCGCCGCGGGCGGCAGCTTCTCCCCGGCCTCGCCCAGCTACGCGGGCGCGGTGAGCTTCGTGTACGCGGGCGACGGGACCGCGTCGGGCACCTACGACGTCCAGGTGAGCTCGTCCGCGACGCAGGCGACCGACACGGGCAGCTCGATCACGGACGGGACGGTCGGGACGGCCGAGACCCTCACGGTGGCCGCGGGCGGCAACAGCGCGACGTACTCGACGACGGCCGGCGAGAGCCTCGCGGCCGTCGCGTCCGGGCTCGACCAGCAGTTCGCGAGCCAGGGGCTCGCCCTGTCGGCCGCGGTCGTGAACGGCGGGACGCAGCTCCAGATCGCGAGCTCCGCGTACGGAAGCGCGACGAGCTTCACGGTGAGCACGACGAGCACCGCGTCCGGAACCACCGGGCTCGGCGGGACGACGGCGGGGACGCCGGCGACCTTCACGGGCACCGACGTCGCGGGGACGATCAACGGCGTCGCCGCGACCGGCTCCGGCCAGGTGCTCACGGCGCCGACGAGCGACCCGACCCTCGCGGGCCTCTCGCTCCTCGTGACGGCCCCAGGGATCACGAGCACGACGGACCTCGGCTCCTTCACCTACTCGCCGGGGCTCGCCCAGCAGCTCCAGACGCTCGCGAACATCGCGTCCAACCCCGCGAACGGGACGATCACGACGACGATCTCGAGCCTCCACAACGAGGCGAGCGGCCTGAACGTCCAGATCGCGAACGACCAGGCGATCGCGAGCAGCCAGCAGACGCTCCTGCAGAACGAGTTCGCGAACATGGAGACGGCGCTCGGCCAGATCAAGAACCAGTCGAGCGCGCTCGCGAGCCAGATCGCCCAGCTCCCGTGACGGTGGACGTCGCGTCCCAGGAGGAGTCGCTCCGGCGGTACCTCGCGGACCAGGTGCGCACCGCGAGCCCCGTGCAGCGTCTCCTCATGCTCTTCGACCAGCTGCGCCGTGACCTGAGCTGTGCAACGGCGGCCTTCGAGGGGGGGACCTTGAAGGAGGTGTCGGACAGCCTCGTCCACGCGCAGCACGTGATGATGGCGCTCCGCGACCCGCTCGACGTCGACACGGAGCTCGGGCGTGCGCTGTCCGGGGTGTACGGGTTCTGCATCCGCCACCTCGTGACGGCCAACCTCACGAAGGACCCCGCGCTCCTGCCGGAGGTCGTCGCGATCGTGGACAGGCTCGCCGAGGCGAACCGCACGGCGGCGGCCGCGATGCACGCTCCCGCCGTTGTCGGCTGACGCGGCTGGCTCGGCTGCGGCGCGCCGCTCCTGGGCGCTCGCGCTCGACGCGGCCGAGGAGGTCGTGGCAGCGGTCCGCGCCGCGCTCGAAGGACGGGCGCCCTTCTCGGGCGCGGACCCGGTCGAGTTCCCCTCCGAGCCGCTTCCTCCCGAGCTCGCGACGCGCGTCCGGCTCCTTCTCGGCGGCCACGCGGACGTCGAGGTCGCCCTGCGCGAGCGCATCGCGATGCTCGGCGCCGCGATCCACCGGGACCCGGTCGCGTCACGCGCCGTGATCGCCCTCTACCTCGACCGGAGCGCCTGACCCGGTCGCGTCACCCGGGCTCGACGAGACCGAGGGTGGCGAGCTGCGACAGACGCGAGCGCGCCTGGTCGAGCACGTCGCGGCGGGACTCCTCCGGGACGGTGCCCCAGGCCTGCGCGACGAGCTGCTCGACGTCTCGCTGCCCGTCGACGGCGGCGAGGAGCGCGGCGCTCGGTCCGTCGAGCAGGACCGGGGCGACGCGGTCCGACCGGGCGACGCGGGACGCGGCGTCCAGCTCGAGGACGAGACCGCGGGACGCGTGCGGGCGTCCGACGCCCGCTCGCGGCGCGACCACGCGGACGGTCCCCGGCCCGCGCACCGCCGTCGCCTCGATCGTCGCGGAGGACACGCCGGTCGCCCCGAGGCTCCGGAGCGAGCAGAGGAAGGACGCGTAGAGCGACGCGTAGTCGCCGATCGACCGCTCGGCGGAGATGCTCGCGGCGAGCTCGGCGGCGTAGGGCTGGAGCGGGTGGGGTGCCCCGAGGACGACCCGGACGTCGCACCCGCGCGTCAGCCCGTCGAGCTCGCGGACGAGGAGGGGACCGTCGTCGGCCGCGAGCAGCTGGCAGCGCACGACGAGGGACCCGTCTCCTGTGAGGTGCTCCCGCGCGCCGGCGAGGACCCGGCGCACCACGTCGAGCCCGTCGCGCCCGGCCGAGACCGTCGAGCGCAGGGAGGACCCCTCGACCGAGGGAACGTAGGGGGGGAGCGCCACGACGAGGTCGAAGCGCTCCCCGTCGAGCGCGTCGTAGCAGTCGGACCGGACGACGCGGACGGGGTGCGGCGTCTCGTTGAGCAGCACGTTCGTCGCGGCGAGCTCGAGCGATCGCTCGTCGACGTCGGTCGCGACGACCTCTGCCGGGTCTCGCACCGCGAGCAGCCCCTGGATGCCCGAGCCGGTCCCGAGGTCGAGGACGCGTCGGTGCCGGGCGTCCGGGAGCGTGGCCGCGAGCCGGAGCGAGTCCGGTCCGAGGTACGCGCTCGCCCCGATCCCCTCCGGGTCGCCCGTGCGGTCGGCTGCGGCCCGGCTCCGTCGCGAGCCCGGAGGCATGCCCGTCGCGAGGAGCCCTCCGAGGACGGGGACGACGACGAAGCCGCGCGTCGCGAGCGGCCCGCCCTCGCCGCCGACGAGGAGGCCCGACTCGAGCAGCGGCGCGACCGCCCCGCCGGCCGTGCCGAGCGCCGTGCCGGGGTCGAGCTCACCGCCGAGCGCGAACAGCGTGAGGGCGGCGCGCTCCTCGGGCGCGAGGCCCGTGAGGCGTGCGAGCGACGAGGCGGCCCGCTCGGCGGAGCGCGCGACGAGCTCGCCGCCCGTCACGAGCGGGTACAGGCTGGAGTACGACACGCGCGTGAGCCAGTCACGCAGGAAGCGCACGGCCCGCGGGGCCACCGCGCTTGCGGCGCGCTCTGCTCCGTCCCGGGGCGCGACGGCGTGCGCTGCGTCCGGGCCGGTCATTCCGACACGGCGAGGAGGAGCTCCGCACGCTCGCGACGAGCCGGAGGGAGCGCGTCGAGCGCGCCGAGGACCTCGGGGAGCGTGGAGGGGCCCGCCGAGTGCACGCGGCTCGAGCGGATCACGGCCGGGAGCGCGTACACGAAGGCGAGGAGCCGAGCGACGGCGACGTAGATCTCCGCGGGGACCTGCTGGTCGACCTCGCACACCGCGAACAGGTACCGCGCGAGCGGCGGGTCCTCGACGACGGGGACCTCGGCCTCCGAGGCACGCGTCCGGATGGCACGCGCGAGCGCGTCGGACCCCTTCGCGACGACGACGGGGGCCGATCCGCCCCCCGGGGTGTACTGGAGCGCGACCGCGAAGTGCGTCGGGTTGGTCACGACGACGTCGGCCCGCCGGATCGCGGCGAGCATCTGGGAGCGGACGATCGCGTACTGGCGCTTGCGGAGCTCGCCTTTCATGTGCGGGTTCCCCTCGGACGCCTTGGACTCCTCCTTCACCTCGTACTTCGTCATCTTCAGGCTCTGACGGAGCTTCCTTCGCTGGAAGGCGAACTCCGCGACACCGATGACGAAGCTCGCGAGCGCGAGGATCCGGACGAAGCCGAGGATCGAGGAGGCGGTCGCGCCGAGCACCGGCCCCAGCCCGACCGGGGAGATCCCGACGACGGAGCTCAGGAGCGCGTGCACGGCCATGTACCCGACCCCGCCGAGAAGCGCCACCTTCAGCGTCTGCTTCGCGAGCTGCACGAGCATCTGGGTCCCGAACAGTCGCTTGACGCCGCTTCGCACGCTCAGGCGCTCGAGACGCGGGCGCGCCGCCTTGAAGGAGAACGACCGCCCCGTCTGGGCGACGTTCGCGACGACCGCGAGGCCCGCGAAGGCCGCGCCGACGGGGACCATCACGTCGACGACGATCCGGAGGCCCGCGCTCAGCACCGCGAAGGCACCCGGCCCGGTCGGGGACGCCATGACGTTGCGCGCCTCGGCGACGAGCCCGACGACGCGGGACTCGCTCGTCGAGAAGAGCCACGGGAGGAGGAACGTGCCGGCGAGCACGGCGAGCCACGACGAGACCTCGGGCGAGCGCGCGACCTGACCGCGCTCGCGCGCCTCCTTCTTCCGCTTCGCGGTGGGCGGCTCCGTCCGTGCGTGCTTGTCCTCCGTCGCCATCTCAGCGCCCGCCGAACAGCGAGGCCGCGTCGCCGAGCGCGCGCGTGAGGATCTGCGAGACGTAGCCCGGAAGGACCGAGATGCCGAGCCCGACGAGCACGATCGCGAGCACTATCTGCATCGGCATCCCGAGTATCCACACGTTCATCTGCGGGGCCGCCTTCGAGAGCAGCGCGAGCACGATCTGGGTGGCGAACAGGACGACGAGGATCGGTGCGGCCATCTCGAGGGCGGAGGTGAACAGCGTCGCGAGGTCGAGCACGACGACCTCGCCGATCCTGCTCGTCGACGCGAGCGTGAACCCGCCGGTGCTGAACGAGCGGGCGAACCCGTCCACGAGGAGCAGGTACCCGCCGGACACGAGGAGGAGCATGAGCGCGACCTGCTCGAAGAACTGGGCGATCATCGGCGTCTGGTCGAGGCTCAGCGGGTCGATCGCCGCGGGCAGGTTCAGCCCGCCGGTGAGGTCGACGAAGCTCCCGGCGGTCGTGACGGTGCTCACGAGCAGGTAGACGACGAACCCCATGGCGATTCCCGTGAGCACCTGGAGCACGAGGTCCCCGATGAAGCCCGCCGAGGTCGTCGGGATCGCGGACGCGGGGATGCGCGGCGCGACGAGCAGGGCGAGCCCGCTCGCGAGACAGGTCGTCGTCACGGTCGGGATCGCCTGCCGGCTCGAGAAGGGCGGGACGAGGATCAGCCACCCGAGAGCGCGCGCGAACGCGAGCAGGAAGGCGACGAGCCAGCGGTAGTCGATCGACAGGGCCACCGCGTCATCCTCCGGCGAGGAGCTGCGGGAGGCTCGCGAACAGGGAGTGCACGTACCCGACGAAGGTCCCGAGCATCCAGTGCCCGGTGATCATCACGACGGCCCCGACAGCGACCACCTTCGGGACGAACGTGAGGGTCGCCTCCTGGATCTGGGTGACGGACTGGAGGAGCGAGATCACGAGGCCGACGCCCATCGCGACGAGCATGATCGGCGCGGCGATCTTCGCGCCCGTGAGCATCGCGTTCGCCGCGAGCTGCAGGACCTGGGACTCGGTCATCGGAAGCTCGTCACGAGCGACTGGAGGACGAGCACCCAGCCGTTCACGAGGACGAACAGGAGGAGCTTGAACGGCAGGGAGACGAGCGTCGGAGGGAGCATCACGACTCCCATCGACATGAGCGTCGCGGACACTATGAGGTCGATGATGAGGAACGGTACGAAGATCACGAACCCGATGATGAACGCGCTCTTCAGCTGCGTGAGCAGGAACGCCGGGATGATCGCGGAGAGCGGCGCGTCCATCGGCTGGGCCGCCTTGTAGTGGCCGATGGTCTCGGTGACCGAGAGCTCCTGGGTCCCGGTCTGCTTCAGCATCCACGTCTTGAGCGGCACCTCCGCCGCCCGGTACGCCTGGGTCGCGTCCATCTTGCCGTGCAGGTAGGGCTGGAGCGCGTCGTGGTTCATCGCGCCGAGCGTCGGGGTCATGAGGAAGAGCGACACGAAGAGCGCGATCCCGATGAGCACCTGGTTCGGAGGCGTCGTCGACAGCCCGAGGGCCTGTCTCGTGAGCCCGAGCACGATGATGATGCGGACGAACCCGGTGCACAGGATGAGCAGCGAGGGCGCGACGGACAGGAACGTCCCGACGAGGATGACGAGGATGCTCGTCGTCGGCTTCGAGAGCGTGTTCCCGAGGTTGATCGACACCGACGTCGACGCAAGGTGCGACGCGTACGGGCTGAGCAGGGCGAGGCGCACGGGGGCGGGGAGCGTCGGCTGTCGGCGGCGTCAGCGCCGGAGGGTCGCGTCGCGCAGGGAGGTGAGGAGCGTGGCGGGGCGCGCCGCAGCGGCGCCGAGCGGCGCACGGGGCGCGTCGCGGCCCGACCGCTCCGCGACGCGTGCTCCGGAGAACAGCTCGTGTATCGCGTCGGCGTCCTCGTCCCGGGAGGCGGGGTCGCGCGCGTCCTCGGGGGCGTCCGCCGCGTGGGGGACGGGCCGCGCGTGGGAAGGGGCGTCTCGACGCGAGTCGTCGAGGAACGTGATCGTGGAACCGGCGATCCCGACCAGGATCTCGCGGTCTCCCCAGCGGACCGTCGCGATCGAGAGGTCCTTCCCGAGCGCCTGGCGGCTCACGACCGCGAGCCCGTCGCCGGTCGCGCGCCTCTTCGTGGCCCCGGGACCGCGGCGCACGCGCGCGAGGACCTTTCCGAGGCCCCATATGGACCCCCCGATCACCGCGAGGGCGAGGACCATCTGGAGGAGCGAGTGCCCGACGGAGACGTCCGGGAGCGTCTTCACCGCGGCCGATGCGAGGAGGCGACCCATCGTCAGCGGCCCTCCCGCGCGAGGTCCCCGCCTACGACCTCGCTCACCCGGACCCCGAGGTTCGTGTCGTCGATGACGACGATGTCCCCGCGAGCGAACAGCGTCCCGTTCACGAGGATGTCGACCGGGCTGTTGCGCGCGCGGTCCAGCTCGAGGGACTGTCCGGGGCGCACGTCGAGGAGCTCGTGGAGACGGAGCCTCGCCCGCCCGAGCACGACCTCGACCTTCAGCTCCACCTGGCCGAGCGTCTCTATGGGCATGCGGCTCGCTCCGGCCGCAGGTGCCTCCGCCGCTGCGGCGCGGCGGTCGCCGCCGCCGGCCGGGACAGCGGCCTCCGCGACGTCCGCCCCGACGAGCTCCCCGTCGGCGATCGCGACGTTCTCCTCACTCATCTCCGCTCTCCCTCTTGCTCACGACGGTGCAGAACAGCTTGTTCCCGTGCTCGACGAGGATCCCGGTCCCGAACGGGGTGTCCTGTACGACGAGCTGCAGCTCGTAGCTCCCTTCGCTCGGCTCCTGCCCGAGATGGATGACGTCGCCCGCGCGAAGCCCGAGGAGCTCGTCCGGCGTGAGGCTGATCGGCGGGTAGGCGACCTTCAGCTCCATCGGGACCGAGAGGATCCGGCGACGCGCCTCCCTGTGGTCCACGAGGCCGTCCATGCCCTCCGAGCTCTGGTGCCGCTCGACCTGCTCGAGGACCGGGAGCAGCACGGTGAGCGGGATCGACAGCACGACCGTCTCCTGGTCGCGGTCGGCGATCGTGACCCCGAGCTCGACGATGAGGCACATGACGCCCGGCCGCCCGACCTGGACGAGGAGCGGGCTCGAGGAGTTCTGCACGAGCCCCACGTTCAGCGACACGAGCGTCGCGAACGGGGGAGGGAGCTCGTTCCAGATGACTTCCGTGAGGGTCCCGACGAGCGCCCTCTCGATCTCGGTGAGCTGGGAGCGGTCGGGCTGCCTCAGCGCGTCGCCCCCGAGGTGGAAGTCGATGAGCTCGAGCACGAGCGGAACCGGCAGGTGGAGCACGAGCCGACCCTCGAGAGGCAGGAGCACCGCGCTCGACACGAAGGTCGGGTCGGGAAGCGAGGAGGAGTGCTCCTCCCAGGTGCGCTGCTCGAGCGACATGAGCTCGACGTGGACCGGCTGCCGTATCGCGGACGTGAGCGAGCTGCCGATCCGGTGGGCGACGGTCTCGAGTATGGGCTGGAGGCGACGCAGCCGAGCGCGCTCGACGGTCTCCTGGCGGTGGAGGTCGAAGACGCGCACGCGGCCCGACCCGGACGCGACGACGGGCGTCGGCAGGTCCACGGAGGCCTCGGGAAGGCGCGGGGGCCTCGCGGTCGCGTCCTGCGCGGTGAGCATGCTCACGGCACGTTCTCGAGGGCCTGGATGACCGTGCTGCTCGTCGTCAGCGTCTTCGTGTTGGCGGTGTAGGCCTCCTGGGCCGTGATGAGGTTCGTGAGCTCCGTCCCGAGGTTCACGTTCGACTGCTCGAGCTCGCCGCCGAGGAGCGCCCCGCGCCCTCCGGTGCCCGGCGTGCCGATGAGCGCCTGGCCCGAGTTCGGGCTCGTCGCGAAGAGGCCGCCACCCTGGTCGGCGAGACCCCCGGCGTTCGCGAAGTTCGCGAGCGCGATCTGACCGAGCGCGAGCGTCGCCCCGTTCGAGAAGGAGCCCGTGATCGTGCCGTCCGACCCGATCGAGTAGCTCTGGAGCGTCCCGGACGCGTAGCCGTCCTGGTGGTTGATCTGGATGGTCGACGCAGCCGCGTACTGGGTCACCGCGTTCGCCGTGCTCGGGGAGGGGAAGTCGAGCGTCCAGGTGTCGCCCGTCGGGAAGCTGTAGCCCGTGGGCATCGTGCCCACCTTCAGGCTGAACGACCCGTCCGGGTTGGCGGTGACCCCGGTGATCGACTTCACGCCGCCCGTCGTCGGGTCGAACGTGATCGTCGGGGCGGTGGACCAGAGCTGGCTCGCGGTCCCACCGGAGGGGTTGGGGACCGTGCCCTGCACGGTCCACTCGTTCGCCGTCCCCGTCACTCCTGTGAAGGTGAGGGTCACGGGAACGACGTTCCCGAGCGCGTCGTACGCGTTGTACGTCGTCGTCTCGACCGGCGCGGTCCCCGTGCCGTTCCACGCGGGCAGGTTCCCGCCGAGGTCGAGCGTCGTCGTCGCGGTCGCGCCGATCGTCTCGCCCTGTGGGATCTTGATGGGTGAGAGCGGGGCGTTCGTGTTGACGGTGCCGTTCGCGGTCGCCTGCCATCCCATGATCAGCCCGCCCGTCTGGGTGCTGAGGTTCCCGTTCGCGTCCGTCGTGAGGCTGCCGTCGCGCGTGAACAGCTGCTGCCCGCCGCTCTGCACGACGAGGTAGCCGTTGCCCTGGATCGCCACGTCGTTCGGGTTGCCCGTCTGCATGAGGGACCCCTCCTGCAGGTTCACCTCGTTCGCGGCGACCCGTACCCCGGAGCCGACCGCGACCGGGTTGATGCCCGCGCTCCCCGCCGTCGGTCCGGACGCTCCGGAGATCTGCTCGGCGAGCAGGTCCTGGAACTGGATCTGGCTCGCCTTGTACCCGACCGTGTCGGCGTTCGCGATGTTGTTGCCGATGCTGTCGAGATAGGTCTGGTTCGCCTGGATTCCCGAGACCGCTGCGAGTACCGAACGTTCCGTCATCTTCGTGCTCCTTGGTGTCGTGGGCCTGCGTGGGTGACGGCCCCGGGAGGGCCGGCGGGCGCTGTGGGGGACCGGGTGGGCGTCAGCTCACGCCCGTCACGTCCGCGAGGGGGATGGTCGTCCCGTTCACGGTCAGGGTCGGGGCGCCGGTCGCGCTGAGCGTGACGTCGGTCACCGACCCCGTCACGGTGTTCCCCGACACCGTGGCCGTGATCTTCTTCCCGATGAGCCCGGTCGCCTGCGTGTCCTCGACCGTGGTCTGGGTGGCCGTGATCGAGCTCGTCTGGGTCGTGACCGCCTCCATCTGGGCGAGCGCAGACGTCTGCTGGAGGATCGTCGCGGGCGAGGTCGGGTTCGTCGGGTCCTGGTTCTGGAGCTCCGCGACCAGGAGCTGGAGGAACATCTGGGGGTTCGAGAACTGGCTCGCGACGTTGGACTGGGCGGTCGTGCCCGTGGCGCCGGCGGACCCGGCCGATCCGGAAGAACCCGCCGCACCGGTCGATCCGCCCGACGCCGCCGGGGTGCCCGCGTTGCCCGTCGCCGTGCCCGCTCCCGTCGTCGCGGGGTTCGCGAGAACGTTAAGGAGCGACGCGAACGGGCTCACCGCGCTGACGTCCATCGTGGTCCTCCCTTGCCTAGAGCCGTACGTCGAGAAGCCTGTGGGCGGCGATCGCCGCCGAGCCCGGCACAGACGGGACCGGGGGGTCGTCTGCGGAGGCGGGCGCGGTCGTGCTCGTCGAGACGCCGGGCGGTGGCGCTCCCTGGGCGTCCCGGTACGGGGCCGAGAAGCTGCTCGAGCCCCCGTCCCCGAGAAGGACCGTCGCGCCCTGCCCCCCCTGTGCGAGCCCGCTCCGCAGCTCGGGGAGCGAGGTCCGGAGCGCGCTCGCACCGGACTCGGTCGTCGGGACGAGCCGGACCGTGAGCTGGCCGGCGTTCACGGCGAGCGTCGCCCGGACGCTCCCGAGCTCCGCGGGGTGGAGCACGATCGTGAGCACCTGGGTCCCGGTCACCGTCGTCCGGAGGGGCGAGAGCACCGAGACGACCTGGCTCGCGACGCCCGGGAGATCGGCCGAGGAGGGAGCGGGCGGCTCTGTTGCGTGC
>JAJZBW010000282.1 GCA_021798745.1 Actinomycetes bacterium
GACCCGCCGCCAGGCCGACCTCGAGGGGTCGGTCGCGACCTACGTCGCCCGCGACGGGCGCGTCGTCGGCGCGGTCCTCATGGACGACCCGGTCCGCGCGGGCGCGGCGCGCACCGTGCGCGAGCTCCGCGCGGACGGGTTCAGCAGGATCGTGATGGTCACCGGCGACCGCGAGGACGTCGCAGAGTCCGTGGGAGCGGTCATCGGCGTCGACGCGGTGTACGCGCGCCGCGGTCCCGCCGAGAAGGTCGAGGCCGTCGCGATCGAGAGCCGGAGGGGTCCGACGGTGATGGTCGGCGACGGGATCAACGACGCACCGGCTCTCGCGCTCGCCGACGTGGGGGTGGCGCTCGCCGGGCGAGGTTCGACCGCGGCGTCCGAGGCCGCGGACGTCGTGCTCGCCGTCGACCGGCTCGAGAGCCTCGGCGAGGCGGTCGTCATCGCCCGTCGCTCCCGTCGCCGTGCCGCGGAGGCCGCGGGCTGCGGCATCGGGCTCTCCGTCGCCGCGATGGCGGTCGCCGCGCTGGGACGGCTCCCGGCCTCGTGGGGCGCGCTCCTCCAGGAGGGGATCGACGTCGCGGCGATCCTCGTCGCGCTCCGCGCGCTCCTCCCCGTCCGTCGCGTGCGGCTCACCCCCGCCGACGCCGCCCTCCTCGGCCGGTTCGCCGCGGAGCGGGAGAGCCTCGACCCGTTCGTGACCGAGACGCGTGCACTCGCGTCCCGGCTCGCGAGCGAGAGCCCCTCCGAGGTCGTCGCGGACGTGCGCGCGCTCCACTCGACGCTCGAGCGGGTCCTCGCCCCGCTCCAAGCGCGCGAGGAGGGCGAGCTCTTCCCGACCGTCGCACGTCTCGTGGGCGGGACCGACCCGACCGGTGCGCTCCTCCGCGCGCACGCGGAGATACGACACGACCTCCTCCGGATCCGCAGGGTGCTCGAGCTCGTCGACCCGGAGGACCCCGACCGCTACGACGTCCTCGAGCTCCAGCGCCTCCTCTACGACCTGCACGCGATATGGCGCCTCCACCGGGCGCAGGAGAGCGAGGAGGACGCCGCCCTCCGCGCACCCGCGGCCAACCGGGGCGGCAGCCGCGCGTCGACGTGACGGCGGAGCGACCAGCCCGGCGGCACGGCGCCGCCGCGGCGACCGAGGTGACCTCCGACCCTTCCCGAGCGCCCGGGCACCGCCCATGATCGACGACGGGGCTCGACCGAAGGAGCGCGTCGGACGGGAGACTTCCGGAAGCTCGTCGCGGTCGCGCGTGCCACGCGCAGCTCGGGGAAGAAGCGGTAGGACCGTCGCCCGCGGACGGGGTCGCACGTGCCGGTAGGGTGTGGCCGTGTCCACGGTGCTCAGCTCACTCCCGGTCGGCGAGCGCGTCGGGATCGCGTTCTCCGGCGGTCTCGACACGTCGGTGGCCGTCGCCTGGATGCGCCATCACGGTGCCGTTCCCTGTGCCTACACGGCCGACCTCGGCCAGTACGACGAGCCCGACGTCGCGTCGGTGCCCGGTCGGGCGCTCGAGTACGGCGCGGAGATCTCGCGCCTCGTCGACTGCACGCGCCCGCTCGTCGAGGAGGGCCTCGCGGCGATCGCGTGCGGTGCGTTCCACGTCCGTTCCGGGGGGAGGACCTACTTCAACACGACGCCGCTCGGCCGAGCGGTCACCGGGACCCTCCTCGTGCGGGCGATGCACGACGACGGGGTGTCGATCTGGGGCGACGGCTCGACGTACAAGGGCAACGACATCGAGCGCTTCTACCGATACGGCCTGCTCGCGAACCCCGAGCTCCGCATCTACAAGCCCTGGCTCGACTCCGCCTTCGTGTCCGAGCTCGGAGGACGCGCCGAGATGTCCGCGTGGCTGTCCGACCACGGGCTCGCCTACCGCGACAGCGCCGAGAAGGCGTACTCGACGGACGCGAACATCCTCGGCGCGACGCACGAGGCCAAGCTCCTCGAGCGGCTCGACTGCTCTCTCGAGGTCGTCGAGCCCATCATGGGCGTCGCGCACTGGCGCCCCGACGTCGAGATCGCTCCCGAGGACGTGACCGTCGGGTTCGAGCGCGGACGCCCGGTGTCCCTCGGCGGCCGCCGCTACGACGACGTCGTCGACCTGTTCCTCGCGGCCAACGAGATCGGAGGCCGCCACGGGCTCGGGATGTCGGACCAGATCGAGAACCGGATCATCGAGGCGAAGTCGCGAGGCGTGTACGAGGCTCCGGGAATGGCGCTCCTGTTCGCCGCGTACGAGAGGCTCGTGAGCGCGATCCACAACGAGGACACGATCGCCGCCTACCACACCGAGGGGCGCCGGCTCGGGCGCCTTCTCTACGAGGGCCGCTGGTTCGACCCGCAGGCCATGATGATCCGAGACTCGCTCCTGCGCTGGCTCGCGTCCGCCGTGACCGGCGAGGTCACGCTCCGTCTCCGGCGCGGGGAGGACTACACGGTGCTCCGGACGGACGGCCCGAACTTCTCCTACGACCCGGACCGTCTCTCTATGGAGCGCACCGCGGGGGCCGCGTTCGGGCCCGACGACCGGATCGGGCAGCTCACGATGCGCAACCTCGACATCGCGGACACCCGTGCCAAGCTCGAGCTGTACGCGGGCCTCGGCACGCTCCCCGCGGGCGACGCGGCCCTCGTCGGCGAGCTCGCCCCGCCGCGGCCGAGCCCCTCGGCGAGCGGGCGCGTGGAGCGCACGCAGGAGTAGCGCGACGCCTGCGAGGACGGCACGCGCGACCCGTGGGGCCCGCCGCGCGACCGGGCGACGAGCGGCCGGGGACCACGGCGTGCTCGCGTCGCACGAGAGCGGTGCCTGGTCGG
>JAJZBW010000283.1 GCA_021798745.1 Actinomycetes bacterium
TGGTAGAGCTTGGTGAGCACGAACTCCCGGTGGCCGAGGACCTCGGCGCAGGTCAGCCGCCCGCGTATCGTCTGCGCGATCAGGGCCTCGAGCTGGTCTCCCGCGCGCTGCAGGCTGAGCTCGCCGGTGAGGATCGCCGACACGTCGAGGTCGATGTGCTCCGACATCGTCGAGGCGGTCACCGGGTTCGACGTCAGCTTGATGACCGGCTCGATCGGGTTGCCAATCACGTTGCCCTGCCCTGTCGGGAACAGGTGGAGCACGGCCCCGGCAGCTGCCATCAAGGTGATCGTCTCGGCTGCCGCGCAGGAGCTGTCCATGAAGTTCAGCCCGGGCTTCGTAGGCCGTGCCGCCGGCTCGATTGCGTCCACGACCGGAACCGTCCCTGTCTTCGCGATGTTGCCGAGCGCCTTCTCCTCGATCGTGGACAGTCCGCCGCGGATGTTGCCTTCGGTCGGCTGTGAGCCGAGCAGGTTGGCGCCCGTCGCCTCGATCATGGCGATGTAGTTGTCGTACATGCTCATGAAGCGCTTGCGGACCCCGTCGTCGATGCAACGCTCGGCGATCAGGTGCTCGCCCCCGGTGAGCTCGCTCGTCTCGCCGAAGAGCACCGTCCCACCCCGGTTGACGTGGCGGTCGACGACGACAGAGGTCGTCGGGCAGGAGCCGAGGCCGGTCGTCGTGTCGGACTCGCCGCACTTGATCGAGATCATGAGCTCCTCGATGCGGACCTCCTCGCGCTCGAGGGCGCTCGCGTCCTGCAGCATCCGCGCCGCGTGCCGAGCCGCCTCGGCGATCGTCCGCAGGTCCCCGTGGCGCTCGATCGAGAGGCCGACGACCGGCTTTCCGGTCTCGGCGATCGCGTCCACGATCCGCGCCGTCCAGGCCGGCTCGATCCCGATCACGACAGCCGCGGCGACGTTCGGGTTGCGCCCGGTGCCGATCAGCGTCGAGAAGGTGAGCTCGAGGTCGGGGCCGAACTGCAGGCGGCCGTACGCGTGCGGGAGGGCGAGGACCCCCGGCACGACGTGCGCCACGCTCTCGGCGGCGGCGTTCGAGAGGTCGTCGACAGGCAGCACGACGACGTGGTTGCGAATGCCGACCCCGCCGTCGGGACGGCGGTACCCGGTCAGGCGCTCTGCTGCCATCGTGCGCTCCTCACGTTGTGCGTGTGGACATGGGCGCCGCGCTCGATCGCGCAGCGTGTGTGCGCGACGCGCACCGTGTACTCGACGACGTCGGCACCTTCGGCGAGGTCGCGCAAGGCCACCTTGTGGCCGAGGAGGACCGCCTCCTTGACCGGGATCCGCTCGCGCCGCTCCGAGTCGAGCCAACCGGCGAGCACGTCGCCGGGCTCGAGATCGTGGATCGCCACCCCGACGTCGTCGCCCTCGTTGTGCACGAGGACGTCGAGCGCGTCATTTCTCTTCTCGTCCCCCACGCTCACCCGTCCTTGTCTCGGATTGGCTAAGACCTCTGACCTCATTCCAGAGAAGCGTACCGAAGTCCTCCGAAGACGGTCAAGGTCCCCGCGCAACGCGGCCTCGGCGCTCACCTCGCGCCCGTCCGGCGGGCGCGCGGATCGGGCCGGCGCGGCTACGTCGCCGCGGCGAGCCCCGCGTGCACGGCGAGCCCCCGCGCACGCGCCAAGCCCGCGAGGCGCGAAGCGAGGGGGTCGGCGAGCACGACCGGGGTGTCGTCGGGGATCTCCCGTGGTAGCAGGTGCGTCGCGCCCGGCACACGCCCGCCCGAGGAGGTGATCGCCTCCGCGAGCGCAGCCAGGCGCTCGGGAGCGCGACCGTCCCCGTCCAGGCACGCCGGGTCGAGGGCGAGGACGAGGTGCGAGACCCGCTGGGGCGAGCCCGCAGCCGCGCTCGAGAGCGGGTCGGCGATCTCCGTCGCGCCGTGCGGGCCGACGAGGCCTCCCGTCAGCGACTCGACCAAGAACGCGAGCGCGAAGCCCTTCGCTCCCCCCAGCGGGGCGAGCATCCCCGAGAGCGCGGCGGCCGGATCGGTGGTCGGGGCACCCTGCGCGTCGAATGCCCAGCCCGGCTCCAGCGCGCCCCCGGTCGCAGCGAGCGCAGCGACCTTGCCCCTCGCGACGGCCGTCGTCGCGAGGTCGACGATCGCCGGGCGGGGCGAGAGCGGCACGCCGGCCGCGATCGGGCTCGTCGAGAGCACCGCCCGGTGCCCGCCGACCGCCGGCATCGCGGCGGGGCCGGTCGAGAAGGCCAACCCGACGAGACCCGCCTCCACCATCGGCACCACGCCGAGTCCGAGCACGCCCGCGTGCCCGGAGTTGGCGACCGCGACCGCCGCGATCCCGTGCTCGGCACCGAGCGCGGCGGCGTGCTCGGCCGCCCGTGCGAGCTGCCAGTGACCGAGCCCGTTGCCCCCGTCGAAGACCGCCGTCGGTCCCTTGGCCCGCACCGGTCTCAGCTCTGCAACGGGATCGCAGCCCCCGGCCGCGAAGCGCTCGAGGTAGTAGGGCAGGCGCAACAGCCCGTGCGAGGCGCGTCCCCAGGCCTCGGCGACGCAGAGCGCGACGGCCGTCTGCCGGGCCGCGTCCTCGGGCATCCCGGCCGCCTCGAGCAGGCCGGTGCACAGCTCACGCGCCGCCACGAGGTCGATCTCGGCCATGGCGCCTCCCCTCGCTCGGGCCCCACGGTAGCGGTCGGGCGCGCCCCGCTCAGCCGGCGACGGCGACGGCGACGGCGACGGCGACGGCGACGGCGACGGCGACGGCGACGGCGACGGCGACGGCGAC
>JAJZBW010000045.1 GCA_021798745.1 Actinomycetes bacterium
GAGCTGCGCCAGAAGCTCGACGCGACGATCGCGAAAGAGATCGATACAGCCGTCGAATACGATCAGGCTGTGGCCTGATCGACCACAGGACCGTCACCGAAGTTCCACGAATCTCGGGACATCCTCCTCGTCGAGCTGCGGACCACGTAGGAGAACTGGGTGTACCTGTGACCGGCGGGCAGCACCGCGTTCCCGGACGTGACCGTGAAGGACACCCGGTAGAGGCGCTCGTAGGAGGCCCCCGTCGAGCGCGCCTCCGAGGACGGGAGCGCGTCGCGAGCGACGCTCACCGCGCGCACCGCGAACGGAGGAGGGGGGATCCCGAAGCGCGCCGCGACGGTCGGGTCGGTCGAGCAGCGGGGCCGCGCCCCCGCCAGGTCCGCGAGCGTCGTCACGGGAAGCGTCGTGGACCGCGAGGTCGTGTAGCGGTAGCGGAGCACGGTGAACAGCAACCCGTGCGCCGTGACCTTCGGCGACGCGAGCGTCACGGTGGCGGGGTACCGCACGAACGTCCCCCCGACGCACGTCGGCGCGCAGTCGTTCGCGACGAACGTCGCGCTCGCGCTCGCGGTCGTCCTCGTCCAGGACGTCCAGTGCATGGAGGTGAAGTACGTGTTCGCGTCGGCGCACGCGAGCACGTAGCCCGCGGGCCGCACGACCGTCCTTCCCGCGCAGGTGAGCACGGCGGGGACGGACGCTCCCGCCTCCGCCGCGGGGATCCCCGGGACGGTCGCGGCGAGCAGCAGGAGCGACACGACAGGTGCGAGGAGACGCTCCACGGCAGCGACCCCTTCCTTTCTCGTCCGGCCACGCGAGGATGCGCCCTGCGCGAGGGAGCGACAAGGGCCGAACGGACCGATCGCTCTCTGGCAGACTCGCCGGGTGGACGACGCGAGCGCCCGGATCGCGAGCACGCCAGAGCCGCCCTACGTCGCCGTCGTGTTCAGCGCGCTGCTCAGGGACGAGGACGACGGGTACGCCGCGACCTCCGAGGCGATGCACGAGCTCGCGAGGAGCCAGCCCGGGTACCTCGGAGTCGAGTCCGCGCGGGACGACGACGGCTTCGGGATCACGGTCTCCTACTGGGCCGACGAGCCGTCTGCCGCCCGGTGGAAGGGGGTCGCGGAGCATCTCGTCGCCCAGCGGCTCGGGCGCGACACCTGGTACAGCGACTACCGGGTGCGCGTCGCACAGGTCCTTCGCGCGTACGGGCCCGCACGGACGGGTGACGTCCGCTAGCGGTGACGTCCCGCGCGGGCGATGATGTGCCGGTGCTCGCGTGCGCTCTCGACCTGGAGGTCCGCATACCGGGGAGCGACTCGCTCAAGTCCAAGCGCTCCGTCGTCCGGCACCTCCTCGACGGGGCGCGCTCTCGCTTCCGGGTCGCGTCCGCGGAGGTCGGCTTCCAGGACCAGTGGCAGCGCGCCGAGCTCGGGTTCGCGACCGTGTCCGGGAGCGCCGCGACCGCCGAAGCAGTCCTCGACGCGGTCGAGCGATTCGTGTGGTCCGACCCCGAGGTCGAGGTGATATCGGCGTCGCGGCACTGGGTCGACACGCAGAGGTGACGCCCCCGTCCCACAGAGGCAGGGTTGCCCGCGTCAGCGAGGGCGGCGCAGGCGGGTCCCGTGGGCGCCGCGGAAGAACTCGACCTGCTGGCGGATCCCGTACCGTCGGGCGTCGACGCGCGCTCGCACGCGCGCGAGCGAGGAGCCACGCTCGAGGGTGGCGAGGACGCGCGCCTGGCCTCGGCCCGCCCACCCGGAGTTGATGCACACCCCGATGTAGGAGCGAGCGAGCGTCTCGACGGTCACCCCTTGGCGGACGAGCGAGCGGAACTCCGCACGCGTGTGGATCATGCGGACGAGCGGCTCCACGGGGACGACGAGCTCGGGGTGGTGGCGCTGGAGGTAGAAGTTGTACCAGGAGTACTCGAGCGGCGCGATCTCCATGAGGTCCACGAGCGAGAGTCCCCGGGCCTCGCGCCAGGACTCGAACGACGACAGGACCGCCGAGGACAGGACGGTGTTGTTGTGCGACGTCGAGCGGGGTTGCGCGGGAAGGCCGAGGTAGTCGGCGATGACCGTGACGAGGGGGTCACGGATCGTCGCGAACCCCGCGTACCCGGGGAGCGTCGCGAGGTCCTTGTCCTGCACGAGGACCGTGAAGGGACGCCCCTCCCCGTCGAGGAAGTCCGAGACCGAGAAGGGCCGGATGAAGAACGAGTCGCTGTCGAGCACGAAGTAGTTGCGGGCCAGCCCGAGCCGGTGGACGCACAGCTTCACGACCTGCTGCTGGATGTAGCCGACGTCGAACTCCCGGACCTTGGCGGTGACGACGGGAGCCCCGAGCTGCGACTCGGCCACGATGCGCACGCCCGGGCGCTCCCCGATGCGTGCGAACGAGCTGCGCTCCTCGTCGGGGACCGCTACGACGATCGGCACCGCGTCGCGGTTGAACCGCTCGGCCGACGCGAGGAGCCTCGCGACGAGCGCGCGGTCCGGAGCGTAGGTCTTCACGAAGATCGCGAGGTCGCGCTCCGGACGCGACGCGGCGACCTCGTGTCCCGGACCGCTCCCGATCGACCCCACCGCGCTCGCTCGCTCTTCCTTGCTCGCTCGTTCTCGCCTCCGCCTCCGTGACCCTAACGTGCCGGGAACGAGGCCCGGCGGCATGGCGTCGTGGTCGATCCCGGTCGGACAGCGTGCGCGGCTCGGTCGAGAGGAGCCTCCTCCTGCTCGGGGCGTCGTCCACCCGCGGCGGGTCCGGTCCGTCCGTGGCGCGACGTCGCCCGAGGGGCGCGACGATGGTGGGCGTGGGAGCACGGGGCGTGGCGGTCCTAGCGGCGAGCGGGGTGGCCCGCGTGCGCGGCGCTTCCGGAAGGCCCTCGACCCGCGCGCTCGGGGTCGCCGTCGCGCTCGCGTCCCTCGCCTTCGCCACAGTCGCTGCCGGGCCCGCGTCCGCGGACGCTCGCGTGCCGGCCCCCGAGGCAGTCGCGTCGACGGCGCCGTGCGTCGGGACGACGGAGATGCTCTGGAGCACCTCGGTCACGGACGGTCGGTACGCGGGGTCCTCGAGCACCGACGCGTCCGTGCGCGTGCAGATATCGTGCACCCCGGCCGGGGGGAACGCCTCCGTCCCGGGAAGCGGCGTCCTCCTCGCGGTGACGGTCTCCGCGGGAGCCGTGCTCGCGGGCCCCTCTTCCGTGACCACCGACGCGGCGGGCGCCGCGACGCTCCCGCTCCGGCCGACGCGGGCCGGTCACGTCGTCGTGGTCGTGAGCGTCGCGGACCCCGCGATGCGCGTCGCCGGCCAGGTCTGCGCGCCGGGCTCGCCGTTCGGGTCGAGCGCGTGCGTGGACCGCGTCGTCGTCGACTTCGTGGCCGGAACCCCTCAGGTCCCCGCGTCCCCCTACCGGATCCCGAACCCTCGGTCCAACGAGCCCTCCCCGCCCTACCTGCAGGAGTCCGGCCCGTGCACGGCCGGCTCGAGCGGCGCCGAGTCGTGCGCGTCCCCGTGCTACGCGACAGGCCCTGCGTCCTCCACCCCGCATTCGCCCGGATGCCTCGGCCTCGCTCTCGCGGCGATCGAACGTGGGCACGCGATCGAGCACCTCCGCCCGCTCGTGCTCCCGACCGGATTCGCGGCTATGGGCGTCGGAGAGCAGCTATTCGTGCTCGTGAACCTCGAGCGGATCGCCCGCGGGGTCCCGCCCCTCGTCGGTCTCGTCGCCCCGCTCGACGCAGCAGCCCAACAGGGCGCCGTGCAGTCCCGGGACCCGTCGGTGCTCACGCGCTACGGCGCGGTGCGCGTGGCCGTCGTGGGCGACGTGTACGGGATCGGGGGGACCTGGGCCGGCGGAGAGCCCAACTCGGTCGCCGCCGTGCACGACTGGATGTACGACGACGGGTGGGGCGGGAGCCGCGCCGCGACGAGCAACGTCGCGTGCACGAGCCCGTCCGCATCGGCGTGCTGGGGGCACCGGCAGGAGCTCCTCGGGCTCTACTCGGGGACGGGCTGCCGCACGTGCGTCGCGGGCGTCGGCTACGACGCTGCTCTCCGCTCGTACACGGTGCTGATCGTCCGCCCCGTCAGCCCACCGCGGCTCGTCCTCGGCTGGAACTCCGGCGTGCTCCCCCGGATCCCCGTCGCGTACGAGCGCGTCGCCGCCCCCGCGGCTGCCGGGATCGGTCCCTGAGAGCGTTCGACGACAGAGGAGACTCGATGAGACGGATCCCCCCTACCGCACGAGGAGCGGTCACAGCCGTCGCCGCGGCCGCCGTGGCGGCCGCGGCGCTCGGCGGGCCCGCGCTCGGCGCGACCCCCGCGCCGACGGCGTCGCTCCCCGCGGCGACGATCGTGAAGGAGAGCGAGGCGGCGCTCACCGCGGCGCGCACGTTCACGCTCTCCGGGACGATACGCGAGGCGTCCGCGACGCTCACGGTCGAGGTCGCGTCGGCCGACGGGGGCGCCGAGGCGCGCGGCGTCCTCGACTCGAGCTCGGCGAGCGCCGGCTTCCTCGGTCGGTTCGCCTACATCACGATCCGCAAGACCTCCTACATACGAGCCGGTGCGCCCTTCTGGCGCCAGGCGGTGGGCACGGGAGCCGGGCTCACCGCGGCGCAGGCCGCGAAGGCCGCCACGGCCCTCGCCAACCGGTGGATCGCCTTCGGCGCGAGCTACGGGAACTTCGGGGTCGGGACCCTCACGGACCCCCGCTCGCTCGCCAACGGGATCTTCGCGAACGTCGGGTCGGTCCGGAAGGGCCGGCCGACGACGGTGCGCGGCGTCCACGCGATCCCGATCGTGTCGACCAAGGGAGGCACCCTCTACGTCGCGCTCGACGGACCGCCGCTCCCGATCGAGCTCAGCGGGACGAGCGGGGGCGCGTCGGGTCACGTCGTCTTCGGCTACCCGAAGACGGTTCGGGTGAACGCCCCCACGGGCGCCCGCACGCTCGTCCAGGCGATCGCGCTCGCGATCGGCTGACCGCACGCTCCACTACGATCGGCCGCGTGACGGTCGCGCCCCTGGCCTCCCGGAGCCGGTCCGGCCGATGAGCGGCCCGGGAGGATCTCCGGGAGCGACTCCCCAGCCGGTCGTCGCGCCGCTCACCTCGGCGGCCATCTTCCTCGTCGCGACCGTCGACGCCGGCGGCGAAGCCGCCGTTCGCGAGCTGCTCGCCGGGGTTCACGGCGTCGCACGCGCGATCGGGTCGCGGGCGCCGTCCGGCGCGCTGAGCGTCGTCGCGGCAGTGGGCTCCTCGCTCTTCGACCGCTGCTACCGCGGCCCCCGCCCGGCAGAGCTTCACGACTTCGCCGCGATCGAGGGACCTCGGCACACCGCGGTGTCGACCCAGGGGGACCTGCTCTTCCACGTCCGTGCCGAGCGGATGGACCTCTGCTTCGAGCTCGCGTCACACGTCGCGGGAGCCCTCCGCGGCGTCGGATCGGTCGTCGACGAGGTCCACGGGTTCTCCTACTTCGACGCCCGCGACCTTCTCGGGTTCGTGGACGGAACCGAGAACCCGGTCGGGGACGACCGTCTCGGCGCGGCGATCGTCGGGGACGAGGACCCCGAGTTCGCGGGCTCCTCCTACGTCGTCGTGCAGAAGTACCTCCACGACCTGGCCTCCTGGGACGCGCTCCCCGTCGAGGAGCAGGAGAGGGCAGTCGGTCGCACGAAGCTGTCGAACATCGAGTTCCCCGACGACGCGAAGCCGAGCAACGCGCACGTGGCGCTGAACGTCGTCGAGGACGAGGACGGCTCCGAGCTCACGATCGTGCGCGACAACATGGTGTTCGGGTCGGCAGGCGACGCCGAGTTCGGGACGTACTTCATCGGCTACTCGCGCTCGCCGCGCGTGACCGAGCTCATGCTCCGCCGCATGTTCCTCGGGGAGCCTCCGGGCAACACGGACCGCCTCCTCGACTTCTCGAGGGCCGTCACCGGAGGGCTCTACTTCGTGCCGACGATCGAGCTCCTCGAGGATCCTCCGCCGCTCCCGTAGAAGGGGCGCGTTCTCGGTCCTCGGACCTCCTGCCCGCCGTGCGCCCCGCGCGGGCGCGTGCCGCATCGTCGACGCCGATGTGCACGAGCAGCCGACGGGCGAGCAGCGCGAGGGCGCGCCTCGGGTCCCACACGACCCGGATCATGCGCGTGAGCGACAGGTCGCGCGTTGCGAGCGCGACGAGCCTGCCGTCCGCGACCTCGGCGCGGATCGCGAGCCGGCCGAGCACGGCCGCCCCGCCCCCGTCCGCGACGGCGGACTTGATCGCCGTCGTGGACGCGAGCTCCACCCCGGCGCTCGGCGCGAGCCCGTGCTCCGCGAGCGCGGACTCGAGCACCTCGCGCGTCCCCGATCCCCTCTCGCGCAGCACGAGAGGGACGCGAGCGAGCTCCTCCGGCCCTACGGGCCCGCGGCGGCGCGCCCACGGGTGGCCGGGGGCGACGACGAGGACGAGGTCGTCGTCGCACACGACCCGCGACTCGACCGCGGGTGGAGCGGCCCGCCCCTCCACGAAGCCCACGTCCGCGTCCTTTCGTGCGATCGTCTCGAGCACCTGCTCGCTGTTGCCCATCCGGAGCGACACGACCGCGCCCGGCTCGGCCGCGCGCAGCGCGCTCAGCCAGCTCGGGACGAGGTACTCCGCGACGGTCATGCTCGCTGCGATCCGGAGCTGGGTGCGCCCCTCGGCCCGGAGCGCCTCCGTCCCCGCGACGAGCGTCCGGACCGCGTCGAGCACGGACTCGCTCCACCCGACCACCGCGACCCCGGCGGCCGTGAGCCGGGCACGCCCGCTCGACCGGTCGAGCAGCTCGACCCTGAGCGCCGCCTCCAGGGAGCGGAGCCGCATGCTCGCCGCCGGCTGGCTCACCCCGTGGGCCGCTGCAGCCTGCCGGATGGATCCCAGCTCGGCGACCGACCGGAGGAGGTCGAGCGACACGACGTCGGGCACCGGCAGCGGGATCGGCATAAGCAGACCTTATTACCTCTGAAGCACCGCGCCCCTTCTCGTGGGCCGGTGCCGGGCGGAGACTTCCCGCCATGGAGACCGCACGCGAGCTCGACACGCCGACGACCGAGATGTCCGGGGAGCCGCCTCTTCCGTCCGGACGCACGACGCGGCTCCCCGGAGCGCTCGCGGCGCTCGCCGTCGCGGCCGTCGCGACCGTCGTCGGGCACTTCCTCCCCGTCGTCGGGGCCCCGGTCGTCGCGATCGTGCTCGGGATCGCGGTCGCGATCCGGACGGGCCCCCGGCCCGCCCTCGCCTCCGGCCTCCGGTTCTGCTCGCGCACCGTCCTCCAGGCCTCGATCGTCCTGCTCGGGACCGGGCTCTCGTTCGCCGAGGTCCTCTCGACGGGGGCCTCGTCCCTCCCGGTCCTCGCCGGCACCCTCGCGACCGCGCTCGGGGGCGCGTGGCTCATAGGTCGCGCGCTCGGGATCGACTCGGACCTGAGCGTGCTCATCGGCGTCGGGACGGGGATCTGCGGAGCGTCCGCGATCGCGGCCACGGACGCGGTCATCTCCGCGTCGGCAGCAGACGTGAGCTACGCGGTCGCGACGATCTTCACGTTCAACGTGGCCGCGGTCCTCTCGTTCCCGAGCCTCGGGCACCTCCTCGGCCTCGGGCCGCACGCCTTCGGGCTCTGGTCGGGGACCGCCGTGAACGACATGTCCTCGGTCGTTGCCGCATCGAGCATCTTCGGAGGCGGGGCGACGGCGTTCGCGATCGTCGTGAAGCTCACGCGGACGCTCGCGATCATCCCGATCACGATCGTGCTCTCCCTCTGGCGCTCGCGGCGCGCGTCCGCGGGCACGGAGCGGAGCGCCGTCCCCGCTCTGTCGAAGCGGCTCCGCCAGGTGCTCCCCGTGTTCGTCGGGTGGTTCCTCGTCGCGGTCGGTGCGAACTCCGCGGGGCTCGTCCCTCACGCCCTCCACGCTCCGGTGTCCGACGCGGCACAGGCGATGATCACGATCGCGCTCGCCGCCATCGGGCTGTCGACCCGCGCACGCGACATCGCTCGCACGGGCGCGAGGCCGATCGCCCTCGGCGCGGCGCTCTGGATACTCGTCGCGGGCGTGAGCCTCGGGCTCCAGGCGGTGACCGGGACCATCTGACCGGAACGCTCCCCGTCGCGCCGTCACGATCGGTGCCCGGGCGCGAGGCGGCGAGGCTCCGTCCCTGCAGGGGATCGCTGCAGGTCCCCGCGCTCGGGCCGGCGGGACCGTGCCGCAGGGCGCGATGCTCGGGCGTCAGCCCGACGCGAGCTCCCCGAGGTGCTCGACGGTCCTCCAGTTGCGGACCGTCACCGTCGTCCCGGTCCGGTCGAGCGCCCTCGGGAGGGCCGCGCGGGCGACGCCCGACGGGAGGTGCAGGTAGACGTCGCGGCCGCGGACCGCGTAGCGCTCGTCCCCGGCGTCGGTCCGCGCGAGCCGCGCGAGCGCGTCCCTTGCGAGCTCCACGGGTGCGAACGCGACGTGCAGCGATCCCGGATCGAGGTGCCGGAACGGGTTCTCCGCTCGCATCTCGTCCCACTCCGGCAAGGTCCGTAGGACGAGGGGAACCGCGAACCCGGCCGCTCGTTCGACGGCCTCCTCGATCCGTGCGGCGAGGCCGTCGCCGACTCCGTCGTCGTGGTCGAACACGACGTTCCCGCTCCTCAGGTAGGTGCGCACCCGCGAGCATCCCTGCGCGACGAACGCCTCCGCGACGTCGGCCATCGCGACCGCGCGGTGGGCCCCGACGTTCACGGCACGGAGCAGCGCGATCGCGGTCGTCGTCACCACCGGGTCCCGAGCCCCGGAGCGAGCGGCGGCGGGGACCCGTACGAGGCGGGCACGGCCCCGAGCGTAGCGGGGGGCAGGGGACCTCCGGGGCGGCACGGGCCGGACGCGCGTCTGGGAGAATCGCGGCGTGGACTCGCTCGTGCTGTGGGACATCGACGGGACCCTCCTCAACGCGGGAGGGCTCGGCGCGGAGGTGTTCGACCGCGCCCTCGACGCCGCGCTCGGCGCGCGCCCGCCCGAGCGGGTCGCGATGAGCGGGAAGACCGACCCCCAGATAGTCGGCGAGTACCTCGACATGCTCGGTATCGGGGACCGAGACGCCCACCTCCCCGCGGTGCTCGCCGCGCTCGAGCGCGAGCTCGAGGCGGCAGAGCAGGAGATCCGCGACGCGGGACGCGTCCTGCCCGGGGTCCCCGAGGCGATCGCGGCGATCGCCGCGCTCGGCTCCCTCCAGAGCGTGCTCACCGGGAACATCGCACCGAACGCCCGGCGCAAGCTCGCCATCTTCGGGCTCGACGGGCTCCTCGACCTCGAGGTCGGGGCGTTCGGGAGCGACCACGCCGACCGTCGCGAGCTCGTGCCCGTCGCGCTCGGGCGCGTCCGCGCGACCCGGGGTCGGAGCTTCGACCCCTCGCGGGTCTGGATAGTCGGCGACTCCGCGAACGACCTCGCATGCGCACGAGCGGGCGGGGTTCGGTGCCTGCTCGTCGCGACGGGGCGCTCGTCCGGACGCGAGCTCGCCGCTCTCGGCCCCGACTTCGTGGTCGAGGACCTGTCCGACACCGGCGCCGTGGTCGACATCCTCGCCTCGTGAGGCCACACGCGAGAGCCGACCGGAGAACCGCCGTCTCAGGCGACCGGCGGGCCCTCCGGCGCCTCGACGGCACCGCCCACCTCGACCGCGGGTGAGCCCGCGGGCGGCTGTTCCTGCGGCGCGGGCGCAACGGGCAGCTCGACGACGAACGTCGCGCCCGCTCCCGGAGTGGTCACGACGCTCGCCGTGCCACCGTGCGCCTCGGCGATGGACTTCACGATCGACAGGCCGAGCCCGGTCCCCCCGCTCCCGCGAGCCCGCGACGGGTCGGCGCGGTAGAAGCGCTCGAACACACGAGCGGCGTGCTCGCTCGTGAGACCCGGACCCTCGTCGCGCACGGTGAGGAGCGCTCGTTCGCCCTCCTTGCGGACCCCGACGTGCACGGGGGAC
Source organism: Actinomycetes bacterium (assembly GCA_021798745.1). Classification (GTDB taxonomy): domain Bacteria; phylum Actinomycetota; class Acidimicrobiia; order Acidimicrobiales; family Bog-793; genus JAJZBW01. The sequence continues at coordinate 9,993 of JAJZBW010000045.1, forward strand.
CCCGCGGGCGTGTGCCGGACAGCGTTCTGCACGAGGTTCGTCGCGACCTGCCGGAGCCTCTGGCCGTCACCGAGCACCGTGACCGCGTCCGGTGCGTCGACGTCGATCTCCCTGTCGGGGGTGAGCACCTGGGCGTCCGCCGCCGCGTCCGAGGCGACCGCCACGAGGTCGACCGGAGCGTGCTCGACCGGGCGTCCCTGGTCGAGGCGCGCGAGCAGGAGGAGGTCGTCGACGAGAAGCCCCATCCGCACGGACTCGTCCTCGATCCGCCGCATCGCGAGCGCGAGGTCCTCGGGACGGCCCGAGGCCCCGCGCCGGAAGAGCTCCGAGTACCCCCGGATGGACGTCACCGGCGTGCGCAGCTCGTGGGAGGCGTCCGCGAGGAACTGGCGGAGGCGGAGCTCGGACCCGCGCTGCTCCGCGAACGCATGCTCGATCTGCCTGAGCATCGCGTTGAGCGATGCCCCGAGCCGTCCGACCTCGGTCCGTTCGTTCGTCTGCGCGACCCGGCGGGAGAGGTCGCCCGCCGCGATCGCCTCGGCGGTCGCCTCGATCTCCTGGAGGGGGCGCATTCCGATCCGGACCACGAGGTAGCCGAGCCCGGCGAGGATCGTGAGCACGGCCGCGGAGACGACGACGTCGACCGCCACGAGGTGGCGGAGCGTCGCGTCGACGCCCTCGAAGGGGAGCGCGACGACCGCGACCGAGGGCTGGTTCGTCGGGAGCGCGACCGAGATGAGCCGGTACCGGAAGCCCGGCCGCCCGACCGCTCCGACCGTGAGGTGGATCTCGGGCTCGGTCCCGAGGGCGGTCACGATCCCCGTCGAGCTGTGCTCGGTCCGGGTCACGAGGTCGCTCGGGATGGCGGGCGGCGGACCGAGCGGGGAGTTCCCCTGGAAAGCCTGTGTGTACACCTGCCCGTGGCCGTACACGACGGCTCCGTAGGTGCCCTGCGGGGTGTCCTGGCGGAACGCGAGCGATCCCGAGAACCCCGCTCCGAACCCGGCGATCCCGCCGAGCTGCTGTTGCACCTCGCGGATGAACGGGTTGAGCGACGACGGGAGCTGCGCGTCGAGCTGGCTCGTGAGGAAGGACTCGACCTGCCCGTAGACGACGAAGTCCGCCGCGACGAGGCCGACCGCCGCGACGACCACGAGGCCGAGGAGGAGGCGGGCCCGGAGCGACAGCCCCGCCGCGACCGCTCGGACCCGTCCGGTCGCCGCCCGAGCGGCGCTCCCGGTGGGCACCGGCACGCCCTCAGGCGTTTGCGGGGACGCGCATCGAGTAGCCCGCACCCCGGAGCGTGTGGATCAGGGGCGGTCCGAGGGTGTCGACCTTCTTGCGAAGGTAGCTGATGTAGGTCTCGACGACGTTCGCGTCGCCGCCGAAGTCGTACTCCCAGACGTGGTCGAGGATCTGGGCCTTCGAGAGCACGCGGCGCGGGTTGAGCATGAGGTAGCGGAGCAGCTTGAACTCCGTCGGGGTGAGCTCGATCGGGGTCGACCCGCGGAACACCTCGCGTGTCTCCTCGTCGAGCTCGAGGTCGGCGAACACGAGACGGGACGAGATCTCCCCCCCGTCCTGGACCCTGCGGAGCACGGCCCGGACGCGCGCGAGGAGCTCCGCGAGGGAGAACGGCTTCGCGACGTAGTCGTCGCCCCCGAGCGTGAGCCCGCGCACCTTGTCCTCGGTCGCGTCCCGCGCGGTCAGGAACAGGATCGGCACGCGTCGCCCCTCCTGTCGCAGTCTCCTCGCGACCTCGAACCCGTCGAGGTCCGGGAGCATGACGTCGAGCACGACGAGGTGCGGTCGGTAGGAGCCGATCTGGTCGAGCGCGGCGCGACCGGTCCCTGCGGTCTCGACCTCGAACCCCTCGTAGCGAAGGGCGGTGGCCACGAGGTCGGTGATGTTCGGCTCGTCGTCCACGACGAGCACTCGGCTCACGAGGTTCTCCACCTCGACAGTCTGCGTCGTTCTCCTGTGACCCTGCTGTGAACGAGCTGACAGCTTCGTGCGGGTCTCCCGAGGGGCCGCGCGGGCCGGGCGGGGAAGCTCACCCGAGCTCCGCGACGAGCACCGACTCGGGGGAGGGCTCGCTCGGGGCCCGGTCGCGTCGCGCCCCGACGTGGGGGATCACGAGCGCCGCGAGCACGCCGGCCGCGGCGAGGACGGTGGCGAGGACGAACCCGAGCGAGAAGCCCGAGCTGAGCGCCTGCCCGGCGCCGTGCACGGCTCCGGACCTCGTGACGGCGACGGCCCGGGCCGTCGCCTCGGTGGCGATGACCGCGAGCCCGATCGAGCCGCCGACCTGCCGGGACGTGTTCACGATCCCCGAGGCGAGCCCGGCCTCGTGGCGCGCGACACCCGTGGTCGCCGCGAAGGTGACCGGGGTCACCGAGAGCCCGAGGCCGAGAGAGGAGAGCACCGCCCCGGGGACGACGTCGAGCCAGAAGTTGCTCGCCGCGCCGATCCGGGACAAGAGGAGCATCCCCGCCGTGATCGCCACGGTCCCGACGAGGAGGAGCCGCCGCGCTCCGACCCGGTGGACGAGCCGGGACGCTATCTGGGCTCCGAGCACGATCGCTAGCGCGACGGGCGCGAACACGAAGCCGGTCCGGAGCGCCGAGTAGCCGCGGACCTCCTGGAGGTAGAGCGTGAGCAGGTACCACATGGGGAACATCGCACCGGCGATCGCGAACATCACGAGGTTCGCCCCGGTGATCGTCCGCGAGACGAACAGGCGGAGCGGGACGAGCGGGGCCTTCGCGAGCCGCCCCTCGTGGAGCACGAATCCCCCGAGGAGCACCGCGGCGAGCGCGAGGGTGCCGACCGTCTGCCGCGACCCCCACGCGACCGTGCCCGTCCGCACGACCGCGAGCACGAGCGTGGCCAGCCCGGCCGTGACGAGGACCGCTCCGGGAAGATCGAGGCCCGAGGCGTCGGACCGGCGGCCCTCACGGAGCGCGAGGCGCCCGACGACGAGCGTCGCGACGCCGATCGGGACGTTCACGAAGAGGATCCACCGCCACGAGAGCAGGTCCGTGAGGACTCCCCCCACGAGGGACCCGAACGCCCCTCCCGCTCCCGCGACCGCGCTCCACAGCCCCATCGCGCGGGCGCGCTCACGCGGCTCGGTGAACGTGGTCGTGATGATCGACAAGGTGGCCGGAGCGAGGATGGCCCCGCCGAGGCCCTGGAGGGCGCGCGCCGCGACGAGCACGGTCTGGTCGGGCGCGGACCCTCCGAGGAGGCTCGCCGCCGTGAAGGCGGACAGCCCGAGGAGGAAGATCCTTCGCCGCCCGAACAGGTCTGCCGCGCGACCTCCGAGGAGCAGGAACCCGGCGAAGCTCAAGGTGTACGCGTTCACGACCCACTGGAGCCCGTCGGTCGAGAAGCCGAGCGCACGGTGGATGGCCGGGAGCGCGACGTTCACGACGGACACGTCGAGCACGACCATGAACTGCCCCACGCACGCGAGCGCGAGCACGACCGAGTGGGGCCACTCCCTCGCCGGGCCCCGCGAGGCCCGAGCCTGCTCGCCTCGCGTGACGCCCGTCGCGCCGCCCTCTGCCATCCGCGCTCCTCGCTCGGGCGACCGTCCGCTCGCGCCCCGGCCGCCCCGTGCACGGAGATGGAGGCAGGCGCGCCCCGTCACGCGGACTGCCTCCGTGGGCAACGCACGGTGCAGGCCGCGCATTCCCGTGCGACGCCCGCACGGGGTCGACCGGTGCGCGGGCCGGTACCTCTCCCGCACGACCGGGTCCCGTACGATCGGGGCGTGGACGAACGACGGGTCGCGGCCGCACGCGAGCGCGGCGTGGTCGACGTGCCCGTGGTGGGGACGATCCGTCTCGGCCAGTTCCTCAAGCTCGCAGGCGTCGTCGCAGTCGGTTCCGACGCGCGTCGGCTCCTCGCGGACGGGTCGGTGTCGGTGAACGGGGAGCAGGAGACACGGCGAGGCCGCACGCTCGTCCCCGGCGACCTCGTGAGGGTCGGTCGGGCGGCGGCGCGCGTCGCCGCGAGCGCACCCACGCCCGGCGACTCCTCCGGGGGCCCGAGCGGCCGGGGGCCGACGCGCGGCGAGCGCGCGTGACGACACCGGGGAAGCGGTCCGGAGAGGAGCACCGCACGTGGGACAGGACGCGAGGATCGTCGGGAGCCGCGTGCTCCCGTGCCACGGGGCCCGCGCGGCGCGCCTCGTCGTCTCCGCGGCTCCGGTCACGCGCTCCTGCCCGGTCTGTCGTGCCCGCTACAGGATCGCGTTCGTCCCGGAGCCGCGGTTGAGCGAGCGGATCGGGGTCGAGGCGTACCGGCTCGAGATCGTCCCGTGGGTCGACGGGAGGAGCGCACGACGGGCCGAGCGCGAGGCGGAGCACGACGCGCGTGAGCCCCGACTTCCCTTCACCGGGTGGTGACACGGCACGGCCGGCGCAGGGCCGTGCCGGTACGATCGCGTCGTGCCCCGCAGATCGCGAACGGCCCCGACGAGAGGTGCCGGGGTCGCTCCCCGCGACGGACGTGCCCCGTCGGCGCCGCGATCGCGCCCGGTCGAGCGCGGGTGGCTCAGCGACTCCGATCTCGCCGATCTCGCGCTCGCCGCGGCCGGTGACGACCGGGTCGGCCCCGACGCGGTCCCGCTCCGTATCGACGGGGGCCCGGGGCTCCTCGGAGCCTGGTACATGCCCGCGGCGAGCGCGTCTCGCGTGTCGGGCTGGCGGACCCCGGTCGTCGTGACGCTCGTCGTGACGCTCCTCGTCCTCGAGGCCCTCGGGCTCTGCAGCGTGTTCGGCCAGGTGGTCGCGGGCTGACTCACCCTGCCGGCGCGGTCCGGGGAGCGGAGCGACGGGCACGCGCCCGTGCGTCCGACGGTGCGATCCCGGGTCGCGGGCCGGTCGGCGCGCCCGCGACCGCGACCCGGACCCCCGGTAGTGTGCTCGACTCGAGGTGCTCGTTCCGACGGCGCGTTGAGGAGCCCCGTGCTATTTCCGACGATCGACTTCGCGATCTTCTTCGGGATCGTGTTCGTCGCGAACTGGCTCCTCGCTCCCTTCGCGACGCGGTGGAAGATCTTCGTGATCGTCGCGAGCTACGTCTTCTACGCCTGGTACGACTGGAGGTTCATCTTCCTGCTCGCCGCGTCGACGCTCGTGAGCGCGGTCTCCGGACGGCTCGTCCACCGGTCGCGCTCCCCGAAGGCGCGCAAGAGGTTCCTCGTGGCGGCGCTCGTCGCAGACCTCGGGCCCCTCGGGTTCTTCAAGTACGCGGACTTCTTCGCGGCGAGCGTGGACAACCTGCTCCACCACATCGGCGTGGGAGGGACCCCGGTCGGGCTCGTCGACGTCACGGTCCCCGTCGCGATCTCGTTCTTCACGTTCATGGCGATGTCCTACGTCATCGACATCTACCGGGGCGACCTCGAGCCGTCCCCGTTCCTCGACGTCGCGGTGTACCTGAGCTTCTTCCCCCACCTGCTCTCGGGCCCGATCGTGCGCGGCGGCGAGCTCCTCCCCCAGATCGCGCGGTCCCGTCAGCGCGACCCGCGTGCGATCGACCTTCCCGCGGCGGCCTTCCTCATCTTCGGGGGGCTGTTCAAGAAGGTCGTGATCTCGAGCTACGTGTCGAGCGCGATCGTCCAGCCCGTGTTCGACGCCCCCGGGGTCCACTCGGCACCGGAGATCCTCCTCGCCGCGTACGGGTACGCGGTCCAGATCTACTGCGACTTCAGCGGGTACACGGACATCGCGATCGGGTGCGCGATGCTCCTCGGGTTCCAGTTCCCGCAGAACTTCGACCGCCCGTACACGGCGCGCTCCATGCAGG
>JAJZBW010000046.1 GCA_021798745.1 Actinomycetes bacterium
CGCCTGAGCGGTGGATGGTCCACGAACCCGGTCCTTCGCGAGCTCAAGTCCGCGGCGTTCGTCAACCCCGTGTACCCCCGGGTCGCCGAAGCGGGCATCCGTGGCGCCGCGCTGCTCGCCGGGCTCGCGGCGGAGCGCTTCGCGAGCCTGGACGAGCTCCCCGAGCCGGCCCTGGTGGACGAGCTGGTGACCTCGTGAGCGCGGCCGTGCCGGACGTGACGGGCTCGCGGGGGCCTTCGGAGCGCGCTGCGGGGGTCGCGACGTCGGCGTCCGCAGGCAAGCAGGTCCGGCTCGGGCGCATCTTCGCCGCCGACGGCCGCACGGTCGTGCTCCCCGTCGACCACGGGACGATGCTCGGCCGGGTGCCCGGGCTCGAGGACCCGGTCGCGATGATCGAGGCGATGCTCCCGCTCGGCTGCGACGCGTTCCTGCTCGGACCGGGGGTCGCGCGCCGGACCGCCGGTCTCTTCGCGCGCCGCACGGCGCCCGCGCGGCTTCTCACGGTCGACACGCACTGGCGGGAGGGGGACGCGGGCAGGAGCGTGCTCATGGCCTCTCTCGAGCGCGCGGCGGCGCTCGGCGTGGACGCCGTGAAGATGCTCATGCCCTGGGACGTCCCGCCTGCGGAGCGCGCCGCGACGATCGCTCTCGTCGGCCGGGTGGTCGGTGCCGCGGAGCAGCACGGGATCCCGCTGATGCTGGAGCCGATCTGCCTGCGCCTGCCTCGCGGTAGCGAGGCGGTCGCGATCGAGGCCGACGGGTGCCGCATGGCGGCGGAGCTCGGCGCGGACATCGTGAAGGTCGCGTACCCGGGCCGCCCGGAGGTGCTCGAGACCTGGTGCCGCGAGCTCGGGGTCCCGGTCGTCGTGCTCGGCGGTCCCGCGCAAGGGAGCGCGGACGAGCTCGTGGCTATGGTCGCCGAGGCGCTGTCCGCCGGTGCCCGCGGCATCACGATCGGTCGCAGGGTGTGGCAGCGGCCGCTCCAGGAGGCGGCCGCGCTCCTCGAGCGTCTCGCGGCCGTCGTCCACCCGACGGCGGGCTGACGCGCGCATGCCGACCGTGGACGGAGAGGCTCCGGGAGTCGACGCGACCGCGGAGGGGCGCCGTGCGGCGGTCGTGACCGGGGGGGCGAGCGGGATCGGCGCGGCGGTCGCCGAGCGGCTCGCCTCCGAAGGCGCGGAGGTCGCGCTCCTCGACCGCGACGAGGTCGCCCTGCGACGCGTCGTCGAGCGCATCTCGACCCGCGGGGAGCGGGCCGTCGCGTTCTGCGTGGACGTGACCGACGAGGAGACGCTCGAGCGCGCGGTCGAGGACTTCGTCGGGAGGACGGGACGCCTCGACGTGCTCGTGACGAGCGCCGGGATCCAGCGCTACGGCGACGTGCTCGAGACCTCGCGAGCCCTCTGGGACGAGGTGCTCGCGGTGAACGTCACCGGTGCGTTCCTCGCGGCACGCGCGTGCCTGCCCGAGCTCCGGCGCGCGCGCCGGGGGGCGGTCGTCCTCGTCTCGTCGGTCCAGGGCGCCGCGAGCCAGACCGGGGTCGTCGCGTACGCGGCGAGCAAGGGCGCCCTCGGCGCGTTCGCGCGCGCCATGGCGCTCGACGAGGCGCGACACGGGGTACGCGTGAACACCGTGAGCCCCGGCTCGGTCGACACGCCGATGCTCCGGGCGTCCGCAGAGCGCTTCGGAGGAGCCTCCGGGGTGGGCGAGCTGCTCGACAGCTGGGGACGGGCGCACCCGTTGGGGCGCCTCGCGACCCCCGACGAGGTCGCGTCGGTCGTCGCCTTCCTCGCGGGCGACGGCGCAGCGTTCGTCACCGGCGAGGACGTGCGCGTCGACGGCGGGCTCCTCGCCGGGATCCCGGTGCTCCTCCCGCAGCCCGGCCGGCCGGCCGACGAGCCCGAGGCGTCCCGGTGATGCGCGTCGCCCTCGGGCACGTCGAGACCTTCGACGACGACGTCGCGACCTTCGCCCGCCAGCTCGGGCTGCGTGGCGTGCAGCTCCACACGCCGACGAACCTCTCGACCGACGCCGGGCACTGGCGCCTCGACGAGCTCGTCGACCTCCGCCGGCGCGTCGAGTCGCACGGGCTCGTGCTGGAAGGGCTCGAGAACGTGCCGCGCGCGCACTTCGACCGTATCCAACAGGGACTCCCCGGCCGCGACGAGCAGCTCGAGAGCTTCTGCAGGACCGTCGAGAACATGGGCGCGGCCGGGATCCCGGTGCTCGGGTACAACTTCATCGTCACCTACGTCTGGCGGACGGACGTCGCGGCGAGCGGGCGCGGGGGAGCGCGTGTCACGGCGTTCGACCTCGCACGGGTCTCGGAGGGGAACGCTCTCTCCGGGTACAAGCTCTCGCCGAGCGAGGAGCTCGTGGCACCGGTCACGGCGGACGAGCTGTGGGCGAACTACCGGTACTTCCTCGACGCGGTGCTGCCGGTCGCCGAGAGGGCCGGGGTGCGGCTCGCGCTGCACCCGGACGACCCGCCCGTGGAGGAGCCGATCGGCGGAGCGGCACGCATCTTCACCTCGCCGGAGTCGCTCGTGAGGGCGCTCGACCTGGCGGGCGGGAGCCCCGCATGGGGACTGGACCTGTGTCTCGGGACCGTGTCCGAGATGGGAGGCGAGGGCGCGGTCGACGCGGTGATCGACACGCTCGCCGCGTCGGGCCGCGTCTGCTACGTGCACTTCAGGGACGTCGTCGGCACCGTGCCGTCGTTCCGCGAGTGCTTCCTCGGCGAGGGCAACCTGAGGCCCGAGCGCGTGGTGCGACGGCTCGCGGACGCCGGGTTCGACGGCTTCGTGATCGACGACCACGTCCCCGCGATGCTCTTCGACGCCGACACGTGGGTGGGCGTCGACACGACCGCGTACTGCAGCCGGGGCCGCGCCCACGCGGTCGGGTACCTGCAGGGGGTGATCGACGCGTGCCGGTGAGCCCGAGCCCCGACCGCGAGGCCCCGCGCTGGCTCGGATCGAGCGCGCACCGGGCCGCGCTCGGAGAGGAGGCGCGCCGGCTGCTCCGGTTCTTCCGAGCGACGGTCGCGTCGGACGGGAGCTTCGTCGAGCTGGACGACGACGGACGACCGATGCCCACCGGGTCCCCGCCGGCGACCTCTCCCCGTCAACAGCTCCTCACGGTCGCACGGGCGGTGCACAGCTACGCGATCGGAGAGCTCCTCGGCGTCCCGGGCTGTGGGTCGATCGTCGAGCGTGGGCTCGCGGAGATCGTGGAGCGGCACCGGGACGACCGCGCCGGCGGGTACTTCGCCTCGGTGAGCCCCGCGGGCCCGCTCCTCGACACGAAGAGCGCGTACGACCACGCGTTCGTCCTGCTCGCGGCGTCGAGCGCGACGAGCGCCGGGCACGACGCGGCCCGCGCGCTCTTCGAGGACGTGCTCGGCGTGATCGACGAGCGCTTCTGGTCCGAGCGCGACGGCGCGACGGCGGAGACCTTCAGCCGCTCCTGGGAGGAGATCGAGCCGTACAGGGGAGCGAACTCCAACATGCACCTGTGCGAGAGCTTCCTCGCAGCCGGCGCGCTCACCGGAGACGCCGCGCTCGGGCACCGCTCGGTGCGCATCGCGGAGCGCCTGATCGACCGGTGCGCGCGGAGCAACGACTGGCTCCTCCCGGAGCACTACGACCCCGACTGGAAGGCGCTGCTCGAGTACAACGCGGACAAGCCGGACGACCCGTTCCGCCCGTACGGTGCGACGATCGGGCACCTCGTCGAGTGGTCGCGGCTGCTGGTCGGCGCGTGGCTCCTCGAGGGCGCCCGCGACGCCTGGCTTCCCGACGCGGCGCGGGCGCTGTTCGCGCGGGCGGTCGCGAGCGGGTGGGACGAGCGGAACGGCGGGCTCGTCTACACCGTCGGGTGGGACGGCGTCCCGGTGAACGACGACCACTACTGGTGGCCCGTCGCCGAGGGGATCGGGACGAGCAGCTACCTCGCACGGGTGACGCGCGACGTGTCCTACGAGACGTGGTACCGCCGCTTCTGGGACTTCGCGGCGGCGAACCTCGTGGACCACGAGCGAGGCGGCTGGTACGCGCAGCTGGACCACGAGAACCGGCGCAAGGTCCATCCCTGGTACGGAAAGCCCGACCTCTACCACGCGCTCCAGGCGTGCGTGCTGCCCGCGTACCGTCTCGCGCCGAGCGTCGCAGCAGCGGTGATCGCCGGCGAGGACGACGGCGCGGGCGCGGGCGCGGCCACGTGACGCTCGGTCCCGCGGACCGCACGCCCGGGCCCGCGTTCCTGTTCGACCTCGACGGAACGCTGCTCGACAGCGTCTACCAGCACGTCCTCGCCTGGCACGAGGCGCTGCTCGACGCCGGGATGGCGGTGCCCGCGTGGAGCGTGCACCGGAGGATCGGGATGAGCGGGGGGCTGTTCCTCGGCGCGCTCGCCCACGAGACGGGGCGGGCGTTCGACGAGCACGACGTGAGCCGCCTGACCGCGGCGCACGCGGCGGCGTTCGAGCGCATGCGCGCGACGGTCCGCCCGCTCCGGGGCGCGAGGGAGCTGCTCGCGCACCTGAGCGAGCGGGCGGTCCCGTGGGCGATCGCGACGAGCGGCGTGGGCTTGTCGGCGCGGCCCGCGCTCGCGCTGCTCGGGGTGCCCGACGCGGTCCTCGTGACACGCGACGACGTGCGGCACGCGAAGCCCGATCCCGACCTGTTTCTCGCCGCAGCGGACGCGATCGGCGCCGAGCCGTCGCGTTGCGTGGTCGTGGGCGACTCGATCTGGGACCTCCTCGCGGCGCGGCGCGCGGGGATCCTCGGGCTCGGTGTGATGACCGGCGGGTACGGCGCGGGGGAACTCGAGCGCGCGGGCGCGTACCGCGTCTACGAGGACCCCGAGGACCTCCTCGGACGGCTCTACGAGGTCGGGGTGCGCCCGTCCGCGTCGCGGTGAGCGTGGCGCAGGCGCACGCCGCGGCCCGGCGACGCGCGTCGGGCGCGGTCGCTCAGTCGCGCTCGATGAAGATGCACTCGCCCGGGCACTCCTCCGATGCCTCCGTGACCGCGTCCTCGAGGTCGGCCGGGACCGCGACCGTCCCCTGGGCGCCTCCCGGGTCGCTCATCACGGCGTCCCCGTCCTTCACGTACGCGAGGCCGTCGTCGAGAAGCGTGAAGACCGCGGGGCAGATCTCCTCGCAGAGCCCGTCCCCGGTGCACAGATCCTGGTCGATCCAGACCTTCATGCCGCTCGGAGCTCCTTCGCCGTCCCGCGTGGGACCATCGCGGCGCGGCGACCCGGCCGCACTCGGGTGGGCCGACCGTAAACCGCCGACCCGGGGGTGTCAAGAAAGTGTACGGGCTCCGGCACGAGCGGCGGGTCCCGGCGGTCACCTCGGGGGCTCCCTCCCCCCGGGGCCGGCCGGTGTATGGTCCGCGTGTCGGCGGACGCGGCCGACGAGGAGGTGGTCCCTGCGATGGACGACGAGACGGTAGCGGGGCTCCGCTCGGCGCTCGAGGCCGCGGAGTCCGAGGTCGTGGAGCTGCGGCACCGGCTTCAGGAGGCGCCGCAGCGGGTCCGGGTGCTCGAGGAGCGGCTGCTCGAGGTGACCGGGCAGCTCAGCCATGCTCTCTCCCAGAACGAGAAGCTCACCTTCACGCTGCAGCAGGCGAAGGAGAACATCGCGGCGCTGCGCGAGGAGGTCGACAAGCTCACGCAGCCCCCGAGCGCCTACGGGACGTTCCTCCAGGTGAACGACGACGGGAGCGCGGACGTGTTCGCGAGCGGGCGCAAGATGCGGGTCGCGCTCCACCCGTCCCTCGTCGCCGAGGAGCTCCGACGCGGCCAGGAGGTCGTGCTCAACGAGTCCCTCAACGTCGTGCTCGCGCGACACGTCGAGCAGTCCGGCGAGGTCGTCACGGTGCAGGAGGTCCTGGAGGACGGCCGGCGGGCGCTCGTCGTCGGCCGCGCCGACGATCTGCGGGTCGCCGAGCTCGCGGACGGGCTCGCGGGCGTGCGCCTGCGGGCGGGGGACAGCGTCCTCATGGACAGCCGCACGCAGCTCCTCCTCGAGAAGCTCCCACGGCAGGAGATCGAGGAGGTCGTCCTCGAGGAGGTCCCGGACGTCTCCTACGCGGACATCGGTGGCCTCGACAGCCAGATCGAGGCGATCACGGACGCGGTCGAGCTCCCGTACACGCACCGGGAGCTGTTCGTCGAGCACGAGCTCCCCGCCCCGAAGGGGATCCTCCTGTACGGGCCTCCGGGGTGCGGGAAGACCCTCATCGCGAAGGCGGTCGCGAACTCGCTCGCGAAGAAGGTCACGGAGCTCACGGGGAACGCGAACGTGCGGAGCTACTTCTTGAACATCAAGGGTCCGGAGCTCCTCAACAAGTACGTCGGGGAGACCGAGCGCCAGATTCGTCTCGTGTTCCAGCGGGCTCGGGAGAAGGCCGAGGAGGGCGTGCCGGTCATCGTGTTCTTCGACGAGATGGACTCGCTGTTTCGCACCCGCGGAACCGGCATCAGCTCGGACATGGAGTCGACGATCGTGCCGCAGCTGCTCGCGGAGATCGACGGCGTCGAGGCGCTACGGGACGTGATCGTGATCGGGGCGTCGAACCGCGAGGACCTCATCGACCCGGCGATCCTGCGGCCCGGCCGGCTCGACGTGAAGATCAAGATCGAGCGCCCGAACGAGGCCGCTGCGCAGCAGATATTCGCCCGCTACCTCACGTCGCGGCTCCCGCTCGACGCGGACGACGTGGCGACCCTCGGAGGGGGCGACCCGGACAAGGCGGTGCGGGCCATCATCGAGCGGACGGTCGCCGAGATGTACCGGGCCGACGACGAGAACCGCTTCCTCGAGGTCACCTACCAGAACGGTGACAAGGAGGTCCTCTACTTCAAGGACTTCTCCTCCGGGGCGATGATCGAGAACATCGTCCGTCGAGCGAAGAAGCTCGCGATCAAGCGGCTGCTCGCGGGCGAGGGGCGCGGCATCCGCCTCGCGGACCTCCTCGAGTCCATCAAGCAGGAGTACAAGGAGAACGAGGACCTCCCGAACACGACGAACCCGGACGACTGGGCGAAGATCTCGGGCAAGAAGGGCGAGCGGATCGTGTACGTGCGGACGATCTTCGACCACGGGGACGAGGCACGCGGGGGCCGGGCGATCGAGCGGGTCGGCACGGGCCAGTACCTGTAGCCGGGGCGCGACGAGACATGCGGTAGCGTCGCCCTCGTGGCCATCGCCAAGGTCTACGGGATCGAGACCGAGTACGGCGTCCAGGTCGTCGGAGGAGCGGACGGGAACCCGACGACGGCCTCCTCCGTGCTCATCAACTCCTACGTCGCCCAGCTCGCGGGGCGCGTCGGGTGGGACTTCGAGGACGAGTCCCCCGGCCGGGACGCGCGGGGGTTCGTGCGCGACGGGTCGATGGCGCCCGAGGTGGAGACGCACCTCGTGAACACCGTCCTCACGAACGGGGCGCGCTTCTACGTCGACCACGCGCACCCGGAGTACTCCTCCCCGGAGTGCGCGACGCCCGTGCAGCTTGTGACCCATGACCGGGCGGGGGAGGTCGTCCTCGAGCGGGCCATGACCGCCGCACGCCGCGTCCTGCCGCCGGGCGAGGAGATCGTCGTCTACAAGCACAACTCCGACGGCAAGGGGAACTCCTACGGGTGCCACGAGAACTACCTCGTCGACCGGGCGGTCCCGTTCGCGCGGCTCGCTCGCGAGGTCACCGCGCACCTCGTGACGCGCCAGGTCTACACGGGAGCGGGGAAGGTCGGCTGCGAGGCCGATCCCGAGGCGCCGACCGCGTTCGAGATCACGCAGCGCGCGGACTTCTTCGAGGAGGAGATCGGCCTCGAGACGACCCTCAAGCGCCCGATCGTGAACACCCGCGACGAGCCGCACGCGGACGCCACGAAGTACCGCCGGCTCCACGTGATCACGGGGGACGCGAACCTCGCCGAGGTCGCGACGCTCCTCAAGGTCGGGGTGACGGCGCTCGTGCTCCTCCTCCTCGAGGACGACCTGCTCTCGGAGCGGGAGCTCGTGCTCGCCCGCCCCGTCCAGGCGATGCGATCGGTGTCGCACGACCTCACGCTCTCCGAGCCGCTCGAGCTCGTCTCGGGCGAGACGATGACCGCGCTGGAGGTCCAGTGGGAGCTCTACGGGGCCGCGCGGAAGTACGCGGAGGAGCGCGGGCTCGAGGCCGTCGGGTCGGACGCCGAGGGGCGCCTCGTCCTCGACCGCTGGGAGTCCGTGCTCGCGGGTCTCGAGTCGGAGCCGTCGACCCTTCGTCACGAGCTCGACTGGGTCGCGAAGCTCGAGCTCATCGACGCGTACTGCGCGCGCCACGGCTGCGACCTCTCCGACCACCGGGTCGCGGCCCTCGACCTTCAGTACCACGACGTGCGGCCCGAGCGGTCGCTGTTCCGCCACCTCAAGATGGAGCGGGTCGTGGACGAGGACGCCGTCGAGCACGCGGTCACCTCCGCGCCGCGTGACACGCGCGCGTACTTCCGGGGCGAGTGCCTGAAGAGGTTCGGGCCGGCCGTCGTGGCCGCGAACTGGGACTCGATCGTGTTCGACGTCGGAGCCGACCCGCTCCGGCGTGTCCCGATGATGGAGCCGCTGCGGGGGAGCGCGGCCTACGTCGATACGCTCTTCGAGGGGTGCGACAGCGCGGCCGAGCTGCTCCGGCGGCTCGGCGCCTAGGAGGACGTGGATCGATGAGCGTGGCAGGTCCCCGGTGACGGAGCGAGAGCTGAAGAGGCGAGCGGCGCCCGCGAAGGAGACGACCGAGGTCGCAGACGACGCGCCCGCGTCGACGGAGCGAGGCGAGAGGCTGAAGGCCGAGATCGACGACCTCCTCGACGAGATCGACGAGGTGCTCGAGGACAACGCGGAGGAGTTCGTCCGGAACTACGTGCAAAAGGGCGGCGAGTGAGGAGGCGCGCGCGCTCGTCGCGCCGCTAGGGTGCGTGCTCGATGAGCCTGTACCTCTTCCCGCCCGGTGACGACCCGGGCCCGAGCTTCGCCGACCTGCTGCGCCGCGTGCACCCGCACTCGGGGTCGTCGGCGGCGCCGGCCTCGTCCGTCGGGGACGTGCGCCACGCGACGACGATCGCGGCCCTCCGCTACTCGGGGGGCGTGGTGATGGCCGGGGACCGCCGTGCGACCGAGGGCGTGAGCATCGCGCACCGGTCGATCGAGAAGGTGTTCCCCGCGGACCGCTTCTCCGCGGTCGCGATCGCGGGCGCGGCGGGCCCCGCGATCGAGATGGTCCGGCTGTTCCAGACCCAGCTCGAGCACTACGAGAAGGTCGAGGGCACGGTCCTCAGCCTCGAGGGGAAGGCGAACCAGCTCGCGCAGATGGTCCGCGCGCACCTCCCGATGGCGATGCAGGGGCTCGCGGTCGTCCCGCTGTTCGCGGGGTGGGACTCGCTCCGGGGCACGGGACGGATCTTCACCTACGACGTGACGGGCGGCCGGTACGAGGAGACGGACTTCCACGCGACCGGCTCGGGAGGCCGGGACGCGAAGACGACGATCAAGATCGGCTACCGCGAGGCGATGTCCCGGGACGAGGCGGTCGAGCTCGCCCTCGAGGCCCTGTTCCAGGCCGCGGACGAGGACGCGGCGACCGGGGGGCCGGACCCGGTTCGCGGCATCTTCCCGATCGTCGCGACGGTCGAGTCGTCGGGCTTCTCGCGGGTCGCGGACGAGGACGTGGCGGAGCGGTTCGCGTCCTTCCTCGACCGGCGCCGGGACGCGGTACGCGGCGCGGGAGGTGATCCGACGTGACGATGCCCTACTACGTCGCCCCCGAGCAGGTCATGAAGGACCGGGCGGAGTACGCGCAGAAGGGGATCGCCCGGGGACGGTCGCTCGTCGCGGTCACCTACGACGACGGGATCCTCGTCGTCGCGGAGAACCCGTCTCGCACTCTCCACAAGATCAGCGAGATCTACGACCGGGTCTGCTTCGCGGGAGTCGGCAAGTACAACGAGTTCGACCAGCTCCGCGTCGCGGGGATCCGGCACGCGGACACGAAGGGGTACGCGTACTCACGCGACGACGTCGACGCCCGCTCGCTCGCGAACTTGTACGCGCAGTACCTCGGGCAGGTGTTCACGCACGAGATGAAGCCGCTCGAGGTCGAGATACTGGTCGCGGAGCTCGGGACGAGCGAGGTCGGGAACCGTCTCTACCACATCGCCTACGACGGCACGGTCGTCGACGAGCAGCGCGCGACGGTCCTCGGAGGCGACGCCGACACGGTCGCCGGGCGGCTCGACCAGGCCTACGAGCAGGGGTGGTCGCTCGCCGAGGCGCTACGCGCGTGCGTGTCGTGCCTGGCCGGGCCGGACAGGTCGCTCCACGCGGACGAGATCGAGGTGGCGGTGCTCTCGCGAGCGAACGGCCGCAGGACCTTCCGCCGGCTCGAGGGCGCCGAGCTCGGCGAGCTGCTCCCGTCCTGAGCGCCGCGCCGCGCGTCGGTCCGGCCTGCGACCGCTCGCCGGGCCGGGGCAGTAGCGTGACCGCGTGGACCGGAGGATCTTCGGGCTGGAGAACGAGTACGGGGTCACCTGCACCCTGCGCGGCCAGAGGCGCCTCAGCCCCGACGAGGTCGTTCGGTACCTGTTCCGTCGCGTGGTGAGCTGGGGACGCTCCTCGAACGTGTTCCTCGAGAACGGCGCGCGCCTGTACCTCGACGTCGGCAGCCACCCGGAGTACGCGACTCCGGAGTGCGACGCCATCGAGGACCTCGTCGCGCACGACAAGGCCGGCGAGAGGATCCTCGACGGGCTCGTCGCCTCCGCGGAGGACCGCCTCCGGGACGAGGGGATCCGGGGCGTGGTCTACCTGTTCAAGAACAACACGGACTCCGCGGGCAACTCGTACGGGTGCCACGAGAACTACCTCACGAGCAGGCGGGACGACTTCGCGCACTACGCACAGGTGCTCATCCCGTTCCTCGTGACGCGCCAGATCTACGCAGGCGCCGGCAAGGTGCTCCAGACGGCCCGCGGCGCCGTCTACTGCGTCTCGCAGCGCGCCGAGCACATCTGGGAGGGGGTGTCGTCCGCGACGACGCGGTCGCGACCGATCATCAACACGCGCGACGAGCCCCACGCGGACGCGGAGCGCTTCCGCCGCCTGCACGTGATCGTGGGCGACTCGAACATGAGCGAGTACGCGACGTACCTGAAGATCGGCGTCATGAGCATCCTGCTGCGCATGCTCGAGGACCCCGGCGTCGTGCTGAGGGACATGACCCTCGAGGACCCGATCCGCGCGATCCGCGAGATCAGCCACGACCTCACCTGCAGGCGACGGGTACGGCTCGCGAACGGTCGGGAGGCGAGCGCGTTCGACATCCAGCAGGAGTACCTGTCCCGTGCCGTTCGCTACGCGGACACGCGGGGCCTCTCGCCGATGGAGGACCGGGCGCTCGCGATGTGGCAGCACTGCATGGACGGGATCGAGAAGGATCCGCTCACGCTCGACCGCGAGTGCGACTGGGTGATCAAGCACAGGATCGTCGAGGCCTACCGGGCACGCCACGGGCTCCCTCTCGGCTCCCCCCAGGTCGCCCTTCTCGACCTGCAGTACCACGACGTGTCGCGCGAGCGCGGGATCTTCTACCGGATGCAGGCGAAGGGGGCGGTCGAGCGGATCGTGACGGACGAGGCCATCGAGGAGGCGACCGAGCACGCCCCCGCGACGACGCGAGCTCGCCTCCGGGGCGAGTTCATCCGACGGGCGAAGGAGCGTCGACGGGACTTCACGGTCGACTGGGTCCACCTCAAGCTCAACGACCAGACCCAGCGGACCGTGCTCTTGAAGGACCCCTTCCGCGCGCACGAC
Organism: Actinomycetes bacterium; assembly: GCA_021798745.1. GTDB lineage: Bacteria > Actinomycetota > Acidimicrobiia > Acidimicrobiales > Bog-793 > JAJZBW01. The sequence continues at coordinate 11,855 of JAJZBW010000046.1, forward strand.
GAGCGGGTCGAGCGCCTGATCGAGGCGATGTGAGCGGTCCGACCGTCGACGCGGAGCCCGACCTCTCGGGCGACGCGCCACCCGCCGCGGACGCGCCGAGCCTCGACCCGTCGCCCTCGCGCCGTCGGCGGCGCACCGGGCGGGCGAGGCGCCTCGCGATCGAGTGGGCTGCGATCCTTCTCGCCGCAGCGGCGCTCGCGCTCGTGCTCCGCACGTACGTCGTCCAGGCGTTCTACGTCCCGTCGGGATCGATGGAGCCGACGTTGCAGGTCGGGGACAGGATCCTCGTCGACAAGATCGGGTTCTCCCTCTCGACGCTGCGCGACGGGGACGTCGTCGTCTTCGCGCGCCCCCCCGGGGACGTCGCAGGCGTGTGCGACGACCCCACCGCTGCCGACCTCGTGAAGCGCGTCGTCGCGCTCCCGGGCCAGACCATCCGCTCGGTCGGGAGCTCGATCGTCGTCGACGGGGTGCGACAGCCCGAGCCGTACCTGCCGCCGGGCACGGTGCTCGGGCGGCGCGTGCCGTTCCAGCGCGTGCCTCCCGGCCGGTACTACGTGATGGGGGACAACCGCTCCCAGTCGTGCGACAGCCGGTACTGGGGCACGATCAAGGGGTCGACGATCGTCGGACGCGTGTTCGCGGTCGTGTGGCGCCACGGACGCCCCACGTACCGAGGGGTGTGAGGCCCCGCACGCACCGGCGCTGCGCCCGTCCCGCGACCCCCTTGTAGACTCGGCCCGTGGGATTCCTCGACCCGGCGAAGATCCTCGTCGTCCTCGTGCTCGCCCTCATCGTGCTCGGCCCCGACCGGCTCCCGCGGGCCGCGCGTCAGCTCGGAGCCGCGTGGCGCGAGTTCACGCGCATGCGTGACCAGGTGACCGACGAGATCCGCTCCGCGATCCCCGACCTCGACCTGCCGAACATCCCACGCATGCCGAAGAACGTCGTGTCGGGCTTCATCTCGGACCTGACGAGGCCGTCGACCACGGCCGGGGGGGCGGAGGAGGGAGCGCTCGGCGAGGCCGGCGACGAGCACGGCGCGACGGAGGCGAGCTCTGCGAGCGCCGGGTCCGCTCGGGACGCGGCGGCGGACGCGGACGAAGGCGGCTCCCTGTGGCCCGCTCCGGCGGGCGAGACGCCGGTCGCGTCCCCGGCCGCGACGCGCCCCGTGCGGGCGGGCACGACCGGGTTCGCCGTGCCGCTCGACGACGATCCGAGCATGAACTGAGCCCGGCTCGCGCGTCGGCAGCGACGTAGGAACATGGCGACCCTCCTCAGGCGACGGAGCGGGCCGCGTCCCTCGCCGGACGCGATGACCCTCGGCGAGCATCTCGGCGAGCTTCGGCGCCGGCTCGTCGTGTGCGTCGTGGCGTTCGCGGTGGCGACCGTCGTCGCGTACGTCTTCTACCCGAGCATCCTCCGGTTCTTCGAGCACCCGTACTGCGTGACGCTCCCGAAGGGCAGCTCGTGCGCGCTCTACGTGACCGGGCCACTCGAGCCGTTCGGGATCCGGCTGAACGTGTCCGCGTACGGGGGGCTCGTGCTGTCGTCTCCCGTCATCCTCTTCCAGCTCTGGCGGTTCGTCACCCCGGGGCTCCGGGCGAACGAGAAGCGCTACGCGGTGCCGTTCACGATCGCCACGGTCGGCCTGTTCTGCTCGGGCGCGATCGTCGCGTGGATCACCTTCCCCCACGCTCTCGGGTTCCTCCACGCAGTCGGGGGCCCGGGGATCAAGGACATCTTCTCCCCGTCGAAGTACCTCACCTTGATCATGGCGCTGATGGCGATCTTCGGGCTCACGTTCGAGTTCCCGGCGGTGCTCGTCGCGCTCGAGCTCGCGCACGTCGTCACGCCGCGGCGGCTCGCGAAGTGGCGACGCCCGGCGATCGTGGTCATCGTGCTCGTCGCCGCCGTCGTCACCCCGAGCTCGGACCCGTTCTCGATGCTCGCGCTGGCCGTGCCCATGCTCGTGTTCTACGAGGCGTCGATCCTGATCGGGAAGCTGCTCGGACGGTGACGCGAGCGGCGGCTGGTCCCGCCGGGAGCACGCCGGTCGACGGTGGCGCGGGGCGCGGGGCGCTGCGGGAGACGTTCCTCCGGGACCACCCCTTCCCGCTCGACCCGTTCCAGGTCGAGGCGCTCGACCTCCTGGACGCGGGCCGGTCCGTGCTCGTCGCCGCGCCGACCGGGTCGGGCAAGACCCTCGTGGCCGAGTACGCGATCGCGCGTGCGCTCGCCGAGGGCGGTCGGGCGTTCTACACGACCCCGCTGAAGGCCCTGTCGAACCAGAAGTACGGCGACCTCGCGCGTGCGCACGGGCCGTCGCGCGTCGGACTTCTCACGGGGGACGTGTCCGTGAAGGGAGGAGCGGACGTCGTCGTGATGACGACCGAGGTCCTCCGGAACATGATCTACGCGGGTCCGTCCCACCTCGCGCGCCTCACGTGCGTCGTCCTCGACGAGGTCCACTACCTCGAGGACCGGTACCGAGGAGCGGTGTGGGAGGAGATAATCCTGTCCGCTCCTCCCTCCGTCGTGCTCGTGTGCCTCTCCGCGACCGTCTCGAACGCCGAGGAGCTCGCCGGGTGGATCCACACCGTCCGGGGCGCGACGGGCGCGGTCATCGAGGATCGTCGCCCGGTGGAGCTCCGTCACCTGTACGTCGTCGGGGACCGCTCGTCCGAGAGGCTCCACCTCCTTCCCACGTTCGTGGACGGGCGGCCGAACCGCGAGGCGGCGGCGCTCGACGAGCGGTCGCACCGGGTGCCGCGCGCCGGCTCCTCGCGCCGGTACCAGCCGGCGCACGGCGGTCGGAGGCGGCTCTACCGTCCGCGCCGCGTCGAGGTCGTCGAGCGCCTCGACGAGGAGGAGCTGCTTCCCGCGATCTTCTTCGTGTTCTCTCGGCAGGGGTGCGACGACGCGGCGCGCCAGTGCCTCGAGGCCGGCCTCCGCCTCACGTCCTCGGAGGAGCGCGTGGACATCCGCGAGGCGGCGGAGCGCCACGTCGAGCAGCTCTCGGACGCGGACCTCTCCGTGCTCGGCTACTCGCGGTTCCTCGCGGAGCTCGAGGCGGGGATCGCTCCGCACCACGCGGGAATGGTCCCCCCGTTCCGGGAGACCGTGGAGGAGCTGTTCTCCCGCGCCCTCGTCCGGGTCGTGTTCGCGACCGAGACGCTCGCGCTCGGGATCAACATGCCGGCCCGGACGGTCGTCGTCGAGAGCCTCTCGAAGTACTCGGGGAGCGGGCACGCGGACCTGACCCCGGGGGAGTACACGCAGCTCACGGGGCGGGCAGGTCGCCGCGGCATCGACGACGTCGGATACGCGGCCGTCCTCTGGTCGCCGTTCCACGACTTCGACGAGGTCGCCTCGCTCGCGGCGGCCCGGAGCCGGGCGCTCCGATCGTCGTTCCGCCCGACCTACAACATGGCCGTGAACCTCGTCCGTCGCTACACGCGGGAGGACGCGTACCGGCTCGTGAGGTCGTCGTTCGCTCAGTACCTCAGCGACGCGCCGCTCGTGAGACAGCTCGACTCGGTGCTCGGGGTGCTCGTCGAGGGCGGGTACGTCTCGGACTGGTCCGTGACGCGCTCCGGGGAGCGGCTCGCGGGCATCTACCACGACTGCGACCTCCTCGTGGCCGAGTCGCTCGCGACGGGTCTGCTCGACGGGCTCGACGGGCCGAGCCTCGCCGCTGTCGTCTCGGCGTTCACGTTCGAGGCGAGGCGTCCAGGCGGAGGGGCGCCTCTCCCGACGCCGGAGGTCGCGACGCGGCTCGGGGACCTCGAGACGCTCGGAGCGGACCTGCGCGCCCGGGAGCGACGAGCGGGGCTCGTGCGCACACGCGAGCTCGACCCGGGGTTCGCGGCGTACGCGCACGCGTGGGCGCGCGGGAGCGAGCTGCGGCGCCTGCTCGGGGCCGAGCCG
>JAJZBW010000284.1 GCA_021798745.1 Actinomycetes bacterium
CGCTCGTCGCCTTCAACCTCTGGCTCGCCTCTCCGGACGTCGCGCTCGCGCGACACGTCGCCGCCGCGGTGCGAGGTCCCGGCGTCCGGGCGCTCGGGCTCCCGGTCGGCGACACGGCACAGGTGTCGTGCAACCTCGTCTCGCCGCTCGAGACCGGTCCCGGCGCGCTCTACGACGCGGTGTCCTCCCTCGCTCCGGTCGAGCACGCGGAGCTCGTCGGGCTCGTGCCGCTCGCCGTCCTCGAGCGCGAGCCCCGCGGGCGGTGGGCCCGGCTCGACCTCTCGGAGGACCGGACCGTCGAGAGCCGGCTCGCGTCCCTCCGCTGAGCGGGCCCCGGGCGGAGCTCTCAGGAGGCCGCTTCGACCCCGCGCTCGCGAAGCACGCGTGACCGCCGCACGCGGCGACGCTCGCGCTCGCTCATCCCGCCCCAGATGCCGAACTTCTCGCCGTTCGCGATCGCGAACTCGAGGCAGTCCTGCTGCACGACGCACCCGCGGCAGACCTCCTTGGCCTCGCGGGTCGACGAGCCGCGCTCGGGGAAGAAGAGCTCCGGGTCCACCCCCATGCAGTTCGCACGGGACTGCCACTCCTGGTCGATTTGGCCTACGAGCGCCTCCACGTCCACCGGCACCCTCCTCTCGCCGACCACCACCCGGGCCGAGTGGCAACGGTGGAATTACACCGATGTCATCATGATGGCCCAGCTCACGGTCGGTTGCAAGGGGGCCACGTCGCGCGCGTGCCCGCCGGGCGTCACGCTCCCCGGCCGACGCGCCGTGCCCGCCCGGCGCGGCGCTCGACGAAGTCGACGAGCACGTACCCTCCGAGCTCGTCCGGGGTCGTGAAGAACGCTCTCCCGCCGTTCACGCGGGTCATCTTCTCGGTGAACGCGCGGAGCTCCCCCGTCGCGTCGAGCACGAACGTGTTGATCGTGATCCCCTCCCGCGTGCACCGCACGACCTCCGCGAGCGTCGCCTCGGTCGTCTCGCGCGCCGGCGGGTAGTCGAAGAGCACGTCCCCGCCCGGGAGCACGTGCGCCGTCGGCTCGCCGTCGGTGATCACGACGACCTGCTTCGCACCCCTCCGGCGCCCGAGCAGCGAGCGGGACAGCGCGAGCGCGTGCTGGAGGTTGGTCCCGTACGCGAGGTCCCACGACACCTCGGGGAGCTCGTCGGGCCGGATCTCGCGCGCCGTGGCCGAGAAGCCCACGATCCCGAGGTAGTCGCGCGGGAAGCGGGAGGAGATGAGCGACTGGAGGGCCATCGCGACCTTCTTCGCCGCGAGGAAGTTGTCCCGCATCGGCATCGAGAGGGACAGGTCGAGCGCGAGCACGGTCGACGCGGCGCTGAGGTGCTCGTTCCGCTCGACCTCGAAGTCGTCGACCGTGAGGCGCACGGGGAGGCTCGCGGCCCCCCGGCCCTCCGACGCCCGCCGAACGAGCGCGTTCTTCAGCGTCCTCTCGACGTGGAGCCGGAGAGCGTCCCCGTGCTCGTAGGGCGCCGTCTCCGGGTCCCGGTCGTGACCGACGCCCGCGACCCCGACGGGGTGCTCGCCGACGCGGTCGCGGGACAGCCGGGAGAAGAGCTCCTCGAGGGCGCGCGCCCCGAGCCGGCGAAGGCCGCGAGCGGTCATCTCGAGCCGCCCGTCACGACGACCCACGAGCCCGTCGGCCTCGAGCGCCCGCGTGAGCCCCTCGAGCACCGCGAGCTCCCGTGCCGCGTCGGTCCCGAGGAGCTCCGCGACCGCCTGCGCGTCCACCTCGGCGAGCTCGCCCGGCTGGGTCACCGAGCGGAGCACCGCCGCGAGCTCGTCCAGGCGCCCGAGCTCCGCGTACAGCTCCCCCGCGGCCGCGAGCCCGATCTCGCCCTCCCCGCCGAGCGAGGCGGCCCGGTCCCACGGGAGCGAGGAGCGCGCGGCGCGGAGGTTCCCGCCGAGGCGGTCCACCTGCCACGCGAGGTCCACGTCTGCGAGCAGCTCCTCGGAGAGCGCCGCGAGCTCCGCACGCTGGCCCGGGGACATCGACGCGAGGAGCGCGCTCGCTGCGGCCATCCTCTCCGCGATCTGGGAGACGAGCTCGTCGAGGTCGCGCGCGCCGTCGGGGAACAGGTCCCCGTAGTCCGCCATGAGCTGCTCGAACGTCGGGTCGAGCGGGCGGCCGTCAGCCCGCTGCTCCAGCATGTCGTTCAGCGCCGCGAGCCCGGATCGCAGGTGCTCGCGCTCCTCGGGGCCCGCCGCGGCGGCAGCGGCCGCCGCGCGGTCGAGGTGGAGCTGAGCGACCTCGCTCCGGAGCTCGGACACGAGCTCCGCGAACCCCGCCGCCGCCTCGTGCGAGGCCCACTCGTACCCCGAGAGCTCCCGGATCCTCGCGGCGAGCCCGGGCGGGAGGAGGTCGAGCCGCGCGTGCGCCTCCGCCGCGTCCCACGCCGCGTCGGGCGAGCCCCGCCCCGCTCGGTCGAGCTCGGCCCGCTCGGTCGCGAGGACCTCGTCGAGCGTCCTCCCGGCCCTCTCGTGGACGCGCCCGAGGTCCCCGCTCCCGACGAGCTCCTCGCGCCGCGACCGGATCCGGTCGAGGAGGTCCCGCAGGCCGGCGACACGCTCGCCCGACGAGGTCGTGAAGCCCTGCTGGAGCGCCCGTCGGAGCGCCGCGTCGAGGTCCCCGTGGTAGAGCACGTCGTCCGCCACTGCGGCGAGCACGTCTCCCGCCGACACCGCCGCGGGCTCCTGGGTCCCGTCCCAGATCGGAA
>JAJZBW010000285.1 GCA_021798745.1 Actinomycetes bacterium
CCGATCTTCGAGTCGCTCGTGGTGAAGCTCCCGGACGGGTCGGACGCCTCGGTGAGCTGCTCGGTCGGACGTGCGCCTCTCCGGAAGGGCGCGTCGGTGGACGCGGCGCTCGCGGAGGCGGACGACAACATGTACGAGGTGAAGAGGCGGCGCGCGGTCGCAGGCGTGGACGGGCCCGTCGAGCCGACCGCGCGCGAACGCGTCACGGACTGACGGGGCACGAGCGCGACGGGACGGCGCAGAGCGCGCGCCGATGCGGTCGCGGCGAGGCCCCGCCCCCACGCGTCCGGCGCGTCGGGGCGGGGCCTCCCGGTCGGGGGTGCGCCCCGCCCGGTGTGCCTACCGGCTCAGAACAGGGGCGAGAAGCTCGTGACCGCGGAGCCGAGAGCGGCCCCCGCGGAGGACCCGAACCAGCGGGCGTCGCCGAAGTTGTAGACGTTCCCCCGCACGGTGACGACCCAGTACCCGAGGCCGTCCTGAGTCGGCGCGAACGCCGCGACGGGTGGGACCGGGCGACCCGCGAGGGACCCGTAGAAGCGCGCGTCACCGTAGGTGAGGACGTTCCCCCGGGTGGTGACCACCCAGTACCCGAGCCCGTCCGGCGAGACCCCGAAGGCGCGGACGGGGGGGATCGGGAGCCGGGCGGGCGAGCCGTAGAAGCGAGCCGCGCCGTACTGGTAGACGTTCCCGTGGATCGTCACGAGCCAGTAGCCGCTCCCGCCCGGGAGGAGCCCGAAGGCGGCGATCGGCGGGAGCCCGCGACGTGCCGTGGACCCGTAGAAGCGCGCGTCGCCGAACGTGAAGACGTTCCCGGCCCGGGTCACCACGTAGTAGCCGTGCCCCGACGGGGTGACTGCGATCGAGACGACGGACGTGGGCAGATGGAGGTGGGATATCGACCCGTACCAGGGGGCATCGCCGTAGTTGAAGACCCCACCGAAGGAGCTCGCGAGGTAGTACCCGAGGTGGTTCGGGGTGACGGCCATGGCGACCACCGACGTCGGGCGCTGTGGGCTGCGCGGGGCGATCGGGGCCGCGGCCCCCTTCACGAGGACCTGACCGGTCCCTGTCGTGTACCAGTAGCCGACGCCGCGTGCCGACGACGGTGACGCTGCGGGCGAGACCGTCACGGCGAGCACCTGGGTCGCGGCCGATCCGATCCCGTTCGCGGCGGTGACGGTCACGTGGTAGGTGCCGACCGACGAGGCGGACGGGGTGCCCGAGACCGAGGCGGTCCCGTTGCCGTTGTCGTGGAACGCGAGCCCTGCGGGGAGCGCTCCGGACTCGGTGATCGCGGGCGCGGGCGCTCCGGTGGTCGTGATCGTGAAGGTCGTCGGCTGGCCGGCGGTCGCGGCGAGGCTCGCGGCGCTCGTGATCGCAGGCCCGTTCCCGAACACGATCGCGATGTTCTGGGTCGCGGGCGTGCCGACTCCGTTCGTTGCGGTGATCGTCACCGTGAACGTGCCCGTGCTTCCCGCTGCCGGGGTGCCCGAGATCGTCGCCGTGCCGTTGCCGTTGTCGTGGAATGCAAGGCCCGTCGGGAGAGTCCCGGCTTCCGTGATCGTCGGGGCCGGGGTGCCCGAGGTCGTGATCGTGAAGCTCGTGGCCACGCCCGCCTGCACGTCGAAGGTCGCGGCGCTCGTGATCGTGGGCACCGCACCCGCCGGGTACAGCTCGCTCTCGCCGGTCGGGCCGGAGGCGGTCTCCCCACCCGCCAGGAGCACCGAGCCGTTGCCGAGCAGGGATGCGGTCGCGTCACCGCGTGCCGCGAGCATCGGGGGGCCGGCGCTCCACGCCCGGGTCGTCGGGTCGTACAGGGCGGTAGCCGCCGTAGGGGCCCCCGCGCCGGTCGTCATCCCGCCGGCGTAGAGGAGCTGACCGGAGCCGAGGCGGGTCGCGGTCGCGGAGTAGCTCGCGGCCGGAAGGTTCCCCGCGGTCGTCCAGGAGGAGGTCGCGGGGTCGAAGGTCTGGCTCGATGCGCTCGGCGTGCCGGTCGCGTTCGTCTCTCCACCGGCGACGAGGATCACCCCGCCCGCGAGTGGTGCGACCGCGGCGTCGGCGACCGCCGTGGGCATCGTGGCGACCGGGGACCAGCTGTTCGTGGCGGGCTGGAACACCTCGGCGACGCCTGTGACGCTCGGGGCGCCGCCGGCGGCCTCGGTGATCCCTCCTGCGAGCAGCACCGTCCCGCCCGGAAGCGCTGCGACGGCGGAGCCTGCGACCCCGAGCGGAAGCGATCCGGTCGCCGTCCACGACGCGGTTCCCGGGTTGTAGAGGCTCGCCGCCGAGGTCGTGCTCGCCGAGCTCCCGGTCCCCGTGATGCCGCCCGCGTACAGGACCTCGCCGTTCGAGAGGAGTGCCGCGCGTGCGCCGGACGACGCAGTGGGCAGGGAGCCCGTGAGCGCCCAGGACCCGGTCGCGGGGTCGTAGAGCTGCGCGGCGCCCGACGGAGCGAGCGCGCTGGCGGATCCGGTGAGCCCGCCCGCGACGAGGACGTCGCCGTCCGCGAGGAGCACGGCGACTGCGTCGGCGACCGGAACCGGGAGGGCTCCCGTCGAGGCCCACTGCCCGTTCGACGGCTGGTACAGCTCGCTCGCCCCGGTCGGGGCGCCCCCGGTGGTGAGCCCGCCCGTCACGAGGACGAGCCCGCTCGGGAGCAGCGTCGCGGTCGCTCCGGCGCGAGGGGTCGCGAGGGTGCCCGTGAGCGAGAAGCCCGCGGTCGCGGCTGCCGCCCCGGG
>JAJZBW010000047.1 GCA_021798745.1 Actinomycetes bacterium
CCACGATCGTGTACACGCGCTTCCGGCCGAGGATGCCCGCAGCCCGGCCGAACACGAGGGCCCCGAAGAACGCCCCGAGGATCGCCGAGCCCGAGACCCAGCTCGTCTCCGTCGTCGTGAGACGCCACTGCGCGGCCACGAGCGTCGCGACCGTCCCGATCACGAACAGGTCGTACGCGTCGGTGAAGAACCCGACGCCCGACACGACCACGGCCTTGTGGTGGAACCTGCTCGTGGGCGTCTCGTCGAGCAGCTCGTCGACGCTCACCCGCGCGGTCCCCGAGGACGCGCCACCGGCCTCCTGGTCGCCCATGCGCGCCACGTGCTCCGATCCCGCGATCCGGCACCCCTTCGGGGCGCCCGTCACGAGAGTGTCGCGATCAGGTGTCGAGGGGGTGGTCTGTCGGTGTCCTCAGGGTGAACGGAAGGGAAACGGAGCGCGAATTCACCCATGTGCGACGGCGGTGGAGCGGCGTCACACGACGGAACGCTCGAGGCACCACTCGGGATGGTCGCTCTCGAGCCGTGCGACCCAGTGCTCGCTCTCGAACAGCGCGAGCAGAGTTCCGTCGCGGCGCGCGAGGATCCTGCTCCCGGGCTCGCCGCGCAGCAGCCCCGCGGTCGCCTCGTCCGTCTTGCGGACGGCCCGGTATGCGGTCGGCGAGAGCTCGACGACGGCGCCGAACTCGTGCTCGAGCCGGTGGGCGGCGACCTCGAACTGCATCTGCCCGACGACGCCGAGCACCGGGGTACGGTCGCCCACGGGGTCGACGAGGAGCTGGACGACGCCTTCCTCGTCGAGCGCGTCGAGACCGCGGCGGAGCTGCTTGTGGCGGTCCGTGCTGAGGGCGCGCACGGACGCGAACAGCTCGGGAGCGAAGGTCGCTATCGGGGGGTATGCGACAGGGTCGCCGTCGTAGAGGGTGTCGCCGATGCGCAGGTCGCCCGCGTTCACGAGCCCGACGACGTCGCCGGGGAACGCCTCGTCGATGGTCGACCGCTCGGACGCGAGAACGGAGGTCGCGTACTTCGTGGCGAACAGCTTCCCCGTCGAGGACTGCGTCACGACCATCCCCCGCTCGAAACGACCCGAGCAGACGCGCACGAACGCGACGCGGTCGCGGTGCGCGGGGTCCATGTTCGCCTGGATCTTGAACACCTGTCCCGAGAAGCTCGAGCCGACCGGGTGCACGACGCCGTCGAGGTCGGCACGCGGGCCGGGTGCGGGCGCGAGGTCCACGACCGCGTCGAGCAGGTGCCGGACCCCGAAGTTCGTGAGCGCGGACCCGACGAAGAGCGGGCTCGCCTCGCCCGCTGCGAACGACGCCTCGTCGAAGGTCGCCCCGACCTCGTCGAGGAGCGCGCACGTCTCGGCGGCGCGCTCCCACTCGCCCCCCTCCTCGCGTGCCGCTCGACCGGGCTCGACGACCTCCTCGGGGGCGGCCGTCGAGCCGCCGACCGTCCTCACGTACCGGACAAGCTCACCCGTCCGCCGGTCGAGGACCCCCCGGAAGTCCCCGGGGATCCCGACCGGCCACGTCACCGGCGTCGGCCGGAGGGAGATCTGCTCCTCGATCTCGTCGAGCAGCTCGAGCGGGTCCCGACCAGGCCGGTCGTACTTGTTCACGAACGTGAGGATCGGAAGGCCACGCGATCGGCACACCTCGAAGAGCTTGCGCGTCTGCTCCTCGATCCCCTTCGCGACGTCGAGGACCATGATCGCGGCGTCCGCGGCCGCGAGCACCCGGTAGGTGTCCTCGGAGAAGTCGCGGTGCCCGGGCGTGTCGAGCAGGTTGAGCACGTGGCCCCGGTAGCGGAACTGGAGAACGGTCGAGGTGATCGAGATGCCGCGCTCCCGCTCCATCTCCATCCAGTCCGAGCGCGCACGCCGCCGACCCGCACGCGCCTTGACCGCGCCGGCCTCCGCGACGGCACCGGAGTAGAGGAGGAACTTCTCCGTGAGGGTCGTCTTCCCCGCGTCGGGGTGGCTGATGATCGCGAACGTCCGCCGCCGAGCGGACTGGGAGACCGCGTCCCTCGCAGGAGGCGGCGCGGGCGTCGCGAGCGTCACCGACGCGCGCGGGCCGCGCTCGCGCCCGCCCGTCCTCTCCGCATCGCCGCATCCTCCGCCACGCCCGGTGCCCCCCGGGCGCCTCCATCCTAGGGCTCTCCGCCGGCCTGCCCCGCCGGGGAGCGCACGAGCGCGTCGACGTCGACGACGCGGTCGACATCGACGGACTCGAGAAGGCGGCGGTCGTGGGACACGAGCACGAGAGTGCCGCGGTACGACGTGAGGGCCTCCTCGAGCTGCTCGATCGCGGGCAGGTCGAGGTGGTTCGTCGGCTCGTCGAGCACCAGCAGGTTCACACCTGCCGCCTGGAACCCCGCGAGCTCCGCCCGGGTCCGCTCCCCGGGGGAGAGCGAGCAGACGGGACGCGCCACGTGGGACGCCCCGAGCCCGAACTTCGCGAGGAGCGAGCGTGCGTCGGACAGGTCGAGACCGGTCACCTGGACGAACGCGTCGACGAGCGACGCTCCGCCCGCGTACGCGTCCCGGGACTGGCCGAGCTCCCCGACGACGACGCTCGGCCCGATGGTGCGCCGCCCGGCGAGGAGCGGGAGGTGCCCGAGCATCGCGAGGAGCAACGTGGACTTCCCCGAGCCGTTCGGCCCCGCGAGCACGACGCGCTCCGCCCAGGCGACCTCGAGGTCGACGGGCCCGATCCGGAACGCGCCTCTCTCGACGACGGCCCCCTCGAGGCGGAGCGCGACCGCCCCCGAGCGCGGTGCGTCGGCGATCACGAACCGGAGCTCCCAGCCCTCCCAGGGCTTGTCCACCGACTCGAGCCGTTCGAGCGCACGCTCGGTCATACGGGCGCGGCTCGCGAGCTTCTCGGTGCGGTTCATCCGGAAGCCCCGCTGCACGCGGTCCCCGTCCCGCGCCGCACGCTTCTGACGCGTCGCCCCGGAGGTCGCCCACTCGCGCTCGCGACGTGCCCGTGCGAGGAGGTCCGAGCGCCTCTGTTCGTAGGACTCGTACGACTCGGCGGCGTGCCGGCGTGCCGTCGCCCTCTCGGCCAGGTACGCGCTCCACCCCCCCTCGTACAGCCGGGCGCTGCGGTCGTGCGCGTCGATCTCGAGGACGGAGGTCACCGTCCGGTCGAGGAACGATCGGTCGTGCGACACGACGACGACGCCTCCCGGGCGCGACGAGACGAACCTCTCGAGCCGCTCGATCCCGTCGAAGTCGAGGTCGTTCGTCGGCTCGTCGAGGAGCGTCACGTCGAACCGCCCGACGAGGATCGACCCGAGCGCTACCCGAGCCGCCTGGCCCCCGGAGAGCGCCTCCGTCGGCAGGTCGAGCGTCGCCGTCCCGAGACCGAGCTCCTCGGCGACCGACGCGACGCGGGACTCGAGCGTGTCGACCCGGAGCGCGCTCCAGCGTTCGAGCGCGACCGTGTAGCGCTCGTCGGCGCCCTCCGCCCCGGAGCCGAGAGCGGCAGCGGACTCGTGGAGCTCCCTCTCCGCCTCGTCGGCACCGGCCGCCCGACGGAGCCGCTCGCGCACGCTCTCGCCCTCGCGACGCTCGTGCTCCTGCGCGAGGAGGCCGACGGTCGCACCCGGCGGGAGCCGCACGACCGTCCCCGCGTCGGGGACGACGACGCCGGCGAGCACAGCGAGAAGGGTCGACTTCCCGACCCCGTTCGGTCCGACCACCCCGATCCGCGACCGTGGGCCGACCGTGAGGGAGACGCCGTCGAGCACGATCTCGTCACCCCGCTCGACTCGCACACCCGCGGCGACGAGCGTCGCGGGGCCTCCCTGGACCGACGGATCCGTCACCGTGCTCGGCCGGACGCCGGTCGGGAGGGGCGCGGCGCGAAGCGCGCGGACATCCCCGCGACGACCGACTCGAGATGTGCAGGGACCGCGACTCCCGGGAGCAGGGCGGGGTCGGCGACGGGCGGGCTCGCGACCACCCGAAGCGGGATCTCCCCGGCCCACACCGGGAGCGCGGCGTCGGGTCCGTCGCCGTCCTCGGAGGGACCCGACCGCATCTTCACGGACACCTCGCCTAGGTCGAGCGCGAGCACGGTCGTCTGCGCGAGCTCCTGTCTCGTCGGGCGACGCGCGTAGTCCCACTGCCCGTGGACGACGTGCTCGGTGAGCACCCGGAGGGCCGCGACCTTCTCCTCGCCCTCGAGCACCTCCGGGACCCCGAGCACGACGACCGACCGGTAGTTGACGGAGTGCTCGAAGACCGAGCGCGCGACCACGATCCCGTCGACGAGAGTGACCGTCACGCACACGGGCCGCTCCGCGCGCGCGGTGCGGAGGCTCCGGGACGCGACCGACCCGTGGACGTAGAGGCGATCTCCGTCTCGCCCGTACACGGTCGGGAGCACGAGCGGAGCATCGCCGTCGAGCACGCCGAGATGGCACACGAACCCGGCGTCGAGGATCTCCTCGAGGTCTCGCCGCTCGAGCGAGACGCGCTCCGGCATGCGCCGGAGCCTCGTGCGCTCGGTGACCCGGAGCACCATCCCGTCCCCGCGCGTCTCCGTCGGGACCTGCTCGCCCGCGCTCACGCCGACACCGTCTCCCCTCACTGCGCCCGTCGGCCCGAACCTGCAGCGCCCGGCAGGGCGAGCATCTCGTCCTGGACGTCCGCCTCCCGCCGCACCGAGCGCCCCGCGAGAAGAGCGTAGGAGGCCGCAGCCACCCCCATGCCCGCGAACACGCTGAAGTCCGCTCCCCCGGTCGCGGACGAGATGGGGCCGAGGTAGAAGGGCGTCGCGATCGCCATCACCGCCGCGACGCTCCCGAGCACCTGGGCGACGAGCGCGGGGACGTGCACCCCGCCCGTCCTCCAGTACAGTCCGCGCCCGGTCCGCTGGAGCTCCTCGGGCACGTACCGGAACCGACGGAGCCACCAGTCCACGAGGAAGATCGCCGTCCACGGTCCGATCCACACGATCACGCTGTCCACGAAGTCCGTGAGAAGCGTGTTGAACGAGGAGTCGAAGATCGCGTACGCGGTGAGCCCGCACGCGACGACGGTGTCGACGAGCACGGCCTGCCAGCGGGCGACGCGCAAGCCGAGAGCCTGGAGGGTGAGACCCGAGGAGTACAGGTCGAGGCTGTTGATCGAGAACAGCTGGAGGACGGACACGACGAGGAACGGGACGAGGAACCAGCCGGGGAACGCGTGCGGGAGGTCCGTCACCGGGTTGCCCCCCGCGTCCGGCACGTAGGTCGCGACCGCCGCGCCGAGCAGCATGAGCAGCACCGAGGGGAGGGCCGTCCCCGCGAGCACCCACCCGACGATCGCGGGACGGCTCGCCCCCCGGGGGATATAGCGCGAGTAGTCGTTGCCGTTCTCGGTCCACCCGAGCCCGCTCACGATGATGACGAACGCGAGCCCGGCCATGGCCGTCTGCCAGCTCGCCCCGTGCGCGTACGCGTCGACGCGCGCCTTGTGCACCGTGAGCACCGCGAGCACGACGAAGAGCGCCACGAACGGGACCGTGAGGACCCGGAGCGTCTTCTGGATCGTCGCGTGCCCGAGCAGGGGGAGCACGAGCTGGATCGCAGCGGCGAGCAGGATGAACACGACCTTGAGGGGGGTACCCGCGTGGAACCCGGCCTTCGAGGCGAGCGCGATCGCCGCGAGAACGACGAGCGCTATCCCCTCGGTCTCGAACCCGACCTGGGTGAGCCAGTTGAAGAGCGCGAGGAGCCGGTTCCCGTTGGGCCCGAACGGGGCGCGGTTGATCGCGAACGTCGACGTCCCCGCGTCCGGCCCCTGGAGGCTCGCGAGCCCGACCAGCGCGTAGGTCGTGTTCCCGACCACGATGAGCATGACCGCCTGGGCGAAGTCGAGCCCGAAGGACATGAGGACCGCGCCGTACACGAGGATCTCGAAGTTGACGATCGCCCCGGCCCACATCCCGAACAGGCCCGCCGGGGTCGCCCAGCGCTCGGGGTCCTCGACGTGGTCGATCCCGTGGCGCTCGATGTGGAAGAGCGCGTCCGCGGGTCGCGTTGCTTCGTCGGTGACCACCCCACCTCCTGGCCCGCGCCCGGGCCGTCGCCGAGCGCGTCGGGGACGACGGTAGACGAGCGCGGAGCGCCGGGCACGATCCCGCACAGGAGGCCTGCGACCGCGGCGAGGAGCGCCCGGCGGCGGTCAGCCGAGGGAGTCGAGCCGGAGCAGGAGCGCCGAGAGGAGGAGCTCCTCGTTCGGGTTTCGCCCGAGGCTCGACGCGGCCACGTCGATCGCGTCGACCGCGCCTGCGGCGGCGGCGACCCGGCAGGGCGGCGAAGGAGAGGATGCGACACGCGCGCCGTACACGGACGCGAGCGCCGCGAGCCCCGCCCGGATCTCGTCGGTGCGAACGCGTCGCTGCTCGCGCTTGTGCCGCTCCTCGATCGCCTGGCGACGCGCGGACGAACGGTCGCCGGAGCGCTCCGCCTCGGCGGCCGCCGCGGCGGCTTCCTGCCCCTGCCGCTCGCGCACGACGCCGACGAGCTCCTCGACCGCCGAGAGGAGCTCGGAGACGACGGCCGCGACGGCCGCTCCCGTGCCGTCGAGCCTGCCCGGCACCGCCCGCCACGCGGACTGGCGCGCCGCGAACCCGGGGTCCCGTGCGAGGAGCCGGGCCCGGTCGATCCTTCCGGAGGCCGCCGCCGCGCACGCCGCCGCGAGGTCGGGCGCGACTCCCTCGGAGACGAGCACGGCCTCGACGGTCGCCGCGTCGAGCGGGACGAACTCGACCTCGACGCAGCGGCTGGCGATCGTCACGAGCCCCGGGGTCACGCTCTCGGCGATCACGACGAACACCGTCGTCGCCGGAGGCTCCTCGACGGTCTTCAACAGGACGGGCGCGGCCGACCCGACGAGGTCGAAGTCCGTGAGCACGACCACCTGACGCGCCGCGACCGCGGGTCCTCGTTGCGCGAGCTCGACGATCGCGCGCGCGTCACCCACGAGGATCGACGCCCCCGACCTCTCGACGACGGTCACGTCCGGGTGGCGCCCCGCGAGGACGTCCCGGCAGGACGCGCACGTCCCGCACCCCCCGTCGGGGCACACGAGCGCTGCGGCGAACAGGACCGCTGCCTCACGGCGTCCCGTGCCAACCGGGCCGCGGAACAGGTACGCGTGGACGGGGGCGACGAGCGTTCCCGCGAGCAGCGAGAGCGCCCGCGGCTGGCCCGCGACCCGGCGGAGCACCGGCGGGACGTCCCGACCACCGAGGTGCCGCGTCCCGGCGGCCTCCGCTCCCGTCCTCACGGCACGCCCCGCGGGCGTCCGGCTCCCACGACCCCCTCGACCGCGGCGGCGACCCGGTCGGCCACGACCTCCACGGACGCGTCCCCGTCGACGACCGCCCACCCGCCTGCGACGGCGAGCTCGCGGTAGCCGGCGCGCACGCGCTCGTGGAAGGGACCGTCCGCGGCCTCGATCCGGTCGGCCTCCCCGTCGCGACGGGCGGCCGCGACCCGGTCGTCCACCTCCACGAGGACCGTGCAGTCCGGCTCGAGCCCCCCTGCGGCGACCGCGCAGGCCGCGCGCACCTCCTCGAGGGGGAGCCCCCGTCCGTAGCCCTGGTACGCGAGCGTCGACCCCTCGAACCGGTCGCACACGACGTCGCGCCCCGCCTCGAGCGCGGGGAGGATCACCTCGGCGACGTGCTCGGCGCGGGCGGCGAGCACGAGCATGAGCTCGGCACGTGGCGCGATCTCACCCGACGAGCGGTCGAGGAGCACGGAGCGCACCCTCTCCCCGAGAGCCGTCCCGCCCGGCTCGCGGGTGAGCACGGCCCCTCGCCGGTCGGCGAGGATCCTCGACTGCGTCGACTTCCCGGCGGCCTCGCCACCCTCGAGCACGATGAGCCGTCCGCGCCTTCCCACCGGCGGCACACTACGGCCTCGTCGAGTCACCCGCCCGGTGCGTCGCCCGTCGCCCCCGCCGGGCTCCTCGTCACCGGCCCCTTCTTCGCAGGGGCCTTCTTGGCCGCGGCCTTCTTGGCAGGGGCCTTCTTCGCAGGGGCCTTCTTCGCGACGGGAGCCTTGGCGACCGGGGGCTTCGTCGCAGGGGACGTTGCCGCGGTCGACTTCTTCGCCGCGGCCTTCTTGGCCGGGGCCTTCTTCGCCGCGGCCTTCGTGGCGGGGGACTTCTTCGCCGCGGCCTTCCTCGCCGCGGCCTTCGTGGCGGGGGCCTTCGCTCCGCGAGCACGGCGCCCCGGCGCCGGTCCGGCGGCGCGCTTGTCGGCGAGGAGCTCCGCGGCACGCTCGGGAGTGATCGTCGCGGCGTCGTCTCCGCGACGGAGCGAGGCGTTCACGGTCCCGTCCGTCACGTACGGGCCGAACCGGCCCTCGCGGAGCACGATCGTCCCGCCGCTCTCCGGGTCCGCGCCGAGCTCGCGGAGCGGTTCGGCAGGGGCCCGCCCGAAACGCCTCTGCTTCGGCTGCGCGAACAGTGCGAGGGCCTCGTCGAGGCCGACCTCGAGGAGACGCTCCTCCGCGTCGAGGCTGCGGGAATCCGAGCCGCGCTGGAGGTAGGGGCCGTACCGGCCGTTGCGGGCGACGACCTCCTCGCCGGTCGCGGGGTCCACGCCGACGACGCGGGGGAGCCGGAGGAGGGCGAGCGCGTCCTCCAGGGTCACGGAGTCGAGGGACATCGACTTGAAAAGGGACGCCGTGCGCGGCTTCTCCCCTCCCTCCGCGTCGCCGAGCTGGACGTAGGGACCGAACCGGCCCGCTCGGGCGACGACCGGCAGCCCGCTCTCCGGGTCGGTCCCGAGCTCGCGGTTGCCCGAGGGGGCGGCGAGCATCTCCTCGGCGCGCTCCACCGTCACCTCGTCCGGAGCGAGGTCCTCGGGGATCGAGGCGCGCTCCTCGCCGCGTTGCAGGTACGGCCCGTACCGCCCGACGCGGACCACGATGTCGTCCCCGTCCGAGCCCGTCCCGACGGGGATGGAGTTCACCTCACGAGCGTCGATCGTGGCGAGGTGGGCGAGCACCGCGTCCTTCAGCCCGCGCTCCCCGTCGACGCTCGCGAGGTGCGTGCTCCGGTCGGACGCTCCCCCGACCTCCCCGTCCGGACCGGCCGCCCCGAAGTAGAAGCGGCGGAGCCACGGCACGGCCTCCTCTCCGCCGGACGCGATCTCGTCCAGGTCGTTCTCCATGCTCGCGGTGAACCCGTAGTCGACGAGCGAGGGGAAGTGCTCCTCGAGGAGCCCGACGACCGCGAACGCCGTGAACGACGGGACGAGGGCGCTCCCCTTCTTCCGCACGTAGCCCCGGTCCTGGATGGTCTGGAGCATGCTCGCGTAGGTCGACGGGCGGCCGACCCCGAGCTCCTCGACGCGACGGACGAGGGAGGCCTCCGTGTACCGGGCGGGTGGCTTCGTCGCGTGGTCTTCGGTGTCGACGGCCGAGACCTCGAGAGCGTCTCCGGGTGAGAGCGCGGGGAGCCGGACCTCCTCGTCTCGACGCGACTCCTCGGGCTCGTCGTCCCCCTCCCGGTACACGAGCAGGTAGCCGGGCGAGGTGATGACCGTGCCGGAGGCCCCGAACGACGCGACCGTGCCGGCGGGAAGGCCTGCGGCGTCGGCTGTCGTCTCCCCTTCGACGCGCACGCGGGCCGTGACCCCCGTGGCGTCGATCATCTGGGACGCGACGGTCCGCTGCCAGACGAGCTCGTACAGGCGGAGCTCGTCCCCGTGCAGCTCGCGTGCGAGCTCCGACGGTGAGCGGAACCTCTCTCCGGCGGGCCGGATCGCCTCGTGAGCCTCCTGCGCGTTCTTCACGCGCCGGTCGTAGGTGCGCGGCGAGCGGGGGACGTTCTCGTCCCCGTAGAGCGAGCGGGCCTGGTCCCGGGCCGCGGCGAGCGCGGTCTCGGAGAGGGTCGTCGAGTCCGTTCTCATGTAGGTGATGTAGCCCTGCTCGTAGAGCCGCTGCGCGACCTGCATCGCGCGCTGTGCGGAGAAGCGGAGCTTCCTCCCCGCCTCCTGCTGGAGCGTCGAGGTGATGAACGGAGCGGCCGGCGAGCGCCGGTAGGGCTTCTCCTCCACGGAGGCGACGGCGAACCGCGCGTCCGCGAGGGAGCCGGCCACCGCGTCGGCGGTCAGGGCGTCGAGGAGAAGCACCGACGTCGCGTCGCGCAGCCGTCCGTCCGACCCGAAGTCCCCTCCCTGCGCGACCGACCGCCCGCCGAGCGCGGCGAGCGACGCCTCGACCTGCTCCCCCGAGGCAGTCACGAATCGGGCGGACACGCTCCACCAGGAGGCGGAGCGGAACCTCATCCGCTCGCGCTCGCGCTCGACGACGATCCGAGTGAACACGCTCTGGACGCGCCCCGCGGAGAGGCCCTGCATGACCTTCTTCCAGAGCACGGGGGAGATCTCGTAGCCGTACAGCCGGTCGAGGACCCGCCGCGCCTCCTGGGCGTCGACGAGCCGGCGGTCGAGCTCGCGCGGGTTCGCGATCGCGTGCTCGATCGCAGGACGCGTGATCTCGTGGAAGACCATCCGGCTCACGGGCACACGGGGTGCGAGCACCTCGAGAAGGTGCCATGCGATGGACTCCCCCTCGCGGTCCTCGTCCGTCGCGAGGTAGACCTCGCTCGCCTGGGACACGAGAGCCCGCAGCTTGCGGACCTGCTCCTGCTTCTCGCGGGACACCACGTAGAGGGGCTTGAAGTCGTTGTCCACGTCGACCCCGAGACGCGACCACGCCTCGCCCTTGTAGGCGGCGGGGACCTCGGAGGCCGAGCGCGGGAGGTCCCGGATGTGCCCGATCGAGGGCTCCACGAGGTACCCGTCCCCGAGGAAGCGCGCGATCGTCTTCGCCTTGGCCGGAGACTCGACGATGACGAGAGGCTTTGCCATGACCGCTACGACCCTTCCCCGTGGCGTGGCGCGGAGCGTGAGGATAACGAGCGCGTGGCGCCCTCGCCACGCACCGCGCCGGACGCGCTCCGCGACGACCGGCGCGGCTCCCTCCTCACGACTCCGCCCGGTGCGGTCCCTCCGCGCTCCCCGTGAGAAGGGTGTACGCGGGGTTGATCATCGCCGTGCGGCGTCCTCGCTCGCCGACCATTCCCTCGACGACGAGCCGAGCCCCGGGCTCTATGCCCGGGACGAGCCGCCTCCCCTGGAACACGAGGACGATCTGTCCGCTCCCGTCGTCGAGCGTCGCCTCGAGGCTCGAGATCCCCGCGCGGGGCTGGACGCGCACCGAGCGGATCCTGCCCGCGACCCGCGCCCGCTGCCTCCAGCGCACGTCGACGATCCGGACCGTCCCCGGTGGGGCGCCGTTCGGGAAGACGTCGGCCTCGCTCGCGAGCGCGACGCTCCCGAGCGCCTGCTCCTCCCGGCCCCGGCCCGGCACCCCGTCGCGCGCCTCCCCGCTCTCCCCCGCGCCCGGAGCGGACGCGCCGAGGTGGCCGGGCGCGAGCACGGCGCGCACGAGAGCCCGCTCGCGTCGACCGACGAAGAAGGGGATGATCGTCGCGCTCGCGTTCGGGATCTCCCCGACCACGGCCGAGATCCGCTCGCTCGTCCGGTCGTGCAGGACTCGGCTGAGCGGTCCTCCGAAGACGCGCCGGGGGAGGAGGACGCTCACCTCCGTCTGACCGTCCGATGCGAGCTCGGCGACGAGCTCGGCCGCCGCGCGCGTGAGGCGGCGGTCCGGGCACTCGCGCAGCTCGAGCGACACGGTCGACAGGCCGAGCCTCGTCCACTGCTCCTCGAGCTCGCGGGCGACCGCCGTGTCGAGCACGAAGTGCACCGCACGGGGCTCCTCGTCGGAGAGCGAGCGAGCGTACTGGAGCGCCCGTGCGGCCGCGAGGTCGAGCCGCTCGACGAACACGAGCACGGCGTGCCGGCGCAGCACCGGGGCCTCCGCAGCGTGCTGCACGTTCACCTCGAGCTCTCGCTCCTCCTCGGTGTAGGTCCGGTGCAGGCTGATGAGCACGAGCACGAGCACGGGGAACAGCACCACGACGGTCCACGCCCCCTCGGTGAACTTCGTGACCGCGAGGATCACGACGATCACGGCCGACAGCGCCGCTGCGAACCCGTTGATCACGCTCCGCCGCCTCCACCCGGACTCGCGGTGGACCGCGTGGTAACGGACCATCCCGGCCCCCGCGAGCGTGAACCCGGTGAACACCCCGATCGCGTACACGGCGACGAGCGAGCTCACGCGTGCCTGGGTCACGAGGAGGAGCGCGATCGACGCGACCGCGAGGATCACGATCCCGTTCGAGAACACGAGCCGGTGGCCGCGACGGGTGAGCTGCCGGGGGAGGTAGGCGTCCTTCGCGACGAAGCTCGCGAGGTTCGGGAACCCGTTGAAGCTCGTGTTCGCGCCCGTGTACAAGATCAGCATCGTCGCGGCCTGGACGACGTAGTAGCCGACCTTCGCGACGAGCGAGCTCCCGAAGACGTAGCGGGCCTCCTGGGACAGCACGGTCGGGCTCCCCGTCACGAACGGGACCGCGTGCGTCCTCCAGGCGAGGAAGGAGACCCCGAGCACGAGCGTCCCGAGGGTCATGGACATGATGACGAGCACGCGGCGTGCGTTGCGCCCCTCGGGCGAGCGGAAGGTCGCGACGCCGTTCGAGATCGCCTCGAGCCCGGTGAGCGACGAGCCCCCGTTGGCGAACGCCTTCATCACGACGAACAGCGACGCCCCGTAGAGGAGCCCCGTGTCCGGGTGCACCGCCGACACGGAGTACGCCCCGTGGACGAGGATCGAGTGCACGTGGAGCTGGCCGAGGAGCGACCGAACGAAGCCGAGGACGACGACGAGCCCGACGCTCCCTATGAACAGGTACGTGGGGAGCGCGAACGTGCGGCCCGCCTCGCGGATCCCCCGGAGGTTCCCGTAGAGGAGGAGGAGCACGACCCCGATCGTGATCGGGACGTTGTACGGGACGAGCGCCGGGAACGCGGACGTCACGGCGTCCGTCCCGGCCGCGGTCTGGACGGCGACGGTCACGATGTAGTCGATGATCAGCGCGACGGCCCCGACCTGGGCGACGTTCACTCCGAAGTTCTCGCGGGCGACGACGTAGGCGCCCCCGGCCCGCGTGTACACCATGACGACCTCTCGGTAGGAGAGCGTCACGAAGAACAGCACCGCGATGATCGCGAACGTGATGGGCAGGAGCAGGGCGAACGCGGCCGTCCCGACGACGGGAACGAGCACGGTGAGGATCTCCTCCGACCCGTAGGCGGTGGAGGAGATGCAGTCCGGCGCGAGCACCCCGAGGGCGGTCGGCTTGCCGAGCCGCTGCTCGGCGAGACGCTCCGAGACGAGGGGGGGTCCGAGGAGCCGCTTCTTCAGCCGGTACGTGAACGGCTCGGGAAGGTCGAGGCTCGCGGTCGCGGCCCGTGGGCCGGTGAGACCCGGGGGCACCGGAGGGGAGCTCATCCCCGTAGTCTGCCCGTCCGGGCCGCGAGCAACGCAACTCCGCGACACGGGGCGAGTTGTGCCCGGCACTCCGGGCGTGTTCGATAGGGGAGTGCACGTCATCGTCGTCGGGTGCGGACGCGTCGGCTCCCGGCTAGCAACGGACCTCGTCCACGACGGCCACAGCGTCGCGGTCATCGACCGGAGCGAGGCCGCGTTCCGGCGACTCCCGACCGGGTGGGGTGGGCTCGACGTCGTCGGGGCCGGGTTCGACCGGGACCGTCTCGAGGAGGCCGGAGCGGGTCACGCGGCGGCTCTCGCAGCGGTCACGAGCGGGGACAACTCGAACATCCTCTGCGCCCGGATCGCCCGGGAGACCTACGAGATCCCGAACGTCGTGGCCCGCATCTACGACCCACGGCGCGCCGAGATCTACCAGCGCCTCGGGATCCCCACCGTCGCGACGGTCACCTGGACGACGGACCAGGTGATGCGCAAGCTCTTCCCGGAGCACACGACCGCCGAGTGGTCGGACCCGACCGGTCGCGTGCGGCTCGTGGAGCGGGCGCTCCCGAACGTCTGGTGCGGTCGGGCCCTCGCGCAGCTCGAGACCGAGACCGGGGCGCGGATCGTGGCCGTCGTGCGCGGTGGCGTCCCGAACCTCGCTCCCGACGAGCTCGTCGGGCAGGAGGGGGACGTGCTCTACGTCGCGGTGACCTTCACGGCCCGTGACCGGCTCGACGACGCGCTCGCGGGCAAGCCGGGAGACGCGGCCACGAGGCACGGGGGCCCGCGGTGAGGGTCGTGATCGCCGGGGCGGGGGCGGTCGGGACGTTCCTCGCGGACGACCTCGCCTCGAACGGGCACCAGGTGCTCCTGCTCGAGAAGAACCCCGACGGGGCGGAGCGGTCGGCGCGCCCGTCCACCGTCGAGCTCCGGGGTGCGGACGCCTGCGAGGTCGACGTCCTTCTCGAGGCGCACCTCGACACCGCGGATGTCGTCGTCGCCGCGACCGGCGACGACGAGGACAACCTCGTGATCTCGCTGCTCGCGAAGCAGGAGTTCGCCGTGCCACGCGTGATCGCGCGGGTCAACCACCCGAAGAACCACTGGCTGTTCAACGAGACCTGGGGGGTCGACATCGCGGTGTCGACCCCCCACCTCCTCTCCGCACTCGTCGAGGAGGCGGTCTCCGTGGGGTCGCTCGTCCGCCTCCTCCACTTCGAGGGGGGCAACGCGCGCCTCGTCGAGGTCACCCTCGCGGAGGGCTCGCCCGCGTCGGGAGGGACCATCGCCGACCTCGGGCTCCCGCGCGGCGCGACGGTCGTCGCCGTCGTGCGCGACGGCCACGTCGTCGTCCCCCGCGGCGACACCTCGGTCGACGTCGGGGACGAGGTGCTCCTCCTCGTCACAGGGGACTCCGAGGACGAGGTGCGGAGGCTCCTCGTCGCTCCGTGACGCATCCGTGACGCTCGACGACGCTCCCGTCGCCCGGACCCACGGCGGACCGCGCGAGGCCGCGTTCTTCGACCTCGACAAGACCGTCATAGCGAAGGCGGCCATGTCCGCGTTCCGCGGCGCACTGTACGCGGAGGGCCTGCTCTCTCGGCGCTCGATCGTGCGCGCCTTCTTCACCCACCTCGTCTACCTCCACCTCGGGGCTAACGAGGAGAGGCTCGCACGGATACGGGAGTCCCTCCTCAAGCTCACGACCGGGTGGGAGCGGGCAAAGGTCGTGTCCGTGGTCGAGGAGACCATCGAGGAGGCGGTCGAGCCGATCATCTTCGCCGAGGCGATGGACCTCATCGACCACCACCACGACCAGGGACGCATCGTCGTGATCGTGTCCGCGTCGCCCGAGGAGATCGTCCGTCCGCTAGGCCGCCATCTCGGGGTGGACGAGACGATCGCCAGTCGGGCCGCCGTGGACGAGCAGGGCCGCTACACGGGGGCGATGGCGTTCTACGCGTACGGCCCGTACAAGGCGACGGCGATGGAGGAGCTCGCGGCGCATCTCGGCGTCGACCTCTCCGCCTCGTACGCGTACTCGGACTCCTGCACCGACCTCCCGATGCTCGAGGCCGTCGGGCACCCCGTCGCGGTGAACCCCGACCGCGTGCTCGCGCGTCTCGCCCGCGAGCGCGGGTGGGAGATCCGGCACTTCGTGCGACCGGTTCGCGCCCGCGACCGGATCCGTGGCGCTGCGAGGCGGCGCCGGCTCCCGCTCGCGATGAGCGTCGCGGCCGCCGCCGCCGTCCTCGCGGTCATCGGGTGGCTGGCGAGCGGCGACAGGGG
>JAJZBW010000286.1 GCA_021798745.1 Actinomycetes bacterium
CGAAGGCTCGGACCGCGCCGGCCGGCGCACGAGCGGGAGCGGCCGGGCCGGAAGCTGCCGGGCGAGCAGCTCGAGGTTCCCCGCGAGCTCCGCGGCGTCGAGGCGCGCGACGGGCTCCGCGATCGCCGCCTGGGCGAGGATCGGCGCGAGGGGGCCGAGCTCGGGGCTCGCCGGCAGGGCCGCGCCGACGCGTGCCATGAGCGTCGCGAGGGTCGTGTCCGCAGAGAACGGGACCCGGCCGACCACGGCCTCGTAGACGACGAGCGCGAGCGAGTAGACGTCCGACCGGTCGTCGAGCGGGCGTCCCTCCGCCTGCTCCGGGGACGCGTACCGGGCGGTCCCGAGCACGGCCCCCGCGGGCTCCGTCCACGCTGCCTCGGCGAGCGCGCGCGCGAGGCCGAAGTCCGCGACGCGCAGCCCTCCGTCCTCGTCGAACAGGAGGTTCCCGGGCTTGACGTCCCGGTGGACGAAGCCCCTCCGGTGCGCGTACGCGAGGCCCCGCGCCGCCTGGGCGCCGACGGAGGCGGCCTGGGCCGGGTCGAGGCGGGCGCCCGAGTCGAGCACGTCCTGGAGGCTCCCCCCGCCGAGGTGCTCGAGCACGAGGAACGGCCCGTCGTGCTCCTCGCCCCAGTCGAACACCTTGAGCACGTTCGGGTGGTTGAGCGCCGCGACCGCCTGGGCCTCGGCGCGGAGTCGCCGGAGGAACCGGTCGTCGCCCGCGAGACCGGGGTGCAGGAGCTTCACCGCCACGACGCGCTGGAGCCGCGTGTCGAAGGCCGCGTAGACGTGGGCCGACGAGCCGGTGCCCAGCCCGGCGTCGAGCCGGTAGCGGCCGGCGAGCACGCGTCCGAGCTGCTCGGTGATGGTCGTCATCGCTGCTCCCTCGGGGACCCCTCTATGTTGCCAGAGATGGCAGCGTGACAGGTGTTGGCCGTGCGCGTCGAGCGCTCGGGTCCTCTCAGGGGCCCGGGAGGGCCAGCTCGCCCGTCTCGAGAAGCCGGACGAACGCCTCCTCGTCGAGGACCGGCACCCCCGAGGACTCGGCCTTCGCGAGCTTCGACGCCCCCGGCTCGGCCCCGGCGACGAGGGCGTACGTGCGCGCGGACACGGACCCGGGCGACCTCCCCCCCCGAGCGGCGATCGCCGCCTCGGCCTCGGCGCGCGTGAACCGCTCGAGGGTGCCGGTCACGACGACGGAGCGACCGCCGAGCGTCGCGGGCGCTCGCGCCGCGCCCTCGCCCGCCGGCTGCTCCCCGGTCGCCTCGAGCGCTACTCCCGCAGCGCGCAGCCGCTCGACGACCGACACGTTCTGCTCGACGGAGAAGAACGCCGCGACGCTCGCCGCGATCGTCGGCCCGACCCCGTCGACCGCGGCCAGCTCCTCGACGCCCGCGGCGCGGAGCGCGTCGACGTCGCGGACCGAACGACTCACGAGCGCGGCGATCGTCGGGCCGACGTGTCGGATGGACAGGCCGACGAGCACGCGCGCGAGCCCGCGTCCCTTCGAGGCCTCGATCGCCGCGACGAGGTTCGCGGCGGACAGCGCCCCGAAGCCCTCCAGGGGGGCGAGCGCCTCGGCCGAGAGGCCGTAGACGTCCGCCACGTCGAGGAGCATCCCTGCCGCGACGAGCTGGGTCACCCGCTGCTCCCCGAGACCTTCGACGTCCATCGCCGAGCGCGACGCGAAGTGCGCGAGGCGCTGGACCCGCTGCGCGGGGCAGTCCGCGTTCACGCAGTACGTGTCGCTCTCCCCCTCGAGCCGCACGAGGGGGCCGCCGCAGGCGGGGCACGAACGGGGGAACGACCAGGGCGTGCTCGCGTCCGGGCGCGTCGCGAGGACGGGGCCGACGACCTCGGGGATCACGTCGCCCGCCTTGCGCACGACGACGGTGTCCCCGGGGCGGACGTCCTTCGCGCGCACCTGGTCCTCGTTGTGGAGGGTCGCGAGGTGCACGGTCGAGCCGGCGACCACCACCGGCGCTAGCCGCGCGTAGGGGGTCGCGCGCCCGGTCCGCCCGATCGACACGAGGATCTCCTCGAGCAGGGTCGTCCTCTCCTCGGGAGGGAACTTGTAGGCGATCGCCCACCGGGGGGCGCGCGACGTCGCCCCGAGCTCGCGCTGGAGGGAGAGGTCGTCGACCTTCACGACCGCCCCGTCGATCTCGTAGGGCAGGTCGTGGCGTCGGGACTCGAGGGCCCTGCAGTACGCGAACGCCTCTGCGAGACCGTCGACGACGGCCCGCTCCGGGTTCACGGGGACCCCCGAGCGAGCGACGAGCCCGAGGCACTGCTCGTGGCTGGCGAGCGCGCTCCCCCCGGGGCCGGCGACCCCCCCGTCGACGACCCCGAGCTGGTAGCCCCAGAAGCTGAGCAGGCGAGACGCGGTCACTGCGGGGTCCTTCTGGCGGAGCGAGCCCGCGGCCGAGTTCCTCGGGTTGGCGAGCAGCCGCTCCCCCTCCTCGCCCTGGCGTCGGTTGAGCTCCTCGAAGTCGCCCCGGGACATGTACACCTCGCCGCGCACCTCGAGCACCGCGGGGACCTCGTCCGCGTCGAGCGCAAGCTCGTGGGGGATCGACCGGATCGTCCTCACGTTCGCGGTCACGTCCTCGCCCGTGACCCCGTCCCCGCGGGTCGCCGCCCGGACGAGGCGGCCACCTTCGTAGCGGAGCGACACGGCGAGCCCGTCGATCTTCGGCTCGCACACGAGCCGCACGACCGCGTCGGCGG
>JAJZBW010000287.1 GCA_021798745.1 Actinomycetes bacterium
CCACGATGCGCTCCGAGATCACGACGGCATTCGGCCACCTCGTCGGTCCGCCGGAGCCGACGGTCGCTCTCCGGCCGTACGTCGACGGCGCGGACGAGGCGCTGGCGAGCGCCTTCGCGCGCGGTGCGGTGAACGAGAACGCGAACGCCTCCTACCTCCTTGCTGACGGCACGATGCACGTCAGCTCGATCACGAGGACGACGAGAACGACCGCGTCGGTCGCCTTCGACATCGCAGACGGGAGCGCGAGCCGTGAGGTCTCGCGCTTCGTCGGCTCGGCCGTGTACGCGAGCGGAACTTGGAGAGTCTCCTACGTGACCGCCTGCATGCTCGTCGAGCAGGAGGGCGTCGTCTGCCCGGATCCGCACCGCGGTGTCACGACGCCGCTCCCGCTCCCGTACTCGGTGTTGGCTCGACAGATCGCAGGAGCACAGTCACCGGACCTGCTCCGTCCCGGAGCGCTCGTGCGTCTTCCCGACGGCGACCTGCTCGTCGCCGACACCTCCCGCGACCAGATCCTCGAATGGCATCCCGGTGGCAGGCTGACGGTCTTTGCAGGTACGGGCCAGCTGGGCTTTTCCGGCGACGGCGGTCCGGCGACCCACGCCCGGCTCCAGAGGCTCGGCGGGATGGCACTCGCGCCCGACGGGACGCTCTACGTCGTCTCCGGCAACCGGGTGCGGGCGATCGCTTCCGACGGCGTCATCTCGAGCGTCGCGGGCAACGGCCAACCGGGGAGCTCCGGTAACGGCGGTCCTGCGATCGACGCGAGCCTCGATCCGAGCGACGTCGCAGTTGCGCGAAACGGCACGCTCGACATCGCGTCGGGAAGCGCGATCCGCCAGGTCTCCCCGAGCGGGATCATCTCGAGCCTCGTCGCCGGCGGACCGCCGGCCGGCGTCGACGTCCCGACCGCGAAGGGACCGATGGCGTTCTTCCCGACAGACATCGCCTTCGACGCCGCAGGAAACCTCGACGTGTACTCGTCCTCGCCGAAGGAGATGTTCGAGGTCTCGCCCTCTGGCAGGATCACCCTGATCGGCCCGAGCTACACCGCACAGCTCACGACGGCCCTCGACGGCGAGGTGCTCGGCGCTGGCCACGGTGAGTCGATCGTGGTTGTCACCTCGAGCGGGACACGCACGGTCCTCGATCTGTCCAAGCTGAAGATCAAGGGCCTGTGGTACCCGGGCGACATACCGGGCATCGAGCCGAGCGGGATCGCCGTCGCACCGTCTGGTGTCGTTTATCTCGACTCCTTCGCCGGCAACGGCTTCTCCGGCGGCACGTCGCTCGTCGAGATCACGAGAGGCCACGAGGCAGTGGCACTGCCGGTCCACACTCCGGTGCTCGACACGCTGCCAGGGGGCGGTGCGGCCGGCTTTCCCGACTCGGTCTACCCCGCAGCACGCCCCGCCCGCGGGACGGACCTCGCCTCGTGCCCGTCGAGCGCGGGGCTCGTTGCCTTCGACCCGCGGGCCACCGCCGCTGCACGAGCGATGGTGGCGAGCTTCAACGCGTCGCCCGCCGGCTTCTTCGGTGACCTCGCCCACTCGGACCGCTCGTGGTGGACAAGGCTATTCGCGACCTGGAGCGGCGGCGCCTACGGCCTCGGACGACACAGCGTCGTCTCGGTGGGACCCGCGAGCCGCGATCCTTTCGCCGCTGCTGTCGCGCACGCGTGCGGGAGGCGGCTCGTCGAGGACTCCCTCGTCGTCGACGTCGGGCCGTCTGACTACTCGTTCCAGGTGAGCCACCTGTTCGTGCTCGACCGCCGTGGTCACCCGCTCGTCTACTTCCAGGCGTCGTGAGCCCGAGAGCTCTCGGGAGCGTCGAGCCCTCTCGAGTTGGACTCGATCAGTCGATTCGCGGCACGACCGCACGCCACTGCTCGCCGGCGTCGACGGTGTGCCACAGCGTCGGTATCCCGCTGTCCTCGTTCTCCCCGAGCACGACTGCATCCCTCGCGCCGAGCACGACGGCCTGGGACGTCCCATCACCGGTACCACCGATGAGTGGACCTGCAGATCGCCAGTCGACACCGGCGTCGTGGCTCACGAGGAGCGAGCTGCGGTCCCCGACGAGGAGCAGCGTCGTCGCGGACATCGCGTCGATGCTCCCGAGGTAGCCCGAGTCGAGCACGTCATGGGCTGCACAGGGCGGTGAGGGCGTCACGAGCGGGTCACAGGACGACTGGAGGTGCCAGTGCAGCCCACCGTCGCTCGAGGCAAGGACCGACTTCACCTGGCTCCCTGCGCTCGGCTCACCGGCGCAGAGGGCGAACAGCTCGCCATCCGGCGCGACCGACAGCGTGACAGACAGGGCATCGAAGGCACACGGGATCGATCTCTTCGCCCACGACGCCCCCGCGTCGGTCGTGCGCCAGAGCGGCGCAGAGTCGGGGTGGCCCTCGCGGTTTGTCACCGGGCTCGCGACGAGGTAGGCCGACGAGCGACTCACGCGATCGAGCCATGTCTGGCCCTGCGCGCCTTGGCCGACGAAGGGATTGACTCTTCCACGCGGCGTCACCTTCGACGGCGACCAGCTGCGCCCGCCGTCATTCGAGACGAGGAGCCGGAGGGGGCAGGTCCGTGCCGCCGGGCTCGCGCAGATTGCTTGGAGCATCCAGATCGAGGACCCGAGCGGATCGACGGCAAGGACATCGCCCGCCTCGCGAGCTCTCGACCAGGTCCGCCCGTCGTAGGTCGGAAGAGCAACACGTCT
>JAJZBW010000048.1 GCA_021798745.1 Actinomycetes bacterium
GTCCTTCTTCACGGTGGTGGTCCCCTTGTCGTTCGAGTGACTTGGCGGTCGCCCGAACACCTACCAGATGGCAGGCGTCAGGCGGGGGACCGCCACCTCAACTTCCACGATGATCGGGACAACCTCGCGACACGGCGCGGACCACCCGGTCCGCTCGCGGACCGGTCAGCGCGTCGCGAGCTCGTACCCGAGGCTCTCCATGGCCCGCCCGAGACGGCGCTCGATGGCCGCCACCTCGTGCTCCGCGAGGTCCGAGCGCCAGCGCCCGACGGACGCGGCGACCGAGGGCGCGGTGATGTGCCGCGACATCTCGCTCTCGGCCGCGACGACCGCCCGTGGGTCGAGGTCGACGCCGAGCACGTCCCCGATCGCCGCCGAGGAGGAGCCGAGATCCTGGACGAGGTCCTCGTATCGCACGAGGATGCGCCGCTCGCCCGTCGCGCTCGTCAGCTCGCGCAGCCGGAACGCCATCCCGGCCACGAGGGTCACGAGGTGCGCCGCGTCGTCCGCCGCGCGCTCGCGACCGAACCGCGGGACACCCGTCTTCGTGTTGAACGCACGGACCGACGCCACGACGTCACGCGGGTCGCGCACGAGGTCCACGACGTACGGGTCGATTCCCGCGGCGCGCAGCCGTGCGACGTCGCCCCAGAACTTCTCCGCGTAGAGGCGCGCTCCGCCGCGGGCGAAGAGCGCGCGGGAGAACGCGCTCCAGAGGCCCGAGAGCGCCTCCCGGGCGAGGTCGTGGCGCTCGACGATCTCCGGGGGGAAGGGAAGCGGCGGGAGGTTGGGGTCCTCGGAGTACACGATCTCGCCCATCCCGTGGCGAGAGGACACGTCCTGGTCGAGCTGCGCGGCAAGCCGAGCGAGGTAGGTGAGGTAGCTGTGCTCGTAGGGGTAGGAGCGGTCGAAGCAGATCTCCTCGGAGGTCCCGAGCAGCTGCATGACGAGCGTGCTCCCCACCCGTCCTTCCAGCATTCGCACCACGACCGGCGTCACGGTCCTCGTGTCGCTCATGAGCCCGCCGGTCCCGCGGCACCGCGGTCCGACCCGGCGAGCGCGCCCGCCACGGCGCTGCCCGGCGTCCTTCGCGTCCGGTCCGCCTGGGCCAGCGAGTCGAGCGCTGCCGCGACGCGCACCTGGGAGCCGTGGTCGAGCAGCGTGTGGTCGAGCAGCTCGTCGACCTCGAAGGTGAGCCGGCCCGTCCGCTCGAGGCGTCTCACCGCGGATCTCCCGTAGGCGAGGAAGCGCTGGGACTCCTCCTTCCCGCAGCGCACGTAGAGCGACGCTCCCGTGTCGAGGAGAGGGCGGAACGCGCTCGCCGCGTGCGCGTACAGGCCCAACCGGTCGAGGAGCGACCACAACGGGCCCGGAACGAGGCTGTGGGCGAGCTCGACCGCTCGGCGGCTCTCCGCGAGGTGCTCGAAGAAGGGGTTGGCGCGCCTCGTCGCGCGCCGCACGGTCGACGCGACGTCTGCCCGCGACCCGGTCGCCGGGGCGCCGGGAAACCTCGTCGACGGCGGGACCGCGGGATTGACGGCCCACACCGCACGCGACCGGAGGGCGACTCCCGCCTCGATGGCGTGGTAGGCGCCCGAGCACGTCCCGACGAGCACGACCGATCCGGGGTCCTCCGGTGCGAGGAACGTCGCCGCCTCGACGACGTCGTCGACGGCCCACGCCGAGTACGTCACCTCGCGTCGCTGGCTGGGGCGTGCCGGGCTGTCCCCCGTCCCGCTCACGTCGACACGCAGCACGACGGACCCGTCCGCGGCCCATCTCCGTGCGAGGTCGACCCACAGGCGAGACGGGCCTATGTGCCGGTCGAGGCCGGTGTTCACGAACAGGACCCGGAGACCGGAGTCCCCCCGGGAGGCCGACGGCTCCGTGAGGACGCCGAACATCCTCGAGGGGCCGATGCGCACGGCACGCTCGCGCACGCCGGGGCCGACCTCCGCCCTCGCCTCGCCGCCGACCGACTGCTCCCCTCGACGGGCGCCCGGTGCCGGTCCCCGCCCCGGGACGCGGGACGTGCGCTCGGCGACCCACCCCTCGATCCGCGCGATCGACGCCTCGGACAGGAACGGGTGCCACGTGTCCACGTCGAAGAACCGGGGCATGTCGACCGCCCTCCCCCACGTCGCGTCGAGGTGCTCGAGCCGGGAGCGGGACGCTGCGCTCACGGGACGCTCGAGGCGCTCGAGCACGAGGACCGAGGTCCCGTCGGGAACGCGGGCACGTCCGAGCGCGAGCGCGGAGAGCTCCTCGGCGAGCCGCCTGCCGAGGAGGATCCCGGGGATCTCGAGGCCATCGGCGTCCCCGCCCCGCCCCTCGCGGGGCGCGCTGACACCCGTCGCACCGAGGAGGCGGACCTCGCGGAGCCAGCGCCGCCCGCTCTCGACCGGGTCCCAGAGCACGAGCGCCGAGGCGCGCGCCGCCGTCGCCGCGTGCTCCGCGAGGAGGGCTCCCGAGCGGATGCCGACGAGGGTCACGTCGTCGACCCCGTCCTCGCGGAGCAGGTCGGCCGCGGCTCGGACGTCCCCGAGCCACTCCTCCACCGCGACGACCTCGGCCGGGGCGGCGGCCGAGTTCCCGGTCCCGGAGTAGTCGAAGCGCACCACGGAGACGCCGGCCGCCTCGAGCCGCTCGGCCAGGTCGCCATATGCACGGTACGCGGGGAAGCTCTCGTCCCCGATGGGGAGGCAGAGGACCGCGCCCGCGCGCGCGCTCGGCGCGCTGTGGAGCCATCCGAACAGCGGCCTCGACTCCCGTCCGAACCACGTCGCCCGCATTGGCACGTGTCGATTCTCCCTGGTCGGACCGGATCACGTCCAGGGGCGGGGGGAGGTCACGGGCCGAATGACGTGCTGTAGGATCGACCCATGGTGATGTTGCGCGTCGTGCCTCCCGACGCGACCGCAGCGGGTTGAGCCTGGAACGCGTCGGGTCGGCTCGTGCAGACCCCGAGCCAGTCGCCCGGCGGATGCTCTCCTACCGGCCGTTCGCGTACGTGCTCGCCGCAGCGGTCGCCCTCCTCCTCCTCCTCCAGTACGCGGGGCTCGCCTCGGCACGGTCGCTCGGGCTGATCGCCACTCCGGAGCGCTTCACGGAGCTCTCCTTCGCCCACCCGACCTCGCTCCCCTCCGTGCTCGCGTCCTCGGGGACCATCTCGTTCTACTTCGTCGTCGCGAACAGGGAGGGGGCGGACCGCACGTACGCCTGGAGCGCCACCTACTCCACGGCGCGTTCGCACGGCGTCCTCGCGACCGGCGACACGCCCGTGCCGACGGGCTCCTCGCGGTCGGTCGCGGTCGAGGTCGCCGCGCCGTCCGCGCACGGTGCCACCACGGTCTCGGTCCGCCTCGCCGCTCCCCGGGAGTCCATCGACTTCCACGTCGACATCGTCGGGGCGCGAGCGTGAGCCGCACCGACGCCGTGCCGCCGGCCGGGAGACGCGTCGTCGCGCTCGTGTCGGACGCGATCTATCCGTACCACAAGGGCGGGAAGGAGACGCGCTACCACCAGGTCGCGCTCGGGCTCGCCCGAGAGGGCGTCGAGGTCCACGTGTTCACCATGAAGTGGTGGGACGGGCCCGACGAGCGCACCGTCGACGGCGTCCGCCTCCACGCGCTCTGCCCCGTCCACGAGATGTACCACGGCTCCACGCGCACGATCCGACAGGCGGTGCTGTTCGCCCTCGCGTGCCTGAGGCTCCTGCGCTTCGACTTCGACATCATCGACGCCGACCAGATGCCCCACCTCCCGCTGTTCACGATCCGCGTCGTGGCGCGCGTGAAGCGAGTCCCCCTCGTCGTGATGTGGCACGAGTACTGGGGGGCCGACTACTGGCGGGAGTACCTCGGTCGGCTCGGCCCGGTCGCCGGTGCCGTCGAACGCCTCTCGGCACGCCTGGCGGACGAGACGATCACGCCTACCTCGACGACGCGCGACCGACTCGTCCAGAACGGGGCGCCGCCGCAGAGCGTCACGGTCGTGCCGAACGGCGTCGACCTCGAGGCGATCGCACGCGCGGCACCCTCGGCCGAGCACCACGACCTCCTCTACGTCGGGCGCCTGATCGGCCACAAGCACGTGGACTGGCTCGTCTCTGCCGTCGCGGGGCTCGCGTCCGCCGGATCGGCCGTGACGTGCGCGATCGTCGGGGACGGGCCCGAGCGCCCGCAGCTGGAGGCGCTCGCGGACCGGCTCGGATGCGCGGAGAGGATCGTCTTCCTCGGAAGTCGCTCGGACCACGACGAGGTGTTCGGGCTCATGAAGAGCGCGCGTCTGCTCGTGCTCCCCTCGACTCGCGAAGGGTACGGCGTCGTCGTCGCGGAGGCGCTCGCCTGTGGGCTCCCCGTGGTCACGACGCTCCACGACGAGAACCAGGCGCGACTGCTCGTGGACGACGGGGTCGACGGATGGCTCTGCGAGCCGACGCCCGCCTCGCTCTACTCGGTGGTCGCGGAGGCGCTGTCGGGCTCCGCTCCCCGGCGCGAGGTCCGAGACGTCGAGCGGTTCGGATGGGGCGCGGTCGTGCGAGACGTCCTGTCCGTCTACGACCGTGCCCTCACGAGGCGCGCGAGCGTGGGAGCCGCCCCCCGGTCCGCCCCGACGGTCCCGAGACATGCCGCCCCGAGATAGGGACGTGGAGGAGCCCGCCCCCGACGTGAGCGTCGTCGTGTGCTCCCTCGACGGCGCCGCGACGCTGGGGGCGTGCCTCGAGGCGCTCGAACGCCAGACCATCCGGGACAAGGTCCAGGTCGTGGTCGTCGACGACGGGTCGACCGACGGGACCGCGGCGGTCGCCCGCCAGTTCGGGGTCGAGCTCGTCGTGCACGAGAGGAACCGCGGGATCAGCGCCGCCCGCAACTCCGGCATACGCGTCGCCCGTGCACCGGTCGTCGCGTTCACCGACGACGACTGCATCCCGGACCGCGACTGGCTCGAGTGCCTCCTCCGCCCGTATGAGGACGACGGCGTCGTCGCGGTGGGAGGGGCGATCGAGGTCCTCCGCACGACGGGGCTAGTCGACCGCTACCTCGCCGCGAACAACCCGCTCGCTCCCCTCGAGCTCGAGCTCGCCCGGCACACCGGCCTCGGCGCCCGCTTCCTCCTGTACGTCCGTCGCATGTGGGGCTCGCGTGCCCCGGCGGGCGCACGCTCCGTCTACTCGTTCCCCGGGGCGAGCATGTCGTTCCGGCGCGGCCTGCTCGAGCAGATCGGAGGGTTCGACGAGCGGATGACGTTCGGCGCGGACGACGAGTACATCTGCCGACGCGTCCGGGAGACGAGCCCGGGGCACTCGTTGTGGTTCACGCCGGACGCCGTCGTCCACCACGACTTCGCCGGCACGCTCCGGGACCTCTGGCGGAGGGACTTCGCCTACGGGAAGGGGCACGCGCGCACGTTCCTCATCGACCCCGACCGGCGCTGGCCGATGGTCTTCCCGGCCCCCTTCGCCGTCCTCCTCCTCGCCGTGCTGCTCGGGCGGCGCGGCCCGGTCCGGGCGCTCGGCGCGCTCGGCGCGGTGCCCGTGCTCCTGCCTCAGGGCATCCGCGGGGCGATGCAGGCGCGCCGCGTCTCCCATCTCGCGTTCTCCTTCCTGCGCCTCGTCGAGGAGACCGCCCTCGACGCCGGCATGGCCGCAGGGCTCGCGACGCAGTGGCGAGCCGTGGCCGGGCACCGCACCCAGGCGCGTCGGGCGAGGTGAGCGAGCGCTCCGCGCTCGTCGTCGCGCGGCTCGAGCTCGCGCTGCGGCACGAGATCGCCGCCCGGTGGCGGAACGTCCTCCCGCTCGGGGTCCTCACGCTCCTGTTCGACGTCACCATGCTCGTCCCCGCCGTGCTCGCCGCGCGCCTCTACGCGCTCGCGTTCGTGCTCGTCGTCCCCGGGCTGGTCCTGCTCGCCCCGACACGCCTCCGCCCGCGGGAGACCTCGACGCGTCTCGCGTGGGTCGTCGGGTCCAGCGTCCTCACCCTCATCCTCGTCGGCCTCGCGCTCAGCTACCTCCTCCCGCCTCTCGGGGTCCGCCGCCCGCTCGCGGAGGCCCCGCTCCTGCTCGCGACGAACGTCGTCGTGATCGGGGCGCTCCTCCTCCAGTCACGACGCCGCGACCCCCTCGGGTACCTGTTGCGGGGGCGAACCCCGTCCTGGCGTCAGGTCGCGGCGCTCGCGGCGATGCTCCTCGCGCCGGTCGCCGCGATGGCCGGCGCCGAGAGGCTCAACAACGGCGGGAGCGGCGACGTCGCGCTGGCGGCGCTCGCTGCGATCGCCGCGCTGCTCGCGACGGCCTTCCTCCCCGGCGCCCGGCTGCCCGCATGGTCGGTCCGGGTCGCGCTCTACGCGGCGACCGCGGCGGTCCTTCTCATGTCGTCGACCCGCTCCAGCTACACCTACGGGTTCGACATCCAAAAGGAGTTCCACGTCTTCGCAGCGACGCTGCACGCAGGCGTGTGGCACGTGCCGCGAGACGGCAACGCGTACGCGGCGATGCTCAGCATCACCGTCCTCCCGACTGCTCTGACGATCCTCACGCACGTGTCCGGGACCTATCTGTTCAAGGAGCTCTACCCGCTCCTGTTCAGCTTCTTCCCGGTGATCGTCTTCGACATCTCGGCCCGCTGGTTCGGGAGGCGAGCCGCGCTGTTCGGGGCGGTCCTGCTCATAGTCCAGGGACTGTACGCAGCGGACATCAACGGGCTCGCTCGGCAGGAGGTCGGGCTCCTCTACTTCGGGCTCTTCGTGATCACGGCCTTCGACGACCACCTGACGACGCGTGTACGCCAGGCGGGCGTGCTCGTGTCGGGCGTCGCGATGGCGATCACGCACTACTCGACCGCGTACTTCGCGGCGACGGTCCTCATCGGCGGGTACCTCGCGTACGGCGTCCTTCGCCTCGCCAGCCGGCGCTCCCGTCCGAACCCCGTGTTCAGCCTCCCGCTCGTCGTCGTCGTCGTCGGCGTCGTCGTGCTGTGGAACGCGGTCATCACGCACTCGGTCCAGAACATCGGGAACCTCGTGTCGACGCTCAACGCGAGCGGGCTGCAGATCCTCTCGGGCGCCAAGGGCTCCTCGCTGGTCCAGCGCTTCTTGAACGCAGACGTGACCGCCGCGACGACGCCGCACCAGTTCGCCCTCGCGGCGATCGCGTACGCGCACGCGCACATGCCGTGGCTGCACCCGTACCCTCCCGCGCTCACCCACGCCTACCCGATCGCATCCGCTCCGCCGTCCGCGCCGAACGGCACGACCCCCGCCATCTACGCGACGGCGGTCACCAACGCCACGACGGTCGTCGCCGAGCTCGTGCTCCTCCTGACCGGGGTCGGGGTCCTCCTCCTCCTCTGGAGCGAGCGCCGGGTCCGGCGCCCGGAGAGGGCCGAGCTCGCGTCCTTCGCGCTCGGGTGCATCGCCCTGCTCGCGCTTCTCCGGCTCAGCGCGACGATCTCCGCCCTGTACAACGCGCCACGCGGCCAGGTCCAGGGGGCGCCTGCGCTGTCGGTCGGTCTCGCGTTCCTTCTCGAGTGGCTGTTCACCCGGCGCCGCGCGGTCGCGGTCGGGTCGACGACGATCGCCGGGTGCGCGCTCGCGCTCCTGCTCTTCTCCGACTCCGGCCTGTCGTTCCGGACCCTGTCGGGCGGAGGGGTCGACACCCTTCAGAACTACGGCGACGCGTACCAGATGTTCTACTTCACCGGCGCCGACATGGCGTCGGCACAGTGGGTCGTGCAGCATCGCCGCCCGGGAGACGTCGTGTTCGCAGACATCTACGGCGGCCTCCAGATCGACCACTAC
Organism: Actinomycetes bacterium; assembly: GCA_021798745.1. Taxonomy (GTDB): domain Bacteria; phylum Actinomycetota; class Acidimicrobiia; order Acidimicrobiales; family Bog-793; genus JAJZBW01. Next base: position 7,798 of record JAJZBW010000048.1, read on the forward strand.
GCGTCGATCCCCGGCATCGTCACCGCGATACTCCCGCAGCTGACCGAGCCCGGGGCCTTCGTCTACGCGCGCACGTCGAACGTCGTCGACGGGACCGTCCGCGCGCAGGTCGGCACGACGGGGGCGATCTACCGCTACCCCGCCCGCTTCCTGTCGGTGACGAAGGACCTCGTGTTCACGACGGCGACGACCCGCGTGTACCACTGAGGTCGGCTCGTCCGGGCGGAGGTCGCGCCCGGGCTACGTGCCCCGGCGCGCCGCCCGGCGCTCGCGTCGCGCCCGCGCTCGCCTCGAGATCTCGCCGAGCGGTGCGGCGAGGAGGAGCTCGACGGCCGACGGGCGCACGGAGAGCCGCGTCGGGTCGCGGAGGACCTCCCGCCACACGACGCCGCGCGTCTCGACGCGCGGCAGGAGCCGCCCGAGGCCGTGCACGCGCACGTCTCGATAGCGAGCCGCCCAGTAGTCCACCGAGTCGAGGCCCGTCGTCCACATGGGCGTCAGGCAGACCCACCCCCACGGGACGCACACGTCCTCGAGGCACGTCTGAGCTCCCGGACGCTTGACCGCCGCGACGTCGGCCTCCGAGAGCGGCCTCAGCAGGAACTCGTGGCGGAGCGGGACCTCTCGGCCGCGAGTCACGCCGCGCCGCACGACCGCGGGCCACGGGATCGGAGCGTCCGTCGGCCACGGGTGGCATACGACCTCGAGGCCCGCTCGGAGCGCGTCCGACGCGTGCACCTGCTCGTCGTCCCCGAAGCTCATGGCCAGCTCGCGCCATCGCCCGAGATGGAACAGGCCCGTGTCCGTCACGCCGTACTTGCGGAGCGTTCGGGCTCCGTCGACGGGAGAGGTCCCGAACCCGTCGCCGAGGAGCTTGTCGGAGGACAAGAGCGCCGTGTACACGTTCACGCAACGCGGATGGCTCTCGAAGATCTCCCGTGCCGCCGCGACGACGTCGTCGTCCCACCAGAGGACCTGGAAGTCTCCCTGGACGAGGTGCACGAGGTCGAACCCCCGCGCGATCGCCTCCTCGAAGGCGATCTCGTACGCCGTGTACAGGCTGCCGACCTTCCCGTTCCGCCGCACGTCGTTCTCCCGCAGCGCGCGGAGCTCCGTGTGGGGGTCCTGCTCCGCTAGCCGCTCGAGCTGCTCGCGAAGGGCCGCGTCGGGACTCGCGACGTCGACGACGAGGATGTCGTCGGCACCCACCGTCGCGCGGACCGAGCGGACGCAGTTCACGAAGTAGGTCGGCAGCCCGTGCCCGACGACGACGTGGAGCACGCGTGCCGACGGGAGCCCCGTGTGCGAGCCTCCGGTCACGCGCGGCCGACCTGGACCGCCCACCCGCGCTCCGTCGCGCGCGCGGCACGGCGGGCGCGTCGCCCGAGGGAGCGCCGCTGGGAGCGGTGCGCACGGATGGCGTCTCTCTTGACCCTCGTGCTCGCGTCGGCGGACCAGCCGGCGACCTCGGTGAGGGTGAGCCCGCGACTCGCGAGATCGGCGATCCGCCGCCGCGCGTCCGCTTCCTCCTCGACGAAGTAGGGGAGGTCCGCGTACGCGTACACGTCGTCGCCGGACCGCTCGAGGAAGGAGAGGCACGCGTCGGAGACCAGCCGGTGGTCGGGGTGGCCCAGCCCGAGCGGGACGAGCCACGCGTCGACCGGGTCCTCCCGGGCGACCTCGCCGAGACGGCCGACGATCTCCTCGAGCATCGCCCCGTCAGACGGACCGGAGTACCCGTACGAGGCCGTCCGGTAGTGACCGTCCCAGAAGTCGAGGTGCTCGGGGACCGCGCCGAGCATCTCGCATGCGCGCGCGTCCTCGGAGCGGCGAGCCGTGACGACGTCGTCCCCGTCGCGGAAGAACCGCGACGCACGGTCGAACGGAGGGAGCGGGTCGATCCGGTCCGGCCCACCCGCGAACACCGTGAGGAACCGCGAGCCGCGGTGCTCGAGAGCGAAGCGGCCACAGCTCAGGACCGCGTCGTCGAGGTGCGGGGAGACCACGCGGAAGCGTTCGGCCACGCCTGCAGTCTAGGTCGCCCGGCACGCCCCCTTCCCGGCGACGCCCGCCTCGCGGGCCTCCCGGCCGGGTCGCGAGGGCCGTAGACTCCGCTCATGGGAGGGCAGAGGTGAGTGGTCCCGGCGCGGCCGGCGGCTCGGGCGCGACTGCCTCGATCGTCGTCGTGTCCAAGGACGAGCCCGCTCTCGCCGAGACGCTCGACCGGCTCGCGGAGCAGGTCGCCTCGGTGCCCCGCGCGGTGCTATCGGAGGTCGAGATCCTGGTCGTCGACGCGTCCTCGGGCCGGCTGTCCGACATTCGCGACGCGCGTCCCGGGACCTCCTGGATCGACTTCGAGCAGCCCCCCCGCGTGCGCACGTCGATCGCCCACCAGCGCAACGTCGGCGTGCGCGCCTCTCGTGGCGAGATCGTCGTGTTCACGGACTCCGGGTGCATCCCGCGTCCGGGGTGGCTCGAGGCGATCACGTCGCCGATCGTCGCCGGCCTCGAGGAGATGACGTGCGGGCAGACCGGAGCGACAGGCGAGTCCGTCCCCTACAGCATTGAGCGCGCCGACTCCCGGGCGCCCGACTACGTCGCCGAGTGCCCGACGATCAACGTCGCGTTCCGGCGGGACGTGTACGAGCGTGTCGGCGGCTTCGACGAGTCGTTCACCTACGGGTCGGACATCGACTTCTCGTGGCGGGTCGTCCACCACGGCATTCGCATCCGCTTCGTTCCCGCGGCGCGCGTCGACCACGACTGGGGCGCCCTCCCCCGTCAGATCCGGCGCTCCTTCGCGTACGGCCGCGGCCGCGGCCATCTCTACCGCAAGCACGTCCTCGGGCGCGGCGAGCAGTCCGTCCGGAAGCGGTCCGTGAACCTCCACGACGCGGTTCCCGTCCTCTACCCGGCATTCCTCCTCGGGCTTCCCCTCGTTCGGCGCCACCGCGCCTACCTTCTCCTGCTCCTCCTCCCGATATGGCGGAACCGCAGGAGCCGTCCGCTCTGGACGCTCGTCGAGCACCTCGTCCTCGCGGTCGGCGTCCTCGTCGGTCTCCTCACGACCGACGGGCCGACCGACCGTCCCGTGAGCCTTCTCGGCGCGCTCGGGCCCGCGCGGCGGTGACGGCCTCCGGGGCTGGCACGGACGCGCGCGGTGCGCCGCGACCGGCCGGCTCGCCCGAGGTGTCCTTCGTGGTCATCGCCTACAACGAGGCGCGTCACGTGCGCGCGACGGTCGACTCCATCCTCGCCCAGGAGGACCTCGAGGCGTTCGAGGTCGTGGTCGTCGACGACGGGTCGACCGACGCGACGGCCGACGTCGTGGAGGCGATCGCCCGTGACCGTCCCGAGGTCCGGCTCGTGCGGCACGACGCGAACAGGGGGCGAGGCGCCGCGCGCGCCTCGGGCGTCGCCGCCGCGGACGGGCGGTGGATCGCGATGGTGGACGCCGACATCCTCCTTCCCGCGCGATGGTGGCGAACCTGCCGGGAGAAGCTCGCCGACCACGACGCGGTCGGGGGGACTGCCGTCCCGGACGGAGACGTCGCGTACGTGCACCGCCGCTACCGGCTGGAGCCGAAGGTCCGCGGAGCCACGACGATCGTGACCGGCAACAACGGCGCGTATCTCGGCGAGGCGATCCGGACGGTCACCTTCGACGCCGCCCTCAGCGAAGGCGAGGACGTCGCGATCAACCACGCGCTCCGCTCCGCGGGCTACCGCCTGACGGGCATCGAGGGCCTCGTGGTCGAGCACCAGGAGTCCAAGGGCTTCGCGGCCTCGCTCCGCTGGCTCTTCGTGAGCGGCGTCGGCGCGACCCGCCAGCTCTGGCGCTACCGGCAGGTCCGCCCGCCGGACGTCGCGTTCGCCGGGTTCGCCCTCGTCCCCGTCGTGACCCGACGACGACCGGGGCTCGCGATCGCGTCCGTCCTCGCCTACGCGCTCCTCGCCGCCGCGGCGCACCTCGCCGGCCGCTTCCGGCTCGACCCCCGTCGGCCGGCGGCGCTCCTCGCAGCCGTCGCGACCGACTCGCTGCTCCTGCTCGCCTACTTCGCGGGCCGCGCCTTTGGCGTCGTCGTCCTCGTGCGCCCTCGGGGAGCTCCCGCCGGGCGCGCGGGCGAGCCCTGACGACCCGTGGGCCGCCCTGCCGGCGACCGCTCCCGTCACGGTACCGTGTAGGCGCACACCGCAGAGGGGGGTCGTGACCGAGCTGGGCGGAGCCGAGGAGCGCGACACGAGCGGCGTCGGAGTCGCGGTCCTCGCGCACACGGACTCACCCCAGCTGCGGCGGCTCCTCCGCGCGCTCCACCCCCTTCCGGTCGTCGTGCACTGGGACCGGCGCAGCCCCGCCGGGCCGCTGCGGGCGATCGAGCAGGACGCTCCTCCGGGTGTCTCGTTCGCTCGACGGTACGCGACGGCCTGGGGGAGCCTCGACAGCGTCCGGGCGGAGCTCTGGGCCATGCGACAGCTGCTCGAGCACCCGCGCGTCAACCACGTCGCCGTGGTCTCCGGGTCGGACTTCCCCGTCGTCTCCCCGCAGGGCATCGCGACGGTCCTCGCGCGCTACGAGGACCGCTCGCTCGTGAAGACCTTTCGCCTTCCGTTCGACCGCTGGGGCCCCTCGGGTGGCCTCGACCGGTACCAGCGTCTCCATTGGAGGGTCGGAGGCCGCGATCTCTCGCTACCCGTGTCACGCGACCTCCCCGAAGGTCTCGCTCTCGCGGGCGCCGCCGTCCAGAAGATCCTCTGCCGCACGCACATCGAGAAGATCCATCACGTCGTCTCCCGGCGTCCCGAGATACTCCGGCGCTGGAGGCGAGTCTGGCTCCCCGACGAGACGCTCATCGCGTCGTTGCTCCTCGGCGACGGGCTCGTGTGCGACGATCCCGAGGAGCTCGTGAACGACCTCCCCTGGTACATCGACTGGGGCGCGGGCGGCCCGAGCCCCCGCTGGCTCGGCCGCGCGGACCTCCCCGCGATCCGCGCCGAGCGCGACGAGCGACGGGCGCCCGGCCGCACGCCGCTGCTCTTCCTCCGCAAGGTGGGCACCGGTCACGGCGACGACCTCGTGGACGTCCTAGAGAGCGACTGGCTGGGGCTCACCCCCGGTCAGCCCTAGGTCGAGTCCCTCGCCGCGCGCGCCGCGGGTCCCGTGCGCGCGTGGCCCTCGTGCCCGACGACCTCTCGCAGACGCGCGCTCGGACGTCCGAGCGCGTCCGAGTACGCGTCCATGGTCGCCCGGGCGACGTCGTTCCACGTCACTCCGCATGCATGCTCTCGCGCACGCCGCCCCATCTGCGCCCGCTCCGCGTCGCCGAGCGCCTCGGCCCGCTCCACGGCCGATCGGAACTCGCCGGGCTCGTACCGGATCACCGAGCCCGCCGCGACGTCTGCGAGGCTCGGGAGGTTCGGGATGATGACCGGCACGCCGAAGGACTGCGCGAGCAGGACGGACGAGCTGTTCGTCACCTCCCGGAACGGGTACGCGGCGAAGTCCGCGGCGGCGAAGTACGTCACGAGCTCCTCGTCCGGTACCCACTCGAGCCTGACCCGCGCGCGCGCGCCCGCGCGCCCGGCGAGCTCGTCGAGACGTGCCCGAAAGCGCGGGTCGGAGCAGACTCCCGCGAGGAGGACGACGAGACGGGAGCCGGGCGCGGCCTCGGAGGCGGCCTCGAGGAGCAGGTCCGCGCCCTTGTAGTGCTCCTGGCGTCCGATCGACACGACGACGAAGTCCTCCACCTCGAGGTGCAGCAGCTCTCGAGCGTCCTCGCCCGTCGGGGCACCGGGGACTGCGCCGCCGTAGGGCCCGAACGGCACCACACGCACGTCCCGCGCCCCCAGCTCGACGAGCTGCGCGGCGGTCGCAGGCGAGAGAGCGATGACCACGTCCGCCCGCTCCCGCAAGAGGGCGTGGGCCTTCTCGTCGTCGCGGAACACGGGCGCGTGGGGCAGGATGTCGTGAGCCGTCCAGACGATACGGAAGCCGAGCCGAGCCGCGACGAGAAGGTACAGCCCGAACCACCACTGCATGACGACGCGTGCCGGACGCGCCCCTCGGGCCCACGGGATGTCGAACTGGAACACCCAGTGGATGTGCAAGATCCTGAACCCGCGCGCCCGCTGCACGGCGAGGACGAGCGGGGCGAGGAGGAGGTTCACCGTCTGCGAGGGGGTCGGGCCCGTCGCGTACCGCACGACCGCGCCCTCGCGCGCGACCTCCCGGTAGAGCAGCTCTTGGTACGGGTTCGGATCCTTCGGCGTCGCGAGGACCTTCACGCGTGCGTCCCCCGCCGAGATCCGAGCGGGGCCCGTGCTCACGGGTGCGCCCGACGTCGCGCCGACGCGCCTCCGCCCATCCTGCCCAGCTCCGCCAGGACTCCGACGCCGAGCACCAGGTGGTCGACCACGACCCGCATCGGCAGCTCCTCCTTGCGACTTCTCCAGAGCGGGAGCAGGAGCAGCAGCGGGTACGCCCGGTAGCGGAGCGTCAGAGGAAGCCCGAGGAGGTACAGCGGGTAGACGAGCGGGACGGGGTTGCTCCGTATCCCCGCCGGGATCCGGGACGGATGCTTGCGGTACAGCCGAACCCAGCCGATCCCGTAGAGGTAGGAACGACGCAGCTGGCGCCGGAGGTCGCCCCACTCGTGGCGGACGACCGCGTCCGCGACCCAGCGCAGCTGGTACCCACGGTCGACGAGCCGCCAGGAGAAGTCGAGGTCCTCGCCGGCACCGAAGGTCTCGTCGAAGCCGCCGACGGCGTCGAACGCGGCCCGCGTGAACGCGAGGTTGATCGTCGAGCACGCGGGGACGTACTTCTCCTGCGTGCTCCCCCACCACCGCGCGCCCGAGTACACGCTCGACTCCCGGGCCCGGGCGGGGCCGCACGTCACGCTCTCGCCCTCCTCCCGGAGCGGCGCGAGGAGGCGCGGCAACCAGCTCTCGTCGAACACGCAGCCCGAGTCCGTGAACACGACCACGTCGCCCGTCGCGGTCGCGACCCCGATGTTCCGCTGGTGGGATATCGTCACGCCGATCCCCGCGGGCTGCACGTAGTCCCGCCACACGACTTCTGGATGGGAGCGCCGCACGTCGTCGAGACGACCCTCGGACGCGTCCACGACGACGACCTCGTCCAGCAGGCCGTCGGCTCCCTGGTAGGCACGGAGCGCGTCGAGAGTGTCCCCGAGGGTGGGCTCGTCCTTCGACACGACGACGACGGACGTCTTCATCGATCGGGAGAGTACCGCCTCGGCGCGACCCCGCGTGACGCGGCGCGGCCGGGGAGGGTCAACCGAACGCCGCCGTGTACGCGGCCGTCGCGTTCGGGACGCTCGACCCGAGCATCGCGATGCCGTCACACCCGCAGTCGAAGTACGACTGGTACGCGACGGACGCGCCGGAGTGGACGACGGAGCTCACGCCGTTCACGTAGGCCGTGTCGTCGCCGGAGCTCGTGTCGAGCCCCCACTCCGGGAGGCTGAGAGGCTTGCCGTGCGCGGCGGCGAACGCCGCGATGTTCGCGAGGCTCGTGCTGTCGTTCGCCCCTTCCGGCGCCTGGTAGAGGTTCGACCAGCCTTCCGTCGCGGCGGTCATCGCCGGGTTCCCGCAGTCGGAGTCGTAGAAGTCTGCTCCGATGATGTCCACGTAGGCGTTCCCCGGGTACGCCTGCGCGAGAGGTATCGCCGTCGTGCACGTGTTCAGGTTCCAGTCGAAGAGGAAGTGCGCTCCCGGGACGGCGCGCATCGCGCCGACCTCCTGCGCGAAGCACTGCGCCCAGGCCGTGTACTCCGCTGTCGTCGTCCCGATGTAGTCGTTCTCCCAGCTCCCGTTGAACTCCTTGCCGAGCCGGATGACCGTGTTCGCT
>JAJZBW010000288.1 GCA_021798745.1 Actinomycetes bacterium
GTCCCGTAGCGCGTCGGGACGCGGACGGGGAAGCCGCTCGTGCCGGCGTGCGAGGCGTGGGACGCGGGCCGTGCGACCGCCGGGGCGGGCGCGCGCGGCGCGGCGAGAGCGACGGTCGTGGTCGCAGCGAGCGCGCTCGCTGCCGCGACGGCGGCGACGAGGAGTCGGGGTGGTCTCACTTCGGTCCTCCTTCCGGTCGAGTGGGGTTCCGTCGACGGAGAGGACCGAGAGGCATCCTGACCGCACGAGCTGCCCTTCCTCGAGAGCTCTCATTCGTGCACCGTCGGTCAGGCGATCTGGCTCGGCCCGAGGGCCTCACAGCTGCGGGACAGCGCCGGTTTTCCACCGGACTTCGCTGGGCTGACGGTCGCCACCACCCTACACGCGAGCGCGTCGTCGCACGCGGTGGAGCGCGGCCGGAGGTCCGGTCAGGCGGCGGCGGGCGCGTCCGGCCCGGCGGGCCGGTGCGCCGAGCTCCGGGCGTGGCCGCTCCCCGGGCGGCCGGAGCGCAGGAACGCGGCGAGCGCTGCGGCGAGGTACGCGACGTACGCGACGAGCTGCAGCGGGGTCGGCTGCTGGGCGTACCCGAGCAGGCTGTGGACGACGTCCCCGAGGGCGGATCCCTCGGACAGGACGTGCCCTGTGTTCCACATGGGGTGGTCGAGCAGGTGCACCCAGCCCAGCTGCTGGAGGTTCTCGACGGTGTCCGCGACGAGACCCGCCGCGAAGACCATGAGAAGCGCGCCGACGACCGTGAAGAACCGTGCGAGGTTGAGCCTCCGCCCGAGCCGGTAGACGAGGACGGCCACGACGAGCGCGAGCGCGATCCCCGCCGTGCCACCCGCGAGGGTCCCACGGGTCCCCGTCGCGAAGACGATCGCGAGCGTGAACACCGCCGTCTCGACGCCTTCCCGACCGACGGCCTGGAACGCGAGGAGCGCGAGGCCGAGCCGCTCGCCCCGGCCGAGCGCGGCCTCGGTCCGGGCCCGCAGGTCCGCGGAGATCGTGCGGGCATGCGAGCGCATCCAGAAGGTCATGTAGGTGAGGAGCACCGCCGCGACCGCGAAGGTGGCGGTCTCGAAGATCGTCTGGGTCCGCGAGCCCGCGTAGGTGCGGATCGTGAGGTAGGCGGCGACCCCGCCTCCCGAGGCGAGAGCGACCGCGGCGGCGACCCCGAGGAGCACGTCGCGGAAGTGGCGGCGCTGTCCGATCCGGTCGAGGTACGCGAGGAGGATCGCGACGATCATGCTCGCCTCGATGCCCTCTCGCAGGAAGATCACGAAGGTTGCGATCACGCTCGCCGTCCCCGGTCGTCGCGGCGGGCACAGTCGGCCGCACGGCTACCCGTGCCCGTCGCACCTGCTCCGGCTGCGCCCGCTCCGTCCCGATATCAAGGTTACCTGATATATCTGGTCTGGGCCACCTGATAGCGGCTCCCCGCGAGCCGGTCGGGAGCGACCGTCAGGGGAACGCGGGCGGCCGGGAGCGACCCTCGACGAGCGCGCGGTAGAAGCGCCGGAGGTCCGCGCTCCGGTCGGCGTCGTCGTGGACCTCGCACAGGGCGAACGCGACGGGAGCGAACGAGCCCCCCGCGTACGCGTCGGACTGGCTCGAGCAGTCGGCGCGGCGGTAGGCGAGCCACGCGCTCTCCGCTGTGGCGAGCCGCGCGCGCGCGGCGTCTCCGTGGAGGAGCCCGAAGAGCACGCGCACCTCCTGGTCGATGCGGCGGTCGGCGGCGAGAAGGTCGTGCTCCGCGCACCCCTCCGAGCCGAGGGTCGTCGCCGGGTGACAGGGGAGCACGGTGAACGGCTCGCTGATCACCGGCGGCGGGAGAGGCGGAGGGCTCGCGTCGGCGCGGGGGAGGCAGAGCAGGAGCGACGCGGCGCCGGCGCCGCACGCCGCGACGAGCCGCGGGAGGATTCCTCGGGTCATGGGCCATCGTCCCACCCCGCCCGGTGGAAGCGCCGCGACGGGTGGACCTGCCTGTCGCGCGTCAGCGCCCGGCGGACCGCCGCAGAACCTCGCGCACGACCTCGGCGACGAGCGCGAGGGGCGATGCGAGCGCACGCTCCGAGCCGTAGCGTCCCGTGAGGTCGACGACCTCGACCCGGGCGACCGGGACGTGGGTCGCGGCCGCGAGCTCCGCAGCCCCGACGGCGCGCGTGGTCCCGGCCACGACGAGCGCGGGCGCACGCCCCGCGAGGCGGGAGACGACGCCGCTCACGACCTTTCCCGCGAGAGACGTCTCGTCGAGGCAGCCCTCTCCGGTGAGGACGAGGTCGGCACGCGCGAGCTCCGCGTCGAGCCCGACCATGTCCGCGACGAGGTCGAACCCGGAGACGATCTGCCCGCCGACCGCGGCGAGGCCGCCAGCGAGGCCGCCCGCCGCGCCCGCGCCGTCCACGGCGGTCACGTCGACGCCGAGCTCCGAGGCGTAGCGAGACGCGATCCTCTCGAGGCGCGTCGTGAGGAGGGCGACCTCGTCCGGGCCCGCGCCCTTCTGGGGGGCGAAGACGCGCGCCGCGTCGAGGAAGCGCGTCGTGACGTCCGTCGCGACGAGCAGCTCCACGTCGCGGAGCCCGGGCTCGTGGAGGAGCACGGCCACCGCGCCGTCGCCCCCGTCGGTCGTGGCGGACCCGCCACAGCCGACGACGACCCGGCGGGCGCCCGCGCGGAGGGCGGCGCGCACGAGCTCTCCGGTGCCGCAGAT
>JAJZBW010000289.1 GCA_021798745.1 Actinomycetes bacterium
TCGTCGGGATCGGGTTCGGGTTCGATGCGCACTGGCCAGGACTCGCCGTGCTCGCCGTCCTCCTCTGCCTGCTCGCGACGACCTTCGCCGCGTTCTCGGTCGCGACCGCCATCTCGACGAAGGAGATCAGCGCGTTCGCGGCGGTCGTGAACGGGATCAACCTCCCGCTGCTCCTCCTCGCCGGCGTCCTCCTCCCGATCACGAGCGAGACGGCCCCGGCGTGGATGCAGGTGCTCGCGCACTTCAACCCGCTCTACTACCTCGTCGTCGCGTCCCGCGCCCTCGCCGTCGAGCACTACGCGCGGCCCGAGGTGTGGCAGGCCTTCGCCGTGCTCGTACCCCTCTGCGCGGCGATGCTCACCTGGGCGACGCGGGTCTTCCGCCGGGCGGTCGCCTGACGGGGCTCAGGCGTCGCGACGGACGAGCAGCACCGCTCCTGCCACGAGGACGACGGCCACGTACGCGCACAGCACCGCGAACCCGACCCACGGGGAGAGCTCGTGGCCGAACGACGGCCGCGTCGCGATGATCGACTGCCCGATCCGTGACGGGAGCCAGCGGCGGACAGCGAGCTGGGTCGAGCTCGGGAGCGCCTGCACCACGAGCGGCAGCACCAGCACGACTCCCACGAACGCCCCGATCGCGCCCGCCGTGTGGCGGATGATCGTCGCGAGCCCGAGACCGAGCAGACCGAGGAGCGCGAGGTAGAGGCCGCTCTCGACGACGGCGCGGAGCGCCCCGGGCGAGGAGAGGGTCGCGTGGATCGCCGGCGCTCCGAGGAGCGCCTGGCCGAGCAGGAACGAGACGAACGCCACGACCTCGCTCACGACGAGCGCGACCGCGAAGAAGACCGCGGACTTCGCCGCGAGCACGAGTGGCCGGCGCGGCGCGGCGGCGAAGGTCGCGCGGATCGTCCCGGTCCCGTACTCCGCGCTCATCGCGAGGACCCCGAGGACGCCGATCACGAGCTGCGCGAAGAACACCCCGATGAGGCTCGTCTGCGTGGGGTCGAACCCGACCGCCGTCGAGGCGGTCCAGTGGGCCCGCGTCTCCGCCGTCCCGAGCGCCCCTATCCCCACGCTCAGCACGACGAGAAGGACGAGGGACCACGTCGTCGACCGGACCGTCCGGAGCTTCAGCCACTCCGAGCGCACGAGGCCCGGCATCCCGTACCTCCCGGCGGGCAGCACGCCCGGCGCGCGTCCCACGACCGTTCCCACCGTCATCGGGGTCCTCCTGTCTCCGCCCATACGGGCTGCTCCGCGCCCCGGTACTCGAGGCTCTCCTCGGTGAGCTCCATGAACGCCTCCTCGAGAGATGCCGCGTGCGGCGAGAGCTCGTGGAGCGCGATCCCGAGACGGGCAGCGAGCTCCCCGACCTGCTCCGCCTCGAGGCCCCGCACGACGAGGGCGCCGTCCTCGTCCTCGAGCGTGGCCCCCTCCCCCTCGAGCGCAACAGCGAGCCTCTCGGGCTCGCGCGACCGCACGGTCACGAACCCCTTCGCGCTCCGCGAGGTGAGCTCGCCGATCGAGGTCTCCGCGATCAGCCGTCCCTTCCCGACGACGACGACGTCGTCCGCGGTGAGCGCCATCTCGCTCATGAGGTGGCTCGAGACGAACACGGTCCTCCCCTCCCGTGCGAGCCCCTTCAGGAGGTTCCGCACCCATCGGATCCCGTCCGGGTCGAGCCCGTTCACGGGCTCGTCGAACAAGAGCACCCCGGGGTCCCCGAGGAGGGCCGCGGCGATCCCGAGGCGCTGGCCCATCCCGAGGGAGAACTTCCCCGCGCGACGGCCCGCGACCTCCGAGAGCCCGACGACCTCGAGAACCTCGTCGACCCGGTGACGCGGGATCGAGTTCGCCTGCGCGAGCATCCACAGGTGCGCGCGTGCGCTCCGCCCGGGGTGGATGGCGCGTGCCTCGAGGAGCGCCCCGACCTCCCGTAGCGGCCAGTCGAGGTCGTGGTACGCCCTGCCGTTCACGGTCGCGGACCCCGCGTCAGGAGCGTCGAGACCCATGACCATCCGCATGGTCGTCGACTTGCCCGAGCCGTTCGGCCCGAGGAAGCCGGTGACGACGCCCGGTCGGACCGTGAAGCTCAGGTCGTCGACGGCGAGCTTGTCCCCGTAGCGCTTCGAGAGCCCTCGTGCCTCGATCATCGGCCTTCCCTCACCGTCGCTCGCCGTCCCTTCCCGGTCCGTGACCGTCGAGCGCGCCCGCGCGGCGCGGCCCGCACGACACAGTCTGCGCGAACCGCGCCGCCCTGTCGTCGCCTCCCGGGATCTTCCTTCGTACGACCCCGGCTGTACGCGCGACACCCTCCCCTACGACCCGGGGCGGATGCCCCCGACGTGCAGGCTCTCTAGGCTCCTCCCATGGGCACGACACCGGCGCAGGACCCGGCCCCGCGGCCGCCGCTCCTCCACCGCCTGACGCCCCGCCAGCTCGTCGCCGTCGACCTCGCCCTCGCGGGGCTCCTCCTGCTCGTCGCGGGCGCGCACGCAGCCGCTCCTTCCGGCGGGTACCGCGCGGGCGGCGACCTCCGGCCGTCCCTCGTGTGGGCCGTCGCGGCGCTCGCGGTCGCCCTCCGCCGCGCCCGTCCCGTCGGGTCGCTCGCCCTCATGACCGCGTCGATCGGGATCGCCCTCGGCCTGCCGCCCGTCGCGGTCCCCGACGCCCTCATCGCGTTCCCCGCGTACCA
>JAJZBW010000290.1 GCA_021798745.1 Actinomycetes bacterium
AGCGGGCGTTCCTCGCGCGCCTCGGCGGGGGGTGCGACGCGCCGGTCGGTGCGCACGCGGTCCCGTCGGCCGCGGGCGACCCGCTCGGGCAGCTCGTGCTCGAGGGGATGCTCGCGTCGCCGGACGGGAGCGAGATCGTGCGGAGGAGCGCGACGGGGAGCGACCCCGAGGCGCTCGGGAGCGCGCTCGCGGACGAGCTCGCCGCGAGCGAGGTGGGGGCGCGCCTGCTCTCCGCCGGGTGGCCGAGGAGCACGGGGCTTTGAGGAGCACGGGCCCATGAGGAGCGCGGGCCTACGAGGAGCGCGGGCCGGTGAGGGGCGCGGGCCTATGAGGGGCGGGCGGTGACCGTCTACATCGTCGGAGCGGGGCCCGGCGACCCCGGGCTCCTCACCGTGCGCGCCGCGGAGCTCCTCGCCGCTGCGGACGTCGTCGTGCACGACCGGCTCGTGGACGTGCGGGTGCTCGCACGCGCGCGTCCGGGCGCGCGGCTCGTCGACGTCGGGAAGTCCCCCGGCGACGGCGCGGAGCCGCAGGACGGGATCGACGCGCTCCTCGTGGAGCTCGGGAGGGCGGGGGGGACGGTCGTCCGGCTCAAGGGCGGGGACCCGTACGTGTTCGGGAGGGGCGGCGAGGAGGCGCTCGCGCTCGCGGGCGCGGGGGTCGCGTACGAGGTGGTCCCGGGAGTCACCGCGGCGGTCGCGGTCCCCGCGTGCGCGGGGGTCCCCGTGACGACCCGCGGGGTCGCGTCGGGGTTCGCGGTCGTGACGGGGCACGACGCGGCCTCGGCGGACGCGTCGGTCGACTGGGAGCTGCTCGCGAGGTCCGGTTGCACCGTCGTCGTGCTCATGGGGGTCGCGGCGAGGGCGGAGATCGCGCGGAGGCTCGTGGCGGCCGGTCGCGACCCGTCGACCCCGGTCGTCGCGGTCGAGCGCGGCGCGACGCCCGAGCAGCGGACCGTGCGGACGACGCTCGGCGCGCTCGGGGCCACCCCCGTCGAGAGCCCGGCGACGATCGTGGTGGGCGAGGTCGCGGCGCTCGGGCTCTCCTCGTACGAGCAGCGCCCGCTCGCGGGGTGGCGGGTCCTCGTGACGAGGGCCGCCGACCAGGGTGCGGCGCTCGCCGACCGGCTCGCCTCGCTCGGGGCCCGCCCGGTCGAGCTCCCCGTGATCGAGATCGTGGACCCCGCGGACGGAGGGGCGGCGCTCCGGGAGGCGGCCACCCGCGCCGGAGCGTTCGAGTGGGTGGTCGTCGCCTCGTCGAACGCCGCGGACCGGCTGCTCGACGCGGTGCGCGACGCGAGGTCGCTCGCCGGCACGAAGGTGGCGGCGATCGGCCCGGCGACCGCCGCGGCGCTCGCACGGCGCGGGATCGTCGCGGACCTCGTCCCGTCGCGCTACCTCGGGGAGGCCCTCGCCGCGGAGTTCCCCCCGCCGCCCGGCCGGGGCGCGCGGGTGCTCCTCGCCCGGGCGTCGGTCTCCCGGGACGTCGTCCCCGACGCGCTCCGGGACGCGGGCTGGGAGGTGGAGGTCGTCGACGCGTACGAGACGCGCCCGGTCGAGCTCTCCCCGGAACGGCTCGACGCGGTGCGGGGCGCGCACGCGGTCACCTTCGCGTCGCCCTCCGCGGTCTCCGCGTTCCTCGCCACGGCCGGCCGTGACCGGGTTCCCGGGGTCGTCGTGACGATCGGGCCGGTGACCTCCGCGGCCGTGCGGGAGGCGGGCGTCGAGGTCACGGCCGAGGCCGCCGAGCACACCGCCGAGGGGATCGTCACGGCGCTCGTGTCCCACGCAGCGACCGTCGCCGGGTAGGGCGCGTGCGGGGCGGCGCGTGGAGGAGCCCCTCCGGCCGACCTCCGCCGGCCCGGTATCCTCCCCCCGTGGGCTTCCCCGAGCGCCGCATGAGGCGCCTCAGACGGACGGACGCGCTGCGGCGCATGGTCGCGGAGACGCGGCTGTCCGTCGACGACCTCGTCGCGCCGCTGTTCGTGCGGGAGGGGATCGAGGACCCCGTGCCGATCGGCCTCCTCCCCGGGGTCGTCCAGCACACGGTGGGCTCGCTTGTCGCGGAGGCGAGGCGGCTCGTGTCGCTCGGCGTCCCCGGCGTCGTGCTCTTCGGGGTCCCCGCGCAGAAGGACGCCGTCGGCTCGGGCGCGTCCGATCCCGCCGGGATCGTGCAGGTGGCGCTCCGCGCCGTCCGCGACGCGGTCGGCTCCGACCTCGTGCTCATGCCGGACCTGTGCCTCGACGAGTACACCGACCACGGGCACTGCGGGCTCCTCGACCGGCGGGGCGAGGTCGACAACGACGCGACCCTCGAGCGGTACGGGGAGGCGGCGGTCGCCCAGGCGGAGGCCGGCGCGGACCTCGTCGCACCGAGCGGGATGATGGACGGGCAGGTCGCGGCCATCCGACGCGCGCTCGACGGCGCGGGCCGGACGGAGGTGGGCATCCTCGCGTACGCCGCGAAGTTCGCGTCCGCCCTCTACGGCCCGTTCCGCGAGGCGGTGGACGTGACGATCGCGGGCGGTGGGGACCGCCGCGGCTACCAGCAGGACCCGGCGAACCGCCGGGAGGCCCTCGCCGAGGTGCTCCTCGACGTCGCGGAGGGCGCGGACGTCGTGATGGTGAAGCCGGCGATCACCTCGCTCGACATCGTGGCGGACGTGCGCGCCGCGGTCGACGTCCCCGTC
>JAJZBW010000049.1 GCA_021798745.1 Actinomycetes bacterium
CGGCGGCCTTCGTGTCGGGAACCTCGGGTACCTGACGCAGGTCGAGCCCGAGGGCGTGGAGCGGGCCTTCGAGCTGCTCGTCTCCGGCCGCTACGACGTCGAGGAGCGCATGACGCTCGAGGTCACGGTAGGCGGGCCGGGAACCCCGCGACGGACGATCGTCGCGTTGAACGAGGTCGCCATGGAACGGAGCGTCCCCGGCCACACGATCCGGGTCGGAGTCTCCATCGCGGGGAGGCCGTTCCTCACGTACGTGGCGGACGGGATCATCGTCGCGACCCCGACCGGGTCGACGGCCTACAACCTGTCGGCGCGCGGTCCGATCGTGTCGCCGCGGCTCCGCGCGCTCGTGCTCACGCCGATCTCCCCGCACATGCTGTTCGACCGCTCCCTCGTGCTCGAGCCCGACGAGAGCGTGGGACTGCGGCTGCTCGACGGCAGGAGCGCGGTCCTGACCGTGGACGGATCGACGGCCGTGCCGCTCGCGGCGGAGGCGATCGTCGAGGTCGGGGAGGGCTCGCGAGCAGCCCGTGTCGTGCGGTTCGGGCGCCCGGACTTCCACGCGGTGCTGCGTGGGAAGTTCGGGCTCGCGGACCGGTGAGCGGGCCGGGACGAGAGCAGGGGGCCGAGTGCTCGTAGAGCTGCGGGCGCGCGAGCTCGGGGTGATCGCGGACCTCCACGTCGTGCTCGACCCCGGGCTCACGGCGCTCACGGGCGAGACCGGCGCGGGCAAGACCCTCGTCGTCGAGGCGCTCGCGCTCCTCCTCGGAGGGAGGGCGGACCCGTCGGTCGTGCGATCCGGAGCGGACGAGGCGGTCGTCGAGGGGCGGTTCGTGGACGAGTCCGGCGAGGAGGTCGTGCTCGGACGCGTCGTCCCCGCCTCGGGGCGCTCCCGTGGCTTCGTCGACGGCCGCATGGCTCCCGCGTCGAGGCTCGCGGAGCGGGGACGGTCCCTCGTCGACCTCTACGGGCAGCACGAGCACCAGTCGCTCCTCCACCAGTCGGCCCAGCGCCAGGCCCTCGACCGATACGCGGGGGTGGACCTCGGACCTGTCCGCTCCCTTCGCTCGAGGATCTCCGAGCTCGACTCTCGCAT
Organism: Actinomycetes bacterium; assembly: GCA_021798745.1. Lineage (GTDB taxonomy): Bacteria > Actinomycetota > Acidimicrobiia > Acidimicrobiales > Bog-793 > JAJZBW01. Next base: position 1,097 of record JAJZBW010000049.1, read on the forward strand.
CGCGTCTCTCGGCGGGGACGACCGGGAGCGCGCCCGCGAGCTCGACCTTCTCGGGTTCGAGCTCGCGGAGATCGACGCGCTCGGGCCTCGCTCGGCCGGCGAGGACGAGCAGCTCGCGGAGGAGGAGGCCGCTCTCGCGGGCGCCGCCGACCTACGGGAGGCCGCGTGGAGGGCGTACGACCTGCTCGCGGGCGAGAGCGGCTCGGTCGTCGAGGCCGCGGGCAACGCGCTCGCGTCCCTCGAGCGGCACGGGCCGCTCGGCGCCTCGTCGTCCCGGCTCCGGTCCACGATCGCGGAGCTCGACGACGTGGCGAGCGAGCTGCGCGTCGCGGCGGAGCGCTTCGAGGAGGACCCCGTTCGGCTCGCTGCCGTGCGCGAGCGCCGCCAGAGGATCCGGGCGGTCGTGCGACGGCACGGGGAGAGCCTCGCGGACGTGCTCGCCTTCGCGAAGGACGCTCGTCGGCGGGTCGCTGAGCTCGCGGCGGGGGACGAGGCGCGGCGCGCTCTCGAGGCCGAGCGTGACGCGCTCGCCGGGGAGCTCGCGGCCGCGGAGAGGGAGGTGGGCGACCGACGACGGGAAGCCGCGCCCCGTCTCGCGCGGGAGGTGGAGGCTCACTTCTCCGAGTTCGCCCTCGGTGGGGCGCGGCTCCGGGTCGAGTCGTCGGCGTCGGGGATCGCGGACGACTCGGAGATGCTCCTCGCGGCCAACCGTGGCGAGCCGTTCCTCCCGCTCGCGCGCGCCGCCTCGGGTGGGGAGCTCGCGCGCACGATGCTCGCGCTCCGTCTCGTGCTCGCGACCGGCCCGCCGACGCTCGTGTTCGACGAGGTGGACGCGGGCATCGGAGGAACGGCCGCGCTCGCGGTCGGACGCGCCCTCGCCGAGGTCGCGCGTGCGCGCCAGGTCCTCGTCGTGACCCATCTCGCGCAGGTCGCCGCTCACGCGGACCACCAGGTCGCGGTCGCCAAGTCCGAGCGGGGAGGCAGGACGGTGACGGTCGCGAGCACCGTGTCGGGCGACGAGCGCATCGCGGAGCTCTCGCGCATGCTCTCGGGGCAGCCGAGGAGCGTCGCGGCCCGCGAGCACGCCGCAGAGCTGCTCGAGGTCGCGCGCAGGCGGTGACGCGCCGGGTCCACGACCGGGCGCGTCGCGGGCAGTAGCTTCTTGGGGGCGACATGCGGAGGGCGACGTGGCGAAGTACGTGTTCGTGACCGGCGGCGTGTCGAGCTCGCTCGGCAAGGGGCTCACGGCCTCGTCGCTCGGACGGCTTCTCAAGTCGCGCGGGCTGCGCGTGACGATGTGCAAGCTCGACCCGTACATCAACTTCGACCCGGGCACGATGAACCCGTTCGAGCACGGCGAGGTGTTCGTGACCGAGGACGGCGGCGAGACGGACCTCGACCTCGGCCACTACGAGCGCTTCATCGACGAGAACCTGCACCGGAGCTCGAACGCGACCACGGGGCAGATCTACTCGGCCGTGATCCAAAAGGAGCGGCGCGGGGACTACCTCGGCAAGACGGTCCAGGTGATCCCGCACATCACGGACGAGATCAAGGAGAGGATCCGCAGGCTCGAGACGTCCGTGAAGGACGTCGACGTCGTGATCGTCGAGGTGGGCGGGACGGTCGGGGACATCGAGATCGTCCCGTTCCTCGAGGCGATCCGGCAGTTCCGCCGGGAGGTGGGTCGCGACAACGTCTGCTACGTCCACCTCACGCTCGTCCCGTACCTCGCGCCCTCGGGTGAGCTGAAGACCAAGCCGACGCAGCACTCGGTGACCGAGCTCCGGAGCAGGGGCATCCAGCCGGACGTGATCGTGTGCCGGAGCGACCACCCGATCTCGGCCCAGCTGAAGAGGAAGGTGTCCCTCCTCTGCGACGTGCCCATCGAGGCGGTCGTGTCCGCGGTGGACGCGGACAGCATCTACGAGATCCCGCTCCTTCTCCACGAGGAGGGATTCGACGACACGGTCTGCCGGATCCTCCGGCTCGAGGACGCCGGGCACGAGATCGACCTCTCGCGCTGGGAGCAGCTCGTCCACCGGGTGTTCGCCGCGACCGACGTCGTGCGCATCGGGATCATCGGCAAGTACGTGGACCTCCCGGACGCGTACCTGTCGGTCACCGAGGCGCTCCGGCACGCGGGCTTCCACCACGGTGTCCGGGTCGAGGTCGTGTGGGTGCAGGCGAGCGAGGTCACCGGGATGCTCGCGGAGACCCATCTCGGGGAGCTCGACGGGATCGTGATACCGGGGGGCTTCGGCGAGCGCGGCGTCGAGGGGAAGATCGCCGCCGCGGCGTACGCGCGCGAGCGTGACCTTCCGTGCCTCGGGATCTGCCTCGGGCTGCAGGTGATGGTCGTCGACTACGCGCGCTCGGTGCTCGGTCTGGAGCGGGCGAACTCGCGGGAGTTCGACCCGTCGACCCCTCACGCGGTCATCGACATCATGGAGGAGCAGGCCGAGGTCGTGGACATGGGCGGGACGATGCGTCTCGGGGCGTACGTGGCCCGGCTCGCACCGGGTTCGCAGGTCGCAGAGATCTACGGGGACACGACCGTGACGGAGCGGCACAGGCACCGGTACGAGGTGAACCCCCGCTACCGCGAGCGCCTCGAGCAGGCCGGTCTCGTGTGCTCGGGCACGTCCCCCGACGACCTTCTCGTCGAGTTCGTCGAGCTCCCCGCGAACCGGTTCTGGGTCGGGACCCAGGCGCACCCCGAGTTCAAGAGCCGTCCGGACCGCCCGCACCCGCTGTTCCGCGAGCTGGTGGGTGCGGCGCTCGAACGGGCGAAGGCGCGCAACCCGCACCTGTTCGAGCTCGGCGTCGATGCCGGCTGAGCCGGGAGGGTTCCGGAGGATCGGGGAGCGGGAGCGCGTCGGGCTCGGGTTCCTCTCGGTCGTGAGCGGCACGTTCGTCGCTCCGGACGGGTTCACCTTCGAGCGGGACATAGTCCGGCACCCCGGCGCGGTGTGCGTGGTGCCGCTGGCCGAGGACGGGACGGTCGTGTGCGTCCGGCAGTACCGCTCGGCGGTGGACGAGCACGTCCTCGAGATCCCGGCGGGAAAGATGGACGTGCCGGGCGAGCCGCCCGAGCTCGGGGCGCGGCGCGAGCTTGCCGAGGAAGTCGGCCTCGAGGCAGGTACTGTCACGTACCTCGCGACGTTCTACAACTCGCCTGGGTTCACGGACGAGACGACGCACTGCTTCCTCGCGGAGGAGCTTCGCGAGGTCGGGCGCGCGTCGGTCGGGGTCGAGGAGCGCTACATGACCGTCGAGAAGGTCGCGCTGGACGACGTGTTCTCGCTCGTCGGGGAGGGGACGCTCGTCGACGGGAAGACGATCGTCGCGATGCTCCTCGCGAAGCGGCTCGTGGACGGGCGGTCGACGGGCGCGGGGCCGGAAACGGCCGGCCGCTAGGGCGGCGATGGGCGAGGAGGGCGCCGAGCGCCGGCTGTCGGGGGATGCCGAGGAGTTCCTCTCCTTCCTCGCGGCAGAGCGCGGGCGCGCGCCGAGCTCGATCGCCTCGTATCGCCGGGACCTGCTCTCCTACGAGGAGTACCTCGAGTGGCGAGGGGAGAGCATCGCGACCGTCGAGCCGTCGACGGTCCGTGGCTACCTCGGGGTCCTCGAGGCCTCCGGGCTCGCTCCCGCCTCGCGCGCGCGTGCGCTCGCGGCCATCCGGGGCATCCACCGGTTCGCGCACCTGGAGCGCGGTGCCCCGTCGGACCCGACTGTCGACGTCGAGGGACCGCGGCTCGCGGAGGGCCTTCCGAAGGCACTCAGCGAGGAGGAGGTCGCACGCCTCATCGGGGCGGTGCGCGGATCGGACGCGCGGGCGCTGCGCGACCGGGCGATGCTCGAGCTCCTCTACGCGACGGGCGCGCGCATCTCCGAGCTCACCGGGCTCGACGTCCGCGACCTCGACCTCGACGCACGGCTCGCGCGGCTGTTCGGAAAGGGGGCGAAGGAGCGGATCGTCCCGATGGGCCGGATGGCCGCGGAGGCGCTGCGCGAGTGGCTCGGCCCACGGGGTCGCCCGAGGCTGGTGGACCCGCGGCGCACCCCGAGACGCGACGTGGACGCTCTGCTCGTGTCGGCTCGGGGGACGCGGCTCGGGCGCCAGTCCGCGTGGGCGATAGTCCACAGGTACGCCGTCGCGACGGGGCTCGCGGACCGGGTCACCCCCCACGTGCTCCGGCACAGCTGCGCGACCCACCTGCTCGACCACGGCGCGGACATCCGCGTCGTGCAGGAGATCCTCGGCCACTCGTCGATCACGACGACACAGACCTACACGAAGGTCTCCCAGGAGCACCTCCAGCGCGCGTACCGGGCGGCCCATCCGAGGGCCTCGGGCGCGCGGGCGGCCCCGGTGTCGTCGCGCGGGGCGCGTCGACGCCCGGAGCCCGTGGACTAAGTAGTGTGGTCCCGTGGCCAACGACGCGCGCCCCGGCGCGGACTCGGCGGAGTCGATCGACTTCCGCACGCTCCTCGAGTCGGAGCGCGCCTCGCTCGCGCGCCAGCTCGACGAGCTCGGGTTCGGAGGAGTGGACAGCACGGGCCTCTCCTACGACTCGAACTTCGCGGACTCGAGCCAGGTGACCGCCGAGCGGGGCGAGGCGGAGAGCCTCGCGACCGAGCTCCGGAACGCGCTCGCAGAGGTCGAGCGTGCGATAGTCCGGCTCGACTCGGGGGCCTACGGGATCTGCCAGCGGTGCGGGAACCCGATCGGCGAGGCGCGTCTCGAGGCGAAGCCCGCGGTGACGACGTGCATCGCGTGCGCACAGCTGCCGCGCTGAGAGTCGCGTGGCACTGAGCGGCGGGGACGGTCGCGCCGCGTTCCACCGCTACGGACCCTGGCTCCTCGGTGGTGGCGCGGTCCTCGCGGGAATCGTCTACGAGATCGCCCGCAGGCACGTCGTAAGCCACGAGGAGGTCGTCTTCTTCCTCGTGCTCGTCCCGACCATCATCGTCCACGAGGTCTCCCACGGCGTCGTCGCGTACTGGTGCGGGGACGACACGGCGAAGCGGGCACGCCGGCTGTCTCTGAACCCGCTCCGCCACGTCGACCCGATCGGGACGGTGCTCCTCCCGATCCTTCTCATCCTCACGACCGGGTCGGCGTTCGGGTGGGCGAAGCCCGTTCCCGTGAACGTGTCCCACCTCCGGCACCCGAGGAACCAGGCCGTGCTCGTCGGGCTCGTGGGGCCGTTCGTGAACGTCGTGATCGCGTTCGCCGCGGGGTTCTTGTTCCGCGTCGTCGCCACCCCGAACGTGCTCGCGGACCCGTACCTCTCGCGGTGGCCGCTCCTCGACCTCGTGCTGTTCCTGCTCGGGGAGGTGAACGTGATCATCGCGGTGTTCAACCTCATCCCGATCCCGCCTCTCGACGGGTCGGCCGTGCTCGAGCGCCTGCTCCCGCAGTCGCTGCTCCCCGGCTACTACCGGCTCCGGTCGGTATCGATGATCCTCGTGCTCTTCCTCGTCTTCTGGGCACCGGGTGTGCTCAGCACGATCTTCGACCACGCCCTCCAGTACTGGGGGAACATCGTCCTGTAGGAGCGCCCGTCCGCGCGGACGGGCCGGGCCCGGGTCCGTCAGCGCGGGCGCGGTGTCAGTCCGATCGCGGCTCGCGCCCTGTCGAGCGTGACCGACGCGACGCCCGCGGCCTTCGACGCCCCCTTCTCGAGGGCGGCGGACACGGTGGCGGGGTCGGCCGACAGGCCGGCGACGCGGGCCCGGACGGGTGCGAGGAGCTCCACGAGGGCGTCCGCGACATCGGACTTGAGCGGCCCGTACGCGTCGTAGCGGGAGGCGATGACCCGGGGGTCCTCGCCGGTCGCGACGGAGAGGATCTCGAGGAGGTTCGCGACGCCGGGCCTCGACTCGGGGTCGTAGCGGACCCCGCTCTCGGTGTCCGTGACGGCTCGCCGGACCTTCTTCGCGATCTCGTCGGGGGAGTCCGTGATCGCGACGGTCCCGAGCGGGGTCCCGGTCGACTTCGACATCTTCTTGTCCGGCCGCTGGAGGTCCATCACGCGCGCCGCGAGCGGGGGGATGGAGGCCCTCGGGACGACGAACGTGTCCCCGTAGCGGGAGTTGAACCGTATCGCGAGGTCGCGTGCGAGCTCGATGTGCTGGCGCTGGTCGTCCCCGACGGGAACGTCGTCGGTGTCGTAGAGCAGGATGTCTGCGGCCATGAGCGCCGGGTAGGTGAGCAGGGACGCCCGGACGGACTCCTGGTCGTTGCCCTTGTCCTTGAACTGGGTCATGCGTCGGAGCTCGCCGTAGGTGGCGGTGCACTCGAGCAGCCACGCGAGCTCGGCGTGCGCGGGGACGTGGCTCTGGACGAACAGAGTGCACCGGTCGGGGTCGAGGCCGGCGGCCATCAGCCCGACGGCCGTCTCGAGGGTGCGCGACCGCAGCGCCGCGGGGTCGATCTCGAGGGTGAGCGCGTGGAGGTCCACGACGCAGTAGAGCGTGTCCGCGACGTCCTGGGCGGCGACCCACTGGCGGATCGCGCCGAGGTAGTTGCCGATGTGGAGGTCGCCGGAGGGCTGGACTCCCGAGAAGATCCGCGTCATCGGCAAAGGTTAGCGGGCCACCTCTCGCGGGCGCGGCGCTGGCGAGGCGGGTCCGTCGCGGTCGTGGACGGGTCGCTGTAGCCTTCGGCGATGGCCTACGAGGTCCACATCGAGGTGTTCGACGGGCCGTTCGACCTGCTCCTCCGGCTCATCGCCGCGCAGGAGGTAGACGTCTACGAGGTGCGGCTCGCCGACATCGTCGACGCGTTCCTCGCGGAGACCCGACGGATCGGGACGCTCGACCTCGAGCTCGCGACGCAGTTCCTGCTCGTTGCCGCGACGCTCGTGGAGCTGAAGTGCCGACGGCTCCTTCCCGGAGGGGGCGAGGTCGACCTCGACGACGAGCTCGCCCTCTTCGAGGCTCGGGACTACCTGCTCGCGCGGCTGGTCGAGTGCAAGACGTTCTCGGGCGCGGCCGCGGTGCTCGCGCTCCTCGAGCAGGGGGCGCAGCGGTCGCTCGCGCGCCGTGCCGGGCCGGACGAGAGGTTCGAGGGGTGCGCGCCGGACCTTCTCGCGGACGTGACCGCGGCGCAGCTCGCGGCGTCAGCGGAGCGTGCGCTCGCGTCGCGTCCCGTCGAGCCCACGGCTCTCGGCGACACGCGCGTCGAGGAGGTGAGCGTCCACGCGACGATCGAGGAGCTGGTCGCCACCCTCCCGGCGCGTGGAGCGGTGACGTTCCGGGAGCTCACGGAGTCCTCGGCGTCGCGCGCGGAGGTCGTCGCGTGCTTCCTCGCCCTGCTCGAGCTCTACAAGAGGGCGCTCGTCGACCTCGACCAGGCGGAGACCTTCGGGGCGCTCACCGTCGTGTGGCTCGCGCACGACGCGGTCACCGCGTCGGAGATCGTGACCGACGAGTACGAGATGGTGGAGCCGCCCGACGAGCGCCGACGGGGGCGTCGCGGGGCCCCGTCCGGGCCCCCCGTCGGCCCGGGAGCCTCGCGTCCGAGGAGCGCGCCGTGAGAGCGCTCGACCACGAGATGCACGCGGACGCGTCCGCCGTGGAGGCGGTTCTCGTGGTCGCGACCGAGCCCGTGCCCGCGAGCCTTCTCGCGGAGCTCCTCGAGGTGTCCTCCGAGCGCGTCGAGCTCGTGTGCGCGGCGCTGGCGGCCTCGTACGAGGAGGAGGAGCGCGGGTTCGAGCTCGCCCGCGTCGCGGGCGGGTACCGGTTCCAGAGCCATCCCGCGTACCGGGGGCACGTCGAGCGGTTCGTGCTTGACGACGCGCCGCAGAGGCTGTCTCCCGCGGCGCTCGAGACGCTCGCGATCGTCGCGTACAAGCAGCCCATCTCGCGCGCCCACATCGCGGCGATCCGTGGCGTGAACGCGGACGGGGTGATCCGGCTCCTCGCGAGCAGGGGCTACGTCGAGCCGGTCGGGAGGGACACGGGCCCGGGACAGGCGGTCCTTTTCGGGACGACGACCCTCTTCCTCGAGCGGCTCGGCCTCGACAGCACGGCGGACCTCCCGCCGCTCGGGCAGTTCGTGCCGGACGTCGGGACGGTCGAGGCACTCGAGCACGTGCTGCGCACCGCTCCGATGCCGGAGCCCGATCCCGACCGGTGAGCGATCCCGTGTCGGGGCGCTCCGAGAGGTCGGGAGCCGTGTCCGGAGGGGAGCGGATCCAGAAGGTCCTCGCCCGCGTCGGGTTCGGCTCCCGGCGGGCGTGCGACGAGATCGTGGCGTCCGGGCGGGTGAGGGTGAACGGCGAGGTGGCAGAGCTCGGACGCCGGGTGGTCGTCGGGACCGACCGGGTGGAGGTCGACGGCCGCGAGGTCGGGGTCCTGCCCGGGCTCGTGTACTACCTCGTCAACAAGCCCGCCGGCGTCGTCACGACGGCGAGCGACCCCGAGGGACGCCCGGAGGTCGTCGGGCTCGTCCCCGCCGAGCCCCGTGTGTTCCCCGTCGGGAGGCTCGACGTCGTGACCGAGGGGCTCATCGTCCTGACGAACGACGGGTCGCTCGCACAGCTGCTCGCGCACCCGAGCCACGGTGTCGAGAAGGAGTACCTCGCCGAGGTCGCCGGCGACCCGTCCGCGGGCGCGATCCGCCGGCTGCGCGAGGGGGTGGAGATCGAGCCCGGTGTCGTGACCGCTCCCGCTCGGGTGTCCCGGCGGGCGCCCGGGGTTCTCCGGATCGTCGTGCACGAGGGCCGCTACCGGCAGGTGCGACGGATGTGCTCGGCAGTCGGTCACCCGGTCCGCCGCCTCGTTCGGACCCGGATCGGGCCGGTCTCGGACAGCCGGCTCGCTCCGGGCAGCTGGCGCCCTCTCACGATCGAGGAGGTTCGTGCGCTGACGGCCGCTGCGGGCGAGGCGGGGGACGGCACCGTCGACGCCTTGTAGGCTGCCCGCCGATGGACGCCGTGCTTCGGGCGATCCGCGGTGCGACCACCGTCGACCAGGACGCCGCCGACCAGGTCTTCTCGCGTACCCAGGAGCTCGTGCGCGAGATCCTCGCGGCGAACGAGCTCGGACCCGAGGAGCTCGTGAGCATCATCTTCACGGTCACCCCGGACATCACCTCGGCGTTCCCCGCGACCGCGGCGCGCGCCCTCGGGCTCGACGACGTGCCGCTGCTCGGGGCCGTCGAGGCGTCGGTCCAGGGAGCGCTGCCCCTGTGCATCCGGGTCCTCGTGCACTGCTACTCCACACGTCCACGGTCCGAGGTCCGGCACGTCTACCGAGAAGGGGCCGTGGGGCTCCGCTCGGGTCTCGACGCAGCGACGCGCACGTGAGCGCGGTCGGTGGCGCAGGGCGGGCGGAGGTCGTCGGGCTCGGGCTCGTCGGCAGCTCGGTCGCGCTCGCGCTCCGCGCGGCGGGCTGGAGCGTGAGCGGCAGGGACGTCGACGAGGAGCGCGCGCGACGGGCGGTCGAGCTCGGGGTCGTCGAACGGGTGGAGGCGGACCCGGAGGCGACGATCGTGTTCGTGGCGACCCCCGTGTCGGAGATAGCGGGCGTCGCGCGCTCCGTGCTCGCCGCCCGACCCGGAGACTCCCGCCTCGTCGTGACCGACGTCGGGGGGGTGAAGAGCCGTGTCGTCGCCGCCGTGGAGGACCCCCGGTTCGTCGGAGGCCACCCCATGGCAGGCTCCGAGCAGGAGGGGCCCGACGGGGCGGATCCCGACCTGTTCGTCGGGGCCACGTGGGTGCTCACTCCGACGAAGGCGACGGACCCCGAGGCGTTCCGGCGCGTGCGCTCCGTGGTCGGGACCCTCGGGGCCGACGTGGTCGAGCTCGAGCCGGAGCGGCACGACGCGCTCGTCGCGATCGTCTCGCACCTGCCGCACCTCGCCGCGGCGAACCTCATGTCGCTCGCGGCGGACGCGTCGACGGAGCACGCGGTTCTGCTCAGGCTCGCAGCGGGTGGGTTCCGTGACATGACGCGGATCGCTGCAGGGGACCCGAGGATCTGGCCGGACATATTCCGGGACAACGCGGACGCCGTGCTCGAGGCCCTCGACGACCTGCGCGCCCGGCTCGACGAGGCGCGCAGGATCCTCGTGGAGAAGGACCGGGACGCGCTCGTCGCGCTCCTCGAGCGAGCGCGCTCGGCCCGTCGCAACCTCCCCCCGCGAGCTCCGCGGCCGGAGTCGGTCGTCGAGTGCCGCCTGCCCGTGCCCGACCGTCCGGGGGTGCTCGCGGAGGTCACGACAGTGCTCGGCGCGCTCGGTGCGAACATACGCGACCTCGAGATCGCCCACTCCGCGGAGGGCGAGCGGGGGGTGCTCGTGCTCGTGGTCGACGCGGACGACGCGGAGGTCGTGCGAGCGGCGCTGGTCGGCCGCGGCTACCGACCGTCGTTCCGGGCGCTCGCGTGACGGAGGAGCGCGTGGGCGGTCCCGCGGGCGTTCGTGCGGTCGTGCGGGCGGGCGGCCCGCTTCGTGGCGCGACGCGCGTCCCCGGGGACAAGTCGATATCCCACCGGGCGCTCATCGTCTCCGGGCTGGCCGCGGGGCGGTCGGAGATCGACGGCCTCTCGACCGGGGACGACGTCCGGCGGACCGCCGAGGCCCTGCGGGCGTGCGGAGTCGGGATGGAGGCGCCCGAGGGGAGCGCCGGTCGGGTCGTCGTGACGGGACGTGCGCTCGAGCTCCTCGAGCCCGAGCGTCCGCTCGACGTCGGCAACTCGGGGACCGCGATCCGCCTGCTCTCGGGGGTCGCCGCGTCGCAGGACGCGCTCACGGTGCTCGTGGGCGACGAGTCCGTGCACAGGCGTCCGATGGAGCGCGTCGTGGGGCCTCTCCGCGAGATGGGAGCGCGCATCGACGGCCGGGAGGGTGGGAGGTTCGCACCGATCGTCGTCCGGGGCGGAGGGCTCCACGGGATCGACTACTCGCCCCCGGTCGCGAGCGCCCAGGTGAAGGCGGCGGTGCTGCTCGCGGGTCTCCGCGCCGAGGGGGAGACGACGGTGCGCGAGCGCGTCGCGACGCGGCGCCACACCGAGGAGGTGCTCGCTCTCGCGGGGCGCGCGCCGTGGGTCGAGCACGGTCCCGGGGGGTACGCGGTCCGGATCACGCCCGGACCTCTGGAGCCGTTCGAGATGCGCGTGCCGGGGGACCCGTCCCAGGCGGCATTCCTCGTCGTCGCCGCCGTGCTCGTCCCCGGGAGCGAGGTCGTGGTGGAGAACGTGTACGTGGGGCCGGGCCGTGCAGGGTTCCTCTCGGTGCTCGAGCGGATGGGCGCGGACGTGACGGTCGTGCCCACGGGGCCGACGACCGCGGACGTCGTCGCTCGGCACGGACCTCTCGTCGGGACCGAGGTCCGGGGGGCAGAGGTCCCGGACTGCATCGACGAGATCCCGGTGCTCGCGGTCGCTGCGGCGTTCGCGGAGGGAACGACGGTGTTCGCGGACGCGGCCGAGCTCCGGGTGAAAGAGAGCGACCGAATCGCGACGACCTCCGCCGAGCTCGCCCGGATGGGGGTGTCCGTCGAGCCTGCCTTGGACGGGCTGGTCGTGCACGGGGGGCGCCCGCGGCCGGCGAGCCGGGCGAGCGCGTACGGGGACCACCGGGTGGCGATGGCCCTTGCGGTCGCGACGCTCGCGGCAGGGGGGGGAGCGACGAGCGAGATCGAGGGCTTCGGGTCGGTCTCGACGAGCTGGCCCGGCTTCCTCGACACGATCGAGGCGCTCCGGTGACGGTCGTCGCGATCGACGGGCCCGGTGGGTCCGGGAAGTCGACCGTCGCGCGCGAGCTCGCGAGGCGTCTCGGGGTCGAGCGGCTCGACACGGGAGCGATGTACCGGGCGGTCGCGCTGCGCGCGCTCCGGACCGGGACTCCGGTGGGCGACGAGAAGGCGCTCACCGGAGTCGCACGCGAGATGGTGCTCGAGCTCGGCGACCCGGTCCTCCTCGACGGCGAGGACGTGAGCGACGCGATCCGCGGAGACGACGTCGAGGCGGTGGTCTCGACGGTCGCGGCACACCCGGCCGTGCGCGAGGTCCTCGTGTCGCGCCAGCGCGACTGGATCGCCGCGCACGGGTCGTGCGTGGTCGAGGGACGTGACATCGGTACGGTCGTCGCTCCCGGTGCGGACCTCAAGGTGTACCTGACGGCGGACCCGAGCGAGAGGGCGCGCCGACGCGCCGAGGACGAGAGAGCGGTCGCGTCGCGGGGGCGGGGCGGGGAGCGCGGGGACCCGGCGGTGGTCCGACGCTCGATCGGTCGCCGAGACGCTCTCGACCGGGGCCGCGCCGCCTCCCCGCTCGCCGTCGCGCCGGGCGCCGTCGTGGTCGACTCGACCGGGCGGTCGGTCGAGGAGGTCGTCGAGGAGCTGTGGGGGCTTCTGTGAGCGATCCGGTGCGCCCCGGCGGCGACGCGCGGCCGCGTCCGATCACGAGGGGAGAGCTCCGCTTCTACGCGCTCTGCCGGGCGATAGCGGTCGGGACGAGCAGGATCTGGTTCCCCGGCACGGGGGTCGGCGCCGAGCACCTGCCGGCGAGCGGACCGTACGTGCTCGCGCCGGTGCACCGGTCGAACGTGGACTGGCTCGTCGTCGCGCGGGTCACGCGCCGGCGCCTGCGCTACCTCGTGAAGGGCGAGGTCTGGAGGGTGAAGTCGGTGGGCCGCCTGCTCGAGCTCCTCGGGACGTTCCCCGTGAAGCGAGGCGCCGCGGACCGGGAGGCGCTCGGCCGCTCGCTCGAGGTGCTCGCCGCGGGCGAGCCGCTCGTCGTGTTCCCGGAGGGCACGCGAGGAGCCGGTCCGGTCGTCGGGGAGCTCCGGGAGGGCGCCGCGTACCTCGCGATCCGGGCAGGTGTGCCCGTGCTCCCCGTCGGGATGTCGGGGCTGGAGCGGTCGATGCCGCGCGGGTCGAGGTTCCCGCGCCCCGCACGCGTGCGTATCGTGGTCGGGCCGCCCGTCCTGCCCGACGCCCCCGCGGAGCCGAGCGGGTCTCGCTCTCGCGTGTCCCGCGGGGCGACCCACGCGTTCAGCGAGCGGATCCGTGCAGCCGTGCAGGAGGCGTTCGACGCGGCGGAGGGTCGTCCACCCGGATCGGTTGCGTCCGGGGACGGGCCGCCGAGGGCGGGCACACCCGCCGCCGGACCTGGCGGGGCGGGGCGTGGCGCGACCGGCGAGGGTGGCGCGACGGGCGCAGTCGAGTCGGGGCCGTCGTCGTGACGGCCGAGAGGGAAGGATCGGTGCGGTGCGGATTCTCGTGACGGGTGGTTCGGGGTTCATAGGTCGCCACGTCGTGGCGCAGCTCCGCGCGCGGGGCGACGAGGTGTCGGTGGTCGACCTCGAGCCGTTCCCGGACGCGGACGTCCCGTGCGTCGTCGGGGACCTTCGGAGCCGGCCCGTCGTCGAGCAGGCCGTGACGCCCGGGCTCGACGGGGTCGTGCACCTCGCCGCGATCACCTCGGTGCTCCAGTCCGTGAACGAGCCGGACGCGGTGTTCCACACGAACGTCGCAGCGACCGCGTACCTGCTCGAGCAGTGCCGACGGGTGAGCGTGCCCCGCTTCGTGCTCGCCTCGACGAACGCGGTCGCGGGCGACGTCGGGCGGTCGACGATCGACGAGTCGCTCGTCCTCCACCCGCTCACCCCCTACGGCGCGACGAAGGCGGCGGCGGAGATGCTGCTCAGCGCCTACTCGGCCTCGTACGGGATGACCTGCGTCGCGCTCCGCTTCACGAACGTCTACGGGGCGGGGATGCAGACGAAGGACAGCGTGATCGCCCGGCTCATGCGCGCCGCGCTCACGTCCGGCGGGATCCAGGTATACGGCGACGGGGAGCAGGTGCGCGACTACGTGTACGTGACCGACGCGGTCGCGTCCATCGTGCACGCGCTCTCTCTCGAGCACGCGGACGTGCTCACGATCGGAGCGGGCGAGTCCGTGTCGATGAACGAGCTGCACGAGATCGTGTGCGAGGTCACGGGGGTCGCGGTCGGAAAGGAGCACGTCGCGGCGAAGGCGGGCGAGATGCCCGCGGTGATCGTCGACGTCTCGAAGGCGGCCGCGGCAGGATGGCGCCCGTCGTGCACGGTGCGCGAGGGGATCGCCGCCACGTGGAAGGACTTCCGGGCGAGCGCGGGCTGAGCGGGCTCGGGCGCCCGCGTCTAACGGGAGCGGCGCGTCCGCTCGCGCCACCAGGTCCCGACGAAGACGCGCCCGTAGCGGTAGCCGTAGGAGAGGTTCCCGCCCTTCTTCGAGCGGCCGGACGCGCGTGCGTGCATCGTCACGGGCCGCTCCGCGTAGCGCGCGCCGCTCATGATCGCCCCGATGAGGAGCTCCGAGGCCTGGTACTGGGGCTCGTCGAGCAAGAGGCGCTCGGTGAGCTCGGCGCGCATGGCACGGATGGGGTTCGCCGTGTCCGTGACGCGCGTGC
>JAJZBW010000291.1 GCA_021798745.1 Actinomycetes bacterium
GTCTCCCTCGTCGAGCGCCGCCGAGCGCGCCGTCGACGCCGCGCGCGAGCTCGGGTTCCCGGCGGTCGTGAAGCCGTGCTCCCTCTCGGGAAGCCGCGGCGTCATCCGCGCCGACGACCCCGACGAGGCGCGCGCGGCGGCGGTCCGGGCACGCAGGATCCTCGCGGACGCCGGCGGCGGGCCCGACGAGCCCCTCCTCGTCGAGGAGTTCGTCCCGGGCGCCGAGCTCGCCGTCGAGGGGATCGTCCGCTCGGGCGTGTTCGAGGCGCTCGCCCTGTTCGACAAGCCCGACCCGCTCGACGGTCCGTTCTTCGAGGAGACCATCTACGTGACGCCCGCCCGGCTCGACGAGGGGACGGTCGCCGCCGTCACCCGGCTCGTCGGCGACGCGGTCGCGGCCATCGGTCTCCGCGAGGGGCCCGTGCACGCCGAGGTGCGCGTCGCCACGGGCGACCGGGGGCCCGTTCTTCTCGAGGCGGCCTCTCGCACGATCGGCGGGAACTGCGCGCGGGCGCTCCGATTCGCGACGGGGGCCTCGCTCGAGGAGATCGTCCTCGCCCACTACCTCGGCATCCCGTCGCCCGCGCCCCCGGACTCGGAGGCGTCCGGGGTCGTGATGATCCCGATCCCGCGCACGGGACGTCTCGTCGCCGTCCGCGGGCTCGACCGTGCACGCGCCGTGGAGCACGTCACGGGGGCCGAGATCTCCATCCCCCCCGGGCGGCTCGTGCGCGCCCTCCCCGAGGGCGACCGCTACCTCGGGTTCGCCTTCGCCCGTGCCGAGACCCCCGACCTCGTCGAGGCCGCGCTTCGCGCCGCGCTCGCCGAGCTCGAGATAGAGATAGAGATCGAGGCCGCGTGACACGCTCGCCGTCGCGGGCGCACGCACGCCTCCTTCTCGTCTCGACCTACGAGCTCGGTCAGCAGCCCCTCGGGATCGCCGCTCCCGGCGCGGCGCTCCGCGCGGCAGGGCACGAGGTCCGCGGGCGAGACCTCTCGCTCGCCCCGCTCGAGCCCGAGGACCTGGAATGGGCCGACGCGGTCGTCTGCTCCGTCCCGATGCACACGGCCCTTCGCCTCGCGCTCGCCACGCTCTCCGAGCTCCGCCGACTGCGCCCCGGGCTGCGCGTCGCGCTCCACGGCCTCTACGCACCGGTCGGCGCCCCTTCCCTGCGGCCGGGCGACCTCGCCGTCGCCGGCGAGACCGAGGACGCGCTATGCGAGTGGGCCGCCTCGCTCTCGGCTTCCGGGCTCCCCGCCCCCGGGCTCCGAAACCCCGGGCCCGGAGCGGCCGGCCGTGACGGGCCTGTCGTCCGGGTCGACATCGGCCGGCCCCTCCGGAGCGAGCGGACCGCCCGCGGCGGCACGTCGCTGCCGGACCGTGCGCTCGCTCCGTCCCTCGACCGATACGCGCGCCTCGTCTCCTCCGGGCCCGACCGTCTCGTCGCAGGTGTCGAGTCGAGCCGCGGCTGCTCGCACCGGTGCTCCCACTGCCCCGTCCCGACCGTGTACCGCGGACGCACCCGGGTCGTGCCCGTCGCGGACGTCCTCGCAGACGTCGACCAGGTCGTCGCCGCGGGAGCCGGCCACGTGCACTTCGCAGACCCGGACTTCCTCAACCGCCCCGAGCACGCTCGCCGCGTCGCGCGTGCTCTCCACGAGCGCCACCCTCGCGTGAGCTTCGACGCGACGATCAAGGTGAGCCACGTGCTCGCGTACCGCGACGTCGTCGAGGAGCTCGCCCGCTGCGGGTGCGCCTTCGTCGTGTCCGCGTTCGAGTCCACGAGCGACCGGGTGCTCGAGGCGCTCGCGAAGGGGCACCGGTCGGACGACGCGGCGGAGGCCGTCCGCGTGCTCCGGTCCGCGGGGATCGAGCCGAGGCCGTCGTTCCTCCCGTTCACGCCGTGGACCCGGCTCCCGGACGTCGTCGAGCTCCTCGACTTCGTCGCCGAGAGCGACCTCGTGGAGAGCGTCGACGCGGTCCAGTACGGGATACGCCTCCTCCTCCCTCCGGGCTCCCTCCTCCTCGCGGCGCCCGACGAGACGCTCGCGCGGGCGCTCCGCTCCTACGACGAGGACGCTCTCGGATGGCGGTGGGAGTCGGAGGACCCTCGACTCGACGACCTCCAGCAGAGCTTCGCGCGCCGTACGGAGCTCGCGGCCGAGCGCGACGAGCCGGCAGCGGAGACCTACGCGGCGGTCCGGTCGCTCGCGTTCGAGGCGCTCGGGCAGCCGGACCACGGCGTGCCCCGGCCGCTCACGCGCGCTCGGCCCGGCGCACGCCCGCGGCTCTCCGAGTCGTGGTTCTGCTGCGCGGAGCCGACCCGGTCCCAGGTCGTCGTCGCCACCTCGGTCGCCGCCAGGGGCGCTCCGCGTCCCAGGTCCTGCGGCTGAGGACGACCGCGGCGACCGCTACGGTGTCGTCGGTGGACGGTCCGGGCGACGCGCACGAGTGGGTGAGCTTCCCGGACCCGGCCGAGGACCGGACGTGGATGTTCGACGTCACGTTCCTCGCGAGCTCGTGGACCTGCATCTACGGAGCGGGCTGCGAGGGGGTGCTCACGGGCCCCGCCGCGGACCGGGCCGAGGGATGCTGCTCGTACGGCGCCCACTTCTCCGACGACGCGGACGTCGAGCGCGTCGAGCGGGCCGCCTCCACCCTCACGCCCGCGCAGTGGCAGCACC
>JAJZBW010000292.1 GCA_021798745.1 Actinomycetes bacterium
GCATCAAGGTGAAAGACCAGCTGACGAGCAAGAACCAGTTCAACTCGGCACACCAACGCCTCGCGTGGTACCACGACTCGCTGTCGGTCTTCCACGTCTCCCCCTGGCTCGGCGTCGGCCTGCGCTGGTGGTACACGAACCGCTTTCCGTTCCAATTCCAACCGCCCAACGCCGAGCTCGAGATGCTGACCTCCGGCGGCATCGTCGGCCTCGTCGCGATGTTCGTCCTCTACGGCGGCGGCCTCGAACGGCTGCGCCGGCTCGACTGGGAGTTCGGCACGCTCGCGTTCGCGGCGCTGCTCATGCGGGTCACCCAAGCCCAGTTCGACATCTTCTGGGTGACCGGGCAGTCGTCGCTCCCGTTCATGATCGTCGGCGTCGCTCTCGGTGCGCGCATGCTCGCGCGACAGCGCGCAACCGCCTGCGCGCTCCCCGGCGACGGCCCCGCGCGGCGCAAAGAAGCGGCCGGGCCGCGCGTGCCGGCACGCGCACTCGCGGCACGTACCGGCGGGCCCGGCGTCGCTCGGCGCACGACCTGATCGTGACGGAGCGCACCGACGCAGTCCCGCGCACCAGCCTCGCGATCGTCCACGACTACCTGACCCAGCGCGGCGGTGCCGAGCGTGTCGCGCTCGAGATCGCAGAGGCCTTTCCCGGCGCGCCGGTCCACACCTCCCTCTACGACCCGCCCGCGACCTTCCCCGGCTTTGCGTGCCACGACGTCCGTACCCTGCCGATCGACCGGGTCGCGCTGCTCCGTGCGCACCACCGCCTCGCGTTCCCGCTCCTCGCGCCGTCGTTCTCCGCGCTCCGCATCGACGCAGACGTCGCCGTCTGCTCCTCGTCCGGCTGGGCGCACGGAGCGAGGGCGTCGGGCCGGAAGGTCGTCTACTGCCACTCCCCTGCCCGCTGGCTCTACCAGACCACCCGCTACCTCGGCGAGCGCGGCCAGCTGGCCCGCTCGCCGGTCGCAGCCGCAGGCGTGCCGCTCCGGGCCTGGGACCGCCGTGCCGCGCTCTCCGCGCACCGCTACCTCGTCAACTCCTCGGTCGTGCGAGAGCGCGTCCGCGCCGCCTACGGCATCGACGCGGAGATCCTCCCCCCTCCCCCGGGCATCGACGCTGCGGGGCCGGAGGCGGCGGTGCCCGGGCTCGACGCAGGCTTCGTGCTCTGCGTCTCCCGCCTGCTCGCCTACAAGAACGTCGACGCGGTCGTCGAGGCTTTCGCACGCCTGCCCGGCGAGCGGCTCGTCGTCGCGGGGGCCGGCCCGCTCCTCGAGCCGCTGCGCCGGTCGTGCCCGACCAACGTCGTGCTCCTCGGCGCCGTCACCGAGCCACAGCTGCGCTGGCTCTACCGCAGCTGCGCAGCCCTCGTCGCCGCCTCGTACGAGGACTTCGGCCTCACGCCGATCGAAGGCCTCCTCTACGGCAAGGCGACGGCCGCGCTGCGCTTTGGCGGCTTCCTCGACACGATCCGCGAGGACGAGACGGGCGTGCTCTTCGACGAGCCGCGTCCCGACGAGATCGCCCGGGCGCTGCAGCGCCTGCTCCACGACCAGCCTGCTCCGGCGGACCTCGCCGCGCAGGCCGAGCGCTACTCCCGGGAGCGCTTCGTCGCGCGGATCCGGGCCGTCGTCGACGAGGAGCTCGCTGCCCGCTGAGCCGGGACCGCCGCCCGGGTCGCACCGTGCGAAGGCGCATGACCACTTTATGTGCCTATTAGACCACGCTGTGTGACTCTATGAACGGATCGCAACGACGTCGTTTCCGGAGTCAC
The DNA here is from genome assembly GCA_021798745.1 of Actinomycetes bacterium. GTDB lineage: Bacteria > Actinomycetota > Acidimicrobiia > Acidimicrobiales > Bog-793 > JAJZBW01. The sequence continues at coordinate 1,777 of JAJZBW010000292.1, forward strand.
TCCGGAGGATGTCGGGCAGGTCACAGGGCATATCCAGCCGTCAACATACTAGCGGTGGGAGAATTTCTTCCTTGACGGGGCCGTCACCGCCAGCCATATTTGGCACGTGGGCATTGGGCGAATGGCTGGGCGCACGAGTCACCGGTCGGGTGCTGTCGCACGGACCCCGCCGGGCGCAGCGCGCCACACGCACGGGGCGGGCGGGCGGACGCTGTCCCGGCTCCTCTCGGCTCCGGCACCGCAGCTCGCCGTCGTCGAGGGCGAGGCGATCGCCGCCTCCGCCGGCGAAGAGGCGGGGCGCGGTACCGTGGTCCTCGATGACCCGCCGCGAGTCGCTCTGGGCAGCCACGGCTACTCGTTGCCCGTGGCGATAGACGACGTCTTCGGCGGCGTCTCGCACGACGCCTTACGCGCGCGCCACCGCGGGTCGGCAAGCCTGCGCTGGCTCCTCGTCGGTCTCGACGCCGCGGCCCTCCTCGCGAGCTGGGCGCCGTACGCGTTCGGCGACCGCGCCGGGCTCGACCGCGCCGACCCCGACCCGTCGATCGCCCTCGTCGTCGCGATGGTCGTGACGACGGTCGTCAGCCTCCTCGTTGCCTCGACCCGCCGCCTCTACCGCTCGCGCGTCGCGAGCATCAAGGAGCACGAGCGCGCCCTTCTCGTCTCGGTCGCGCTCGCCTCGGCCGTCGCCGGCGGCGTCTCCCTCCACTACCTCGGCGCCCGGCCCTCGCTCGGCCTGCTCGCCGCCGACGCGGTCCTCGCCTTCGCGTTGCTCGTCGCGGAGCGCAGCGCCTACCGCTCGTGGCTGAAGGTCCAGCGCCAGCGGGGTCGCTACGTGCGCCCGACGCTCATCGTCGGCGACAACGACGAGGGCCTCTACTGGGCAAAGCTCTTCGCGGAGCACCCC
>JAJZBW010000050.1 GCA_021798745.1 Actinomycetes bacterium
CCTGGCGACGGTCTCCGCCCGACTTTGCAGTGAACTCAAGGCCTTTTCGCCAGATGCCGACCGCTCAAAGGGCGGGCGCGTGGATCCAGGTTCAGTTCTACCCCCTCCAACAGATCGGCTCCGAACGGGTCCGCCACACAGAAGGCCACGGCCTCGGCCTGGCCATCGTGGCGACCGCCGCACACGCGCACGGCGCCGACATCACCGCACGCCCGCACACCCAGGCAAGTGAACCTGACCTTGCGCCTGGTGCAGGCCTCGAGGGAGGCGTGGCTGCGGCTCGCGGCGTCGGTGCGCACGATCGCCTCGGTCATCTTCGGGTCGACCGGCAGCTGGAAGAGGGGCTGGTCGAGAACCGCCACGTGGTCGGCGGCCGTCTCGGGCCCGGCGTTGCCCGGGCGCAGCAGCCCCGCCGTGCGCTCACTGGTGGCGTCGAGGTGGGCAAGGAGGGGATAGAAGCCGAAGCCTCGCGTGCAGGTGGGGGCGGCCTGCTCCGAGAGCACCCGCAGGTCGCTGATCGAGGTCACCCCGTCGGCCACGGCCAGGCCGACCAGCATCTCGCCCCGGTCGTGCCCGCGTCGGGGTCTCTTCGCGGGCGCGATCGCCACCGGCAGCTCCTCGGCGAGCCCGACGCCGTCCGCCGGGTCGCACAAGGGACGCGCCCCGCCGTGGGCGACGAGGCCCTTTGCGCCGGTGGCCACGGCAAGGGCGGGGCCAACCGCTCTCACCACGTCGCACCGTCGACGGCGATGACGTCGTACCGGGCGGGACTTCGCCCCAACCCTCACCTACGATCGCCGAGGTGGACGTGCCGCGAACACCGACTCGTGGGGCTCGGGCGAAGCCCCGCTAGGAGTAGAGCGTCGTCTCCGTGGGGACGTTCTGCGCGAGCCCGGCGCGCTCGACGATCGCCGCAGCTCGCGCGCGCGCCTCGGCGCGCAGCGCCGCTTCGTCGAGGCCGGCGATCGACCCGTCGCAAAAGAGCGGCTGCCCCGCCACCCAGGTCTGCGCGATGCTCGCCGGGCTCGCCGACCAGACCGCCGCCTGGAGCGGGTCGCCGTAGGGCGTCCACTCGTGGTGGTCGAGATCGAACAGGACGAAGTCTGCCTGCTTGCCGGGCTCGAGCGAGCCGATCTCGTCGTCCCAGCCGAGGGCGCGCGCGGCGTCGATCGTCGCCATCCGAAGGGCGCGCCGGGCGCCCACCTGGCGCGGGTCGAGGCGGGCGTCCTTGAACAGCCCGGCGGCGAGGTGCACCTGGCGGTGGAGGTCGAGGTTGCCGGCAGCCGAGACGCCATCGGTCCCGAGGGCGACGACGGCGCCCGCCGCCATCAGCTCGGGGTACTTGCCGATCGCCGTCGCGCCCTTGCCGAGCTTCAGGGAGCTCGAGGGGCAGAAGGCGACCGAGGTGCCGTGCTCGGCGATGAGCGCGACCTCCTCGTCGGTGAGGGCGACGGCGTGGGCCAGCACGAGGTTCGGTCCGAGCCCGTCGTGCTCGGCGATGCGCGTCACCGGCCAGCGTCCATGGTTCTTCTCCGAGAGTCGGGCCTCCTCGATGGAGGAGGCGATGTGGTAGGTCGTCCCGACCCCGAGCTCCTCGGCGAGTTCCCGCGCACCCGTGTGGAGCTCGAGGCTGCACGGCTCCTTCCCCTCGATGTTCACCCAGCAGCGGATCAGGCCGTCGCTGTGGCCGTTCCAGCGCTCCACCTCGCCGCGGAGCACGGCGAGCGCCTCGTCGGCAGAGGAGAAGAAGTGGTGGTCGGCCATCTCCTCGGACCACCCGGCGGGAAGGGACGCGGGTCGGCGGTCGGCGGCGTGGCGGCCGACGACGCCGCGCATACCGATCGAGGCAACCGCCGTCGCCGTGAGGCCGGCATCGTTCTGTGCGCCCATGTCGAGGAAGCAAGTCGTGCCGTTGCGGAGCATCTCGGCGAGGCTGAGGAGAACGCTGATCCGCTCGTCCTCGGGCGTGACATGCGCGTAGAAGGGCTTCGCCCAGTGGAAGACCCAGGCCCGAGTCGAGAGCACGTCGGGGAAGGCCGCGCGGCTGAGGGTCTCGGAGAGGTGCACGTGGTCGTCGATGAGGCCGGGCATCGCGCCGAGGCGGCGTCCGTCGACCGTCCGCTCCGGCGGGCGGTCGAGCCGCCGGGCGACCTCGTCGGCCGGTCCGACGTCGACGAGCCGGCGTCCCTCGACGACCAGGCTTGCGTCTCGTAGCACGGTGTCTCGCTCATCGACGGTGAGCGCGAACTCCAGATGCTCGATGAGCGTGCGCGTCGGGCGGCCGACGCCCTCCGGACCGCTTGACAACGTCGACATTGTCTGATGATATCAGTTGTATTACCAGTGCCCCGGCTGCCGTCGACGACGTACTAGTCCGCCTCGCGGCGGCGGCCGGCTCTGCGGGCTACGACGCGCTGGTCGCGCTCTCGCCCGAGAACGTCGCCTACTGCTCCGGCGTCGTCGTCCCCTCGCAGTCCCTCATGCGGTGGCGCCATGCCGCCACGCTCGTCGGCGCTGACGGGACGCAGGCGATGCTGTGCGTCGACATGGAGGAGAGCACCGTACGCGCCGCGCGCCCGGACATCGAACTGCGGGTCTGGCAGGAGTTCGCCGGCAACGCGATGGCGGTCCTCGCCGACCTGCTCTCGGACATGCACCTCGCGTCCGGCCGGGTCGGCCTCGAGCTCTCCTACCTCTCGGTGCGCGACTTCGCCGAGCTGAAGCGGCTGCTGCCCGACTCCGCCTTCGGCCCGGCCGACGACATCTTTACCCGCTGCCGCCGCCTGAAGACCGATGCCGAGGTGGAGCGGATTGCCCGCCTCTCACGGATCGCGGACGGCGCGATCGGCGCCGCGTGCGCGAACGTGCGCGCCGCCGACACCGAGCTCGACCTCGCAGCCGAGATGACCCGGGTGGTCTACGAGGGGGGTGCCCAGCAGTTCAAGCTGATGATCGTGGCGACCGGGGAGCGGAGCCAGCTCCCGAACGTCGGCCCGACGTCCCGTCGCCTCGTCCCGGGCGATGTGTGCCGGCTGGAGATCTTCGCGGTCGCCGATGGCTACCACGCCGGGGTGTGCCGGACCGCGGTCGTCGGCGAGCCCTCGGCCGACGCCATGCGCATCTACCGCAACCTTGCCGACGCGAGGACCGTCGTTCTCGACGCGCTGCGCCCGGGCGTCGCGGCTGCCGAGGTCTACCGCCGCTTCCGGGAGTGCTTCGATGTGCTCGGCCTCGCGCCGATCTCCTTCGTCGGCCACGGAATCGGTCTCGACCTACACGAGCCGCCCTACCTCGGCGACTTCGACCCCTCGGAGCTGGAAGCTGGCGTCACGCTCGGGATCGAGCCCCTCGTCTACCGCACGCCGTACGGCTTTGGTATGCAGATCAAAGACATGGTCACGGTCGGGCACACCGCGGCGCGCCTGCTCTCGGACGTCACCGCGACCGAACAGCTGTTGAAGATCGAGGCGTGAGCGCAGCGGTCGTCTGCGCCGGCCGAGGCGAAGGGCGGACGAAGTGAACGCAGGCACCCTCTCTCGCGGCGACTGGGCCGCACTCCGGCTGCCGATCGCCGGCTCGCGCGTCGTTGTCGCGCGCGGCGACGAGGTCGAGGACCTCGATCCGACGACCCAGGAGGTGGTCGCCCGCCTACGCACCTCCATCCCGGCCGACGTCGCCGAGGCGGTCGGGCGCGCCGAGGCGGCCTTCAAGACGACCTCGTGGCGCTCCGACGGCCGACTCCGCTCCCAGGTGCTGTGGCGCTTTGCCGAGCGGCTGCGGACGAACGTCGAGCCGCTCGCCGAGCTGCTCACGCGCGAACAGGGAAAGACGATCGGCGAGGCGCGCTCCGAGATCTCGGGCTCGGCGGACATGGTCGAGTACTACGCGGGTCTCGCCCGATCGCTCTACGGGCGCTCCGCGGTGCTCGGCGAGCACGTCCACGGGGTCGTCGTCCGCGAGCCGGTCGGCGTCGTCGCCGTCATCACGCCCTGGAACTGGCCGCTCACGCTCCTGATGCGCTCGCTCGCGCCGGCGCTCGCGGCGGGCAACACCTGCGTCGTCAAGCCGGCGAGCCTCACGCCGGCGATCACCGTGCGCGCGCTGGACCTCCTCGCCGAGGACGGCACGCTGCCCGACGGCGTCGTGACCTGCGTCCTCGGCCCCGGATCGGTCGTCGGCGACGCCCTCGTCGGAGCGCCCGGCGTCGAGATGATCGCCTTCACCGGGGAGTCGGGGACCGGGACCGCCGTAATGCAGAGGGCGGCACTCGGAACGCGCAAGGTCGCCCTCGAGCTCGGCGGGAAGTCGCCGAACATCGTCTTCGCCGACGCCAACCTTGAAAAGGCCCTCGACGGTGCGATGAACGCGATCTTCACGACGTCCGGGCAGATTTGCACTGCCGGCAGCCGCCTCCTTCTCGAGTCCTCGATCTACGAGAGCTTCGTCGCCCGGCTCGTCGAGCGGGTCGCGACGCTTCAGATGGGCGATCCGCTCCTCGCGACGACGACACTTGCGCCACTCGTGTCGGCCGACCAGCGCCGCACTGTCGAGGACTACATTGCGCTCGGCCGCAAGGAGGGGACGGTCCTCACGGGGGGCGAGCCGCCGTCCGAGGAGTACCTTGCCCGGGGGTACTTCGTACCCGCGACGGTGATCGTCGACCTCCCCCTCACCTCGGCGGTCGTGCGCGAGGAGATCTTCGGCCCCGTCCTCACCGTGCACCCCTTCGCCGCCGAGGGCGAGGCGGTCGCGCTCGCGGAGGACACCGACTTCGGCCTCGCGGCCGGGATCTGGACGAGCGACCTCGACCGAGCCTGGCGAGTGGGGCGGGCTGTCCGCTCAGGGACGGTTTGGATCAACACCTACCATCACTTCTATCCCGAGGCCGAGGTAGGTGGTTTCCGGCGCTCCGGGCTCGGACGCCAGCAGGGGATCGAGGGCCTTCTGGAGTTCACCGAGACCAAGCACCTCAACTTCGACGCAAAGCCGACCCTGTGGTAGGCCCGGAGGTGCCGTCGTTGTCCGTCCGCGAGCCCGAGGAGTAGCCGACCGGTGCCATTCATCGTGGTGCACATGTGGGAGGGCCGGACCCTCGAGGACAAGCGAGCCCTGACGCGGGCGCTCACCGACGCGATGGTGACGCACGCCCACGCACTCCCCGACGCGCTCCACGTCGTCATCCAGGAGTACCCGAAGGAGAACTGGGCGCGCGCCGGCGTGCTCGGTGTCGACCAGGCCGCCGAGCCGGCGACGGAGCAGCCGTGACGGCGCCCGGCCTGGAGGCGATCGCCGGCGTCGACCCGTCGACGAGCGCGCTGCTCATCATCGACATGCAGAACGCGTTCTGCCACGCCGACGGTACCCTCGGGATCTCCGGAGTTGACGTGACCCCGGCGCAGGCGACCTATCCGGTCCTCCGCCGCCTCGTCGCGGCGTTCGCCGACGCCGGCCTACCTGTGCTGTGGACCCGCCAGGTCCACCTTCCGAGCGACGACGGTCGGGCGCGCAAGGCGCTCGCCGCGCACACGGCGAAGCGAAAGCAGGTATCCGCCGTCTCCGGGTCGTGGGATGCCGGGATCGTCGACGAGCTCGCCGACCTCGCGACCGACCCGACCCTCATCGTCACCAAGCACCGCTTCGGCTCGTTCTACGAGACGCGCCTCCGGTCGCTTCTCGACATGCTCGGCGTCTCGTCGCTGTTCGTGACCGGTGTCACCGCGAACGCGTGTGTCGAAACGACGATCCGTGAGGCGTACCTGCGCGACTACGACGTCGTCGCTGTCACCGACGCGATCGCCGCGGTGCGCCCGAAGTGGGCGGGCGTCGCCGAGCAAATCTGGGCGCAGTACTTCGGCGTCCTCGCGACGAGCGACGACGTCTGCGCCTGGCTCGCCGGGGTCGAGCCAGCGCGGGCGACACGCCTTCACCATCTGCTGCTCGAGGTCGCTGACCTCGACCGTAGCCTCGAGTTCTACCGCGGCGTGCTCGGGTTCACGGTGCGAAAGCGCGAGGAGTTCCGTGACGGGCGCGAGCTCGTCGTCACCCACCAAGGCCTCGGGCTCACGACCGCGCCCGACGGCGCGGCCTGCTCGCACCTCGAACACGTCTGCTTCAGCGCCCGCCGCGTCGACGAGATCGCCGAGAAGGCGGCGGTGAAGGGTCATCGCGTCGTGCGGGGACCTGGCCCGGGTCCCTACGGCCACACCGTCTACCTCGAGGACCCTGACGGGAACGAGGTCGAGTTGTTCGAGCATGCCTGAGCGGGGTGACGTGAAGATCACCGCGCTCAGCGCCGTCATCGTCCAGCTCCCGACGCGCCGGGAGCACAACTGGGCATCCAAGATGACCTCGCCGATCGGCCGCCATGCGATCGTCGAGCTCCGGACCGACGTGGGAATCGTCGGCTGGGGCGAGGCGCCTGCCGGCGCGACGTGGGGCGGCGCCGCGATGCGCTACTACGGCGAGACGCCCGAGACCGTCTGCCACCTCGTCGAGGACTACCTCGCGCCGGCGCTCGTCGGTCAGGATCCGGCCGACATCGGCCCGATCCACCGGCTGATGGACAAGGCAGTGAAGGGCCATCCCTACGCGAAGGCGGCGGTCGACATCGCCTGCTACGACGCGGCCGGCAAGGCGCTCGGCGTCAACGTCGCGACCCTGCTCGGCGGGCGGCAGCGCGCCGGGGTCGAGGTGGCGCACTCGCTCGGGATCATGCCCGTCGACCGCTGCCTCGAAGAGGCCGAGCAGGCAGTCGGCGAGGGGGCGCGCACGATCAAGTGCAAGACCGGCCTCGACCCCGAGCGGGACGTGACGCTCGTCGCCGAGCTGCGACGGCGTGTCGGGGACGGCGTGCGGATCCGGGTCGACGCCAACGAGGGCTACCGCTCGGTCGCAGAAGCGGTGCGGACCACCCGTGCCCAGGAGGATTACGGGCTGTTCCTCTGCGAACAGCCGCTCGCCGGCGCCCGGGCGCTCGCCCAGGTGGCGGCGCGCATCGACACGCCGGTGATGGCCGACGAGTCCGCCTGGACCGTGGAGGACATCCTCGAGATCCACGCGCTCGGGGCGGCGAGCGTCATCTCCTGCTACGTGACCAAGCCTGGCGGCCTCTACCGCGCCCGCCAGCAGGCCGAGCTCGCCGAGCGCCTCGGGATCGCCTGCGATGTCGGCGGCTCGATCGAGACGGGTATCGGCAACGCGGCGAACCTCGCGCTCGCCACAGCGCTTGTCGACGTGCTGCCGAGCGTCTGCCCGGTATCGAAGCCGGCCGGGGCAGACGGCCCGGCTATCGCCGGCGTCTACTACTCCGACGACCTCGTCACCGAGCCGTTTGCCTTCGCCGAGGGGACGGTCATGGCCCCGCTCGGCCCGGGGCTCGGGATCGAGGTCGACCGCGAGAAGCTGAAACGCTACCGTGAATGAGCTGCCGGACGCGGGCCCGTCGTGACGGCGGTCGCGGTGCTTGGCGCCGGTGCCGGCGGCCTGGCGACTGCCGCCGAACTGACGCTCGGCGGCCACGAGGTGGCGCTCTGGCACCCGAACCCGGCGCGGCTCGCGCCGTACCGGGAGAGCGGTGTCACGTACCGCGGGGCGCTCGGGGAGGGCGTCGCCACTCCGGCGCTCGTCACCGACGCGCTCGGCGAGGCGCTCGCGCGTTGCGAGGTCGCCGTAGTCACGCTGCCGGCCTTCCTGCACGACCCGGTCTTCACCGGCCTCGCGACGGCGGGCCGGCGCCTCCCGGTGCTGCTGAGCCCCGGCCACACCGGGGGCGCGCTGCACCTGCGCCAAGTGTTCTGCCGCGCCGGGGCGCCCGCGCCTGCCGTCGCCGAGCTCTCGACGCTCCCCTACGTCGCGCGCGTCGACGAGAACGGCGCCGTGAACGTGACGTGCTGCGCCCGGCATCTTCGCTGCGGAGTGCTACCGGGCGGGGACGAGGCGGCGACGGCGGCCGCGGTGCTGTTCTCGAGCGAGCTCGCGCCCGGCGACGTTCTCGCCTCGAGCCTTGCGAACGTCAACCTCGTCCTCCACCCGCCCGGTGCCGTGCTCGGCGCCGCCTGGATCGAGGCAACTGCTGGCGCCTTCACTTTCTACGTCGAGGGGCTCACCCCGGGTGTCGCGCGGGTCGCGGAGGCGCTCGACGCCGAGCGGCGGGCCGTCGCCCTTCGCTTTGGCCACGCGCTGCCCACCCTCGTCGAGGAGATGTCCTTGATCGGCACAGTCGAGCTTCCGCTACCTGAGGGCGGCGGCGCCGGTGAGGCGACCGCGGCGGCCATCTCCTCGGGCGCGGCGAACCGGAGCATTGCCGCCCCGGGCTCGTTCGCCCACCGCTACTACCGGGAGGACTTCTCCTTCGGTCTCGCGCCGTTCCTCGCCCTCGCCGACGTCGCCGGCGAGGCGGCGCCGATCGCGCGCAGCCTGCTCGCGCTCGGTGGCGTGCTCGCTGCAGCGACGATGCCGGCGCCGCTCGACGCGGCGGCGCTCGGGATCGAGGGCTGCGACGTCGACGCGTTGCTCGCGGTGGTCCGGCCGTGAGCGGCGCGCCGCGATCGTCGTCGGTCGCGCCGAGCGCGCCGGACTGGCTCCGCGACCGGGTCGTCGCTGTCGTCGGCGGTGACGCCCGGGAGCAGGAGATCGCCCGACTCGCCGCCGCGGGGGGCGCCACGGTGCGCGCCTACGGCTTCCCCTGGCCGGACGGAGGGATCGACGGCGTCGGGCTCGCCCGATCGGCCGGCGAGGCGATGGACGGCGCCGACTACGCCCTCTTCCCCATCCCCGGCATCGCCGTTGACGGCCGCCTATACGCACCGGCCGTCGACGAGGTGATCGTCCCAGGAGCCGATCTGCTCTCGCGCCTCCGGCGGGGCGCCGCGGTCCTCCTTGGGCGGGCCGACGAGCGCCTGCGCGCGGCGGCCCTCGCGACCGGGCACCCCCTGCTCGAGTATGAGGACGACACCGAGCTGATGCTGCAGCGCGGCCCGGCGGTCGTCGAGGGGGTGCTCGCCGTCGCGGTGCAGCACACCCCGGTCACGATCCACGGCTCAGAGGTCGGCGTCGTCGGCTTCGGCAACATCGGGGGTCTGCTCTCCCGCTCGCTCGTGGCACTGCACGCGAACGTGACGGTGTTCGCCCGCTCGCCGGTGCAGCGCGCCGCCGCCGACGCTGCGGGGTGCGCCCCCCGCCCGCTCGAGGACTTGGCGGCCGTCGCACCGTCGCTCGCGATGCTGTTCTCGACCGCGCCGGCGCCGGTCGTCTCGCGACCGGTCCTCGAGGTGATGGCGAGACGGTCCCTCGTCGTCGACGTCGCCGCGCCGCCGGGCGGGATCGACCTCGCGGCGGCGAGAGCGCTCGGGCTCGAAGCGGTCTGGGCGCGGGGGATGGGTGCCTCGGCGCCGGTCACCGTCGGCCGCAGCCAGTGGGCCGGGATCGCCCGGCGGATTGCGGATGTCGAGCGCAATGGAGGCGAACGTGAAGGCTGATCTCGTCCTGAAGAACGGTCGCGTCGTCACCCACGCGGGCGAGTTCCACGGCGGCGTGGCTGTGAGCGGCGAGCAGATCGTCGCCTTCGGGAGCGACGACGCGCTGCCCGAGGCCGGCCGGGTGATCGACCTCGAGGGCCGGGTGCTGATGCCGGGCATCGTCGACCCGCACTGTCACCTCGGGGTGAACTACGGCTACGACGAGGACATGGCGTCCGAGACGGGCGCCGCGGCGATCGGCGGCGTCACCACGGTACTGCTGTTCATCCGCAACCCGGAGGGCTCCTACATCCCCTTCTATAAGGACCGCCGCGCCCGGGGCGAGGCGGCGGCGCACATCGACTTCGGCTTCCATTTCGGCATCCAGCGTGAGGACCACATCCCCGAGATCGCGCAGGTCGCCGAGGCGACCGGGGTGCAGTCCTTCAAGTGCCACATGGGCTACGAGCCGGGCAACCCGATCGGGATCGTCTCCTCGACGGACGCCTGGGTCTTCGACGCCATGCGGGAAGCGGCAAAGCTGCCCCAGGGCGTGGTTTCGGTCCACTGCGAGAACACCGAGCTTGCCTACCTCCTGAAGAAGGAGATGATGGCGACCGGCCGCCAGGACCTCGCGGCCTACACCGAGTCGCGCCCGGCCTTCGTCGAGGAGGAGGCGATCGCCCGCATCATCCGCTGGGCTGAGGTCACAAGGTGCCCCCTGTACATCGTGCACACGAGCGTCGGCGCCGGACCGGCGCTCGCCCGAAAGGCGCGAAGCCGCGGCGTCGACGTGATGATGGAGACCTGCCCGCACTACCTCACCCGCACCTGCCACGACGCCGACCTCGACGCCACGGCGAAGATCTCCCCGCCGCTGCGTGACCGGGAAGACCTCGAGGGCCTGTGGGCGGGCGTGCTCGACGGCAGCATCGACACCTTCGGCACCGACCACGTCCCGTTCAAGAAGAACGGCGGCGACTTGTGGTCCGAGAAGCCTGGCGTCGTCTCCTTCGCCTGGGAGCTGCCGCTTATGCTCCACTTCGGGGTGCACGAGCGGGGGCTATCGCTCAGCCATCTCGTCCGGCTGAACTCCTACAACCCGGCGCGTCGCTTCGGCCTGCTCGCGCGCAAGGGCGTGCTCGCGGTCGGCGCCGATGCCGACCTCGTTGTTGTGGATCTCGATGAGAAGCGCATGGTCGAACACACCGGCAAGGGCACCTGCCTGTACCAGGGTTGGGAGCTCAAGGGCTGGCCGGTGCTCACCGTCTCGCGCGGACGCGTCGTCGCGGAGGGAGGAGCGGTGGACCCCGACGCGGCGGGCGCGGGACGCTGCGTCACAGTGCCTCGGAGCGAGCTGAGCCGCTGACGGGCGGGCGGCCTGCCGCGTGCATGCCGGACCGGCGCTTTCGGGGCGCTACTCCGGCATCCAGCTGAGCGCCGCTTCCGGGCAGATGGCGATCGCATCGTCGACGGTCGGCTCCTCGCAGCCCGGCACCTCCGTCCCGGGCAGGAGCAGCAGGTGCGCCTTCTCGTCGTCGCCGACCGCGAAGACGCCGGGCGCGATGACGGCGCACTGTCCGTGTCCCTGGCAGCGGTCGGTGTCGATGACGACCTTCATCGGGTGCACGGCCCGTTCCCGCCGCCGACGGGCGCCTGCGCCTTCGTGATCCGGACCGGCAGGCTGAGACGGTTGCCGTTCGAGGACATGGGCTGGTGGGCTACCTCGCCGACGAGTTCGATGCTGGCCACGCGTCGCGCCATCGCACGGAGCGCCTCGACCATCTCGATGCGGGCGACCGGGGCCCCGAGGCAGGCGTGCGCCCCGAAGCCGAAGGTGTACTGCGTCGACTGGTCGCGTTCGATGTCGAAGAGATCCGGGTCCGCGAACACGGCCGGGTCGCGGTTCGCCGAGCGCGGGTAGATCGCAACCGCCGTGCCAGCGGGGAACTCCACGCCGTTGTGGCTCGTGTAGCGGACCGCCGCGTGCGGGATGCCGCTCACGGTCGGGGCGTAGCGAAGACCCTCCTCGACCGCCTTCTCGGCAAGGTCTGGGTTCGCCACGAGCTTCGCCCACTGCTCGGGGCTACGGGCGAAGGACTCGAGCGTGAAGCCGAGCTGGCCCCGCGTCGTGTCGAGCGCTGCGGGGATGAGAGAGGCGGCGAGCATGACGAGCTGGCCCTCGCTCATCTTCTCGGCGTCCTCCTGGGCGCGGATGAGTTCACTCACCACATCCGCGCCCAGGTTGCGACGTCGATCGTCGACGAGCTCCCGCACGAACTCGTCGAGCCCGCGCGCTGCGGCTTCGATTCGCGGTGCCTGCTTGGCGATGCGAGTGATGTCGAAGATCGCCACCGAGTCGCTCGCCCAGCGGTCGATCTCGGGGATGTCGGAGAACGGCACTCCGAGGATCGGGGCCATGACGAGCGCCGGGTAGGGGTTGATCACCTCGGCGACGAGGTCGAGCACCTCGTGTTCCAGGGCCTGGTCAAGGAGCCCGTCGATGATCTCGCCCATCGGAGCCCGAAGCGTGTCCAAGAAGCGCGAGCGCAGTGCCCGGCTGGCGATGCTGCGCAGGCGCGCATGGTCCTCGCCGGCCATGTTCATGAGCCCTGACTGGGAGCGCTGGTAGAGGTACTCGCTGTAGCGACGGTCGACGTAGTTGAACGAGACGCGGAAGTCCGGATGCCGGAAGATCGCCTTGGCGTCGGCGTGCGTGAGCACGCCGTAGCCGTTGCCGACTCGTGCGATCCAGCTCCTGTCCCGCGCTGCAGCGAACGTGCCGTACGGGTCCGCCTCGTACTCCGCCGACGCTAGATCGATGACCGGGAGGTCGAGCTCGGTGACCAGTGCCATGGGGACCTACTCCTTCGACGTGACAGCGATCACCTCTCGGTGATGACACCGCCGACGTTGTTGTACGGGCCGTGGTAGGCGATCTCCAGCGTCGGGTCGATGAACTTGTTCGTCTCGATCTTGCTGGCACTGAAGTTGGCCGGCAGTCCGGTCAGCGAGTGAGTGTGCTCGAGAAGGTGGATGAGCGTGTTCACCCGCTTCATCGTGAAGCTGCCGAAGCCGCCGCGTGGCGGGTTGGCGATGATCCGGTCCTTCAGCAGCGTCTGCGCCGCGTAAGTCCCGACCGCCATGTTGTAGCCGCCGCCGATCTTGTAGGCGTCGTCTAGCTTGACGATGAGCTGGTTCACACGGTTCGGCGACTGCTCGAAGTTGATCTGGGCCTGCTGGATCATCGGGACGAGCTTCTTGAAGCAGGAGGCGTACCTCGTGACGTTCTGCGGCGTCGTGAAGGTGTCCTCGGAGTACGGGTTGTACCCGGTGTTCGCAATCAGCTCGTAGGAGATCGGCTTGTCCCAGGCCGACAGCTGGTGGGCATAGAAGTACGGCTCGTAGGTCGCGTAGCCGCCGGAGATCACCCCCCCACCCGTGGCGACAAACTGGGCCGGCGTGCCGTTGTAGGCGCCGTCGACCTGGCCAGGCGTGATCCACTTCTTCGCCTCGAGGAAGGAGTTGAGCGGGGTCTTCGCTCCGAAGGAGAGGAGGGTCGCGTTCGAGGCCGCGAAGTCCTTGATGGCTGTGAAGTGGTACTTCGCCGGGTTCCAGAAGAACACGTTGTCGTAGGTGTACATCGGCGAGACGACGCCGACCGTCGGGGAGGTCGAGAACGCCTCGATCTGCGAGTCGGTCGCGTCCATGCCGAGGAGGATCGAGGAGTCGGTGTAGAGCAAGCGCTCAGGGCTCGTGTAGCCGACTGCGGGGCCGCCGGCGAGCACCTCGACCTTGACGCCGGTCTTGGCGCCGGTCGCCGGGTCGATGAGCGGCGCCGTGTAGTACTTCTGGCTCGCGTTGATCGTGCCGCTGCTCGAGGCGAGCTCGTAATAGGCGCCCTGCTCGGCCTCCGGCGTCCAGTTCATCTGGATCTTGACCGTCGAGGGGCAGATGCCCGCCAGGCTCGATGCGGTCGCCGTCGGCCGTGCGGCGTGCGCGTCCCGCGGGCTCGCCGAGGCGGCCGTCGCGCCGAGCGTTCCCGTTCCCGCGAGCGCGCCGGCGAGCACGGCGACAGCGGAAACCTTCGCGTTCTTCTTCATGTTCCCCCCTAAGTAAAGAAAGCGCGGGTCGCTTTCGTCATTCCTTCCAGGCGCCGCAGGCGACCTTTGCCAGGGCGGTGAAGGCCCAGAAGACGATCACTCCCAGCAGAGCGGAGAATATGATCGCCCCGAACAGCAGCGGACCGTTGAGTACGTCGACGTAGGAGTTGATGAGGATTCCGAGGTCCGTCGGGCCGCGTTGGAAGAAGAAGCCGCCGACGATCTCGCCGACGACGCTCAGCCCTGCCGAGATCCGGAAGCCGGTGAACATCGCTGGCAGCGCGGCGGGGAGAAGTAGCTTGCGGAGCACCCGTCCTCGGCCCGCCCGGTGGAGGCGGAACAGATCGAGCTGGGCCGTGGTCGTCGCATTGAGGCCGAGCGTGGTGTTGGCAATAATCGGGAACAGCGCGATGAGGATGCAGACAACGATCCGCGCCGTCGTCGAGAAGCCGAGCCAGAAGCCGATGAGTGGCACGAGGGCGAGGATCGGCACGGTTTGGAGCAGCACGAGGTAGGGGTAGAGTCCCCGCTCGATAAAGAGCGACTGCCGCATGAAGATGGCGATCGAGATCCCGAGTGCCATCGCGATCACGAGGCCGACGAGGGCGAGCTCGGCGGTGACCCCGAAGGCGCCGGCGAGCGAGGAGAGGTTGGCTCCTACGAGAAACGATTGCTGCAGCACCTGCTGGAGTGGCGGGAGCAGGAAGCGCCGGCTCGGGTCGAGGAACACGTAGCTGACGAGCTCCCAGAGCCCCGCCGCGACGACCAAGAGGAGAAGCGGCGGGAGCACCCGCATCGCTACGCGCCCGCCGCGCGTCGGTGTCCGGCCCGCGACGTCGTCGCGCTGCGCCTGCTCGGGGTCGATCGTCGTCTCCTCGTCGAACGCGTACGGCGACAAGCTCACTGGTCGTCGCGCTGCTCCTGCTCGGGGTCGATCGTCGTCTCCTCGTCGAACGCGTACGGCGACGCTCTCACCGGTCATCACGCCCCTTCGCGTCGCCCTCGCGCAGCAGCGCGGAGACCTGCCGGGTGATGTCGACGAAAACCGGGTCGTAGCGCATCTCCGGCGTCCGCGGATAGGGGAACGGCACGTCGACCGTCGCGTGGATGCGACCCGGGCCCCTCGTCATCACGACGACCCGCGAGGCGAGGTAGCACGCCTCGGCGATCGAATGCGTGACGAAGGCCGCGGCGAAGTTCTCCATGCAGAAGAGGCGGACGATCTCGTCGTTCAGCCGCTCGCGCGTGATCTCGTCGACGGCGGCGAAAGGCTCGTCGAAGAGGAAGAGCGTCGGGCGGAGGATGAGCGACCGGGCGAGCGAGACGCGCGAGCGCATTCCTCCAGACAGCGCCTTCGGGAACTTGTGGGCGGCGTCGCCAAGGCCGACCATTTCGAGCGTGCCCCGGGCGCGGGCGGCGCGTTCTGCGCGCGGGACGCCGTGGAACTCCGCGAAGAGCTCGACGTTGCGCTGCACGCTCCGCCACGGCAGCAGCGTCGGGTCTTGGAAGACGTAGCCGAGCCCCTTGATCGCGCAGTCGACACGCCCCGAGGTGGGCTGCAGGAGCCCCGATGCGATGCGGAGCAGCGTCGACTTCCCGCACCCGGACGGTCCGATCAGGGAGACGAAGTCGCCCTGTGCAATGTCGAGGTCGACGTTCTCGAGCGCGCGCGTCCCGTCGGGGAAGCGGAGGTTGATCCCGCGAAAGCTGAGACG
>JAJZBW010000051.1 GCA_021798745.1 Actinomycetes bacterium
GACGCGAGAGCCCGGCGCCGGACCCTCGCCGCTGCCGCGGAGCGGGTCGTCGCGCACCTCCGCCAGGGCGAGCTCGTCGCGTTCGCGACGCTCGGCGACCCGCACGTCTACTCGTCGTTCCCCGCCCTGGCCGACGCGGTGCGCGCGCTGCACGGAGAGGCGGTCGTCGAGGCGGAGCCCGGCATCCTTCCCTTCCAGCAGCTCGCGGCGGCGACGTCGACGACCGTCGCCGAGCACGAGGAGCGGATCACGGTGGTGGTCCTCGGCGACGACCCCGCCGAGCTGGACCCGCTGTTCGAGCACGACGACTCCACGGTCGTCATCTACAAAGGAGGGCGGGAGCTGCCGGCGGTCGCGACGTCCCTGGCCCGCCGTGACCGGCTCGGCGCGGCGGTGGCCGGCGAGCTGCTGGGACAGCCGGGAGAGCGCTGCCTGCCGCTCGCCGACCTCGCAACGGGCCCCGGCTCCTACCTGGCGACGGTCATCGTCCCGGCCCGCCGGGCGCGAGCCGTCCGGGAGCGGGGCGCGTGATCTCCTTCGTCGGTGCGGGACCGGGGGCGACGGACCTGATCACGATCCGAGGCGCGGACCGCCTCGCGCGGGCGGACGTGGTCGTGTGGGCCGGCTCGCTGGTGGCCGCGTCCCTCGTGGAGCACTGCCGGCCGGGGGCCGTGCTCCACGACTCGTCGCGCATGGCGCTCGACGAGGTCCTCGCGGTGTTCGCCGCCCACCCCGACGACGCCGTCGTCAGGCTCCACTCCGGCGATCCGACGGTGTACAGCGCCGTCGCGGAGCAGATCGACTGGTGCCGGGCCAACGGACGGCCCTTCGAGATCGTTCCGGGGGTCTCCTCGGTGTCCGCCACCGCCGCCGCCGCCGGCCGGGAGCTCACGGTGCCCGGGGTGGCCCAGACCGTCGTGCACACTCGTCTGGCGCGGCGCACGGCGGCGTCGGTGCCCGACCACGAATCGGTGGCGGCGCTCGCCCGCCAGGGTGCCACCATGGCGCTGTACCTGTCGGCCGGCGACCCCGAGGCGCTGCAGCGAGAGCTGTTGTGCGAGGGCTCCGCGTACACGGCCGCGACGCCCGTCGTCATCGGCTACAAGGTGAGCTGGCCGGACGAGATCGTCCGCAGCTCCACCCTCGGCCGCCTCGCCGAGGACGTCGCCGCGCTGGGCACGCGCACGAGCGTGATGATCCTGGTCGGAGACGCCCTGGCCGACGCCGACGTCCGGGCGGCCAGCCACGTCTACTCCGCCTCCTTCGGCCACGCCTTCCGTCCGGCTCGATGAGCGGCGCTGCCGTGGCGGCACCCGGCCCCGACGGGACGCCGATCGCGGTGGTCGGCGTGCACGGCGGCCACCTCTACGGCCCGGGAGCCGTCGAGGCGCTCGCCGGCGCCGACGTCGTCGTCGGCTCGTCGCGCCATCTCTCCTCGACGGCCTCCCTGCGGCGGCACGACGCCGACACCGTCGTGCTCGCAGGACCGCTCGACGAGGTCCTCGGTCGCGTCGCGGACGCGTCGAGGGCCGGACGAGCGGTCAGCGTCCTCGCCTCCGGCGACCCCGGCTTCTTCGGCATCGTCCGGGTGCTGTCCGAACGGGTCGGGAGCGGTCTCCTCCGGGTGCACCCTGCGCCCAGCTCGGTCTCCCTCGCATTCGCCCGACTCGGCCTCAGCTGGGACGACGCGACCGTCGTGTCGGCCCACGGCCGTCCGCTCGCCGACGCCGTGCGTGCGGTGCGGTCGTCGCGACAACCGTCCGTCGCGGTCCTCGCCTCCCCGGACAGCCCGCCTCAGGTCGTCGCCGAGGCCCTGCTCGCCGCAGGCGAGCCCGCCGGACCCGAGACGACCGCCGCGGTCGCGTCACGGCTCGGGGAGGAAGGCGAGGTCGTGACCGTCTCCGGCCTCGCGGCCGTCGCCCGGGGGAGCTTCGACCCGATGTCCGTGCTCGTCCTCGCCGGTCGGACCTCCCGGCGAGAGATCCCCAGCGTCGCGTGGGGGCTCGCCGAGGCCGAGTTCGAGCACCGAGACGGGATGATCACCAAGGCCGAGGTGCGCGCCGTGGCGCTCGGGAAGCTCGACCTCCCACCGTCCGGGGTGCTCTGGGACGTCGGGGCGGGAAGCGGCTCGGTCGCGATCGAGTGCGGCCGGCTCCGCCCCGGCCTCGACGTCTTCGCGGTCGAGCGCGACCCGGACCAGGTGGGGAGGATCCGGTCGAACGCAGCCCGCCACCGTGTCGGCCTCACCGTGACCGAGGGGGCGGCACCCGACGCGCTGCTCGGTCTGCCCGACCCGGACCGAGTGTTCCTCGGAGGTGGCGGGACCGGGGTCCTCGAGGCGGCGCTCGGGCGGCTGCGTCCCCGCGGCGTCGTCGTCGCGACGTACGCGATCCTCGAGCGGGCCGTCGCCGCTGCCGCCATGCTCGGCAACGTGGTCGAGCTGTCGGTCAGCCGAGGCGTGCCGACGGGCGGCCTCGGCATGCGCCTGCGCGCCGAGAACCCGGTGTTCGTCTGCTGGGGGCCGGAGACCTGAGATGCTCGCGCTCGGCGTGGGAATGTCCTCGTCCGCTCTCCACGCAGACCTCCGGGAGGTCGTCGGAACGGTGCTCGCCGAAGCCGGATGGGAGTGGGACGAGGTGGCCGTGGTGGGAACGACGCGGCGTCTGGCGCAGGACCAGCGGCTGGTCCGTCTCGGCCCGAGACTGCTCGGCTTCGACCGTCGGGACCTGGAGGCCGTCGCTGTGCCGAGCCGCCCGAGCTCGATCGCACGACGGCTGCTCGTCCCTCCGGTGGCAGAGGCGGCGGCACTTCTCGCGGCCGGGACGGGGAGTCGCATCCTCGTCCCGAAGCGCGCCGGCCGGTACGTGACGGTCGCCGCTGCGGTCGGCGGCGGACGATGAGGACCGTCAAGGTGATCGGCGTGGGCATGGGGAACCCCCGTCAGCTGACCGCGGAGGCCGTGGACGCGCTCCGGAGCGTCGACGTGTTCTTCGTCCTCGAGAAGGGGTCCGCGGCCGACGAGCTCGCGGAGCGGCGGCGGGACCTGTGCACGGCGGTCGTCGGCGCCGGCGACCACCGCTTCGTCACGGTCCCCGACCCTGCGCGGGACCGCTCGGCGGCGGGGTACGCCGAGGCGGTGCAGGAGTGGACTGCCGCCCGTAGCGACGTCCTGCTCGACGCGGTGGAGGCCCACCTGCAACCCGGCCAGACGGCGGGCATCCTGGCGTGGGGAGACCCTTCTCTCTACGACAGCACGCTCCGGGTGCTCGACGCCGGCCGGTCGACGGGACGTCTGCAGGTGGAGGTGACACCGGGGATAAGCAGCATCCAGCTGCTGGCCGCCGCCCACGGGATCTCCCTCACGCGAGTCGGCCGGCCGCTCCAGGTGACGACCGGCCGGCGGCTGGCCGACGAGGGGTTCCCCTCCGGGTGCGACGACGTGGTCGTCATGCTCGACGGCCTCTGCTCGTTCCAGCACGTCGATCCCGACGGAGTGCGCATCTACTGGGGTGCGGACCTGGGTGGCCCCGACCAGGCGATCGTGTCGGGTGAGCTCGGAGAGGTCGCGGACGCGATCCTGGCGCGGCGGGCCGAGATTCGGTCCCGCAGAGGATGGGTGATGGACACGTACCTGCTCCGCCGGAGGATCCCGCGCCGATGATCTACCTGGTCCGCCACGGCCAGTCGCAGTGGAACCTCCTACGCCGGACACAAGGGCAGATCCCCCACCCGGGGCTGACCGATCTGGGGCGGCGACAGGCGTCCGCCGCGGCGCACGCGATCCGCGCGGACGCCGACCTGAACGGCGAGCCGGTCAGCTCCGTCGTCGCCAGCGACTCGGTCCGGGCGGTCGAGACCGCGGAGATCGTCGCCGGCGTCCTTGCTGTCCCCACGCGCCTCGACGGGCGCTGGCGCGAGCAGGGCCTCGGACGGCTCGAAGGGCTCGGATACGAGGAGACGCGCGACGCGCTTGCCGGCAGCCGGGCCGGCGCGGACGAGCGGATCGGCGGAGGTGAGTCGACGCGCCAGGTGACCGAGCGGGCAGCCGCCGCGCTCGGCGAGCTGGACCCGGCGGTGGCGACCGTCGTCGTGACCCACGGGGACACGATCCGCTGCCTGCTGGCCCACGTGGCGGGCGCCGCGGCGTCCGACGTCTCGGACGCGGTCCCGAACGGCTCGGTCGTCGCTCTCGACGGCCGTCGCGGCTCCCGGATCCGCTGGCTGGCCTGCCCGCCGCCGACCGGAGCCTGAACCACCGGCGGGAGCGCGCCGCCTACGCCCGCGCGCGCCCGCAGCGGGCACCCGCGGGAGCGGGCGGCGGAGGGCACGTGCCTCCCCCGTCGCGCCGTGCCTCCTGCTCGCTCAGCGAGCGCCCGTCGCGGCGCACCGCTCCTCGACCATCGCCGTCGCCCGGCGCGAGCGCACGGTCGCCAACACCATCTGGGCGGCGAGGCACGCACCGACGCCCTCCCCGGCGCGCAGGCGGAGCTGCAGCAGAGGCTCGAGGCCGAGCGCCGCGAGCACCCGGCCGTGCGCCAGCTCGCGGCTCCGCTGGCCCGCCACCAAGGCGCTCTGCGCCGCAGGCTCGACGCGCACGGCGACCAGCGCAGCGAGGGAGGTGACCAGGCCGTCGAGGACCACGGGTGCGCGGGCGCCGGCGGCGGCCACGGTCAGCCCGGCCAGGAACGCGATCTCGGGACCGCCGACCGCGGCGAGGGCCACCTCGGGCCGGGAGAGCCGCGCGCCGTAGGTGGAACGGGACCGCTCGAGCGCGGCCGCGACGACGTCCCGCTTCCGCCGCAGCATCGCGGAGTCTGCCGCCGCGCCCAGTCCGACGGCTTCGTCCACGTCCATCCCGAGAAGGGCGCATGCCAACGCGGCCGCGACGGTCGTGTTCCCGATGCCGACCTCCCCGAGGCAGACGAGCCCGGCCTCCCCGAGCCGTCGTCCGACCTGCTCTCCCGAGCGGAAGAGAGCCTCGACGTCGACGGGATCGAGCGCGTCGGCCGCGACCATGTCGCCCGTCCGGCAGGTGGCGACGGCGTGCACGGCCTCGACGGCGAGGCCCACCTCGCGAGCGGTCACCGCCCCGAGCGACACGCCGGCGCGAGTGGCCGCGAGCACCTCGCCCGTGACCGACGGGGAGAAGGCGGACACACCGTGCCTCGTCACCGGGTGGTCGCCGGCCGCGACGACGAGCGTCCCCGACGTCGGAGGCTCCGGCCGCAACGCCAGCACGCGGTTCACGACGAGGTCGAGCACGCCGAGTGAGCCGGGGACGGCGAGCCGACGGTCACCGTCGTCGCGCCCGGCGACGACCGACGCAGGGCCGGGGCCGGCCAGGTGCGACACCGGGGCGGCGGGCTCGTCCGAAGACGGCCACCGCTCCTCCACGACGACGTCCTCGAGCGGCGTGCGCTCCGACCATCCGTGCCGCTCCAGCCCGGGGCCGGGGGGGCGCTCGTCCGGCCACCCGATGCAGAGCCAACCGAGGGTCTCGATCCCCTGCGGCAGGCCCAGGAGCCCGGCCAGCTCCTCGGGCGGGAACAGCGTCACCCAGCCGAGGCCGAGACCGACCGCCCGCGCCGCGAGCCACATGTTCTCGACCGCACAGGCGCAGCTCCACATGTCCGCATCGACGAAGCTGGCCCGCCCGAGCACACCGGCAGCCGGCGCCCGCCTGTCGCAGGCCACGACCACCCCGACCGGTGCCTCCCGGATGCCCTCGAGCTGCAGGTCGAGCAGCCGCGCCCGCCGCTCCTCGGTGAGCAGCTCGGACTGTCGAAGCCGCTCGCGGTCGGCCATGAGCGCCGCCCGGTCACGCGTCGCCTGCTCTCGGACGACGACGAATCTCCAGGGCTGGGAGTGCCCGACGGACGGGGCCTGATGGCCCGCAGCGAGCACCTGCCTCACGACCTCCGCCTGCACCTCGTCGGGCCGGAAGCGGCGGACGTCTCGCCTCGCGGCGAGCACCGCGTGCACCGCGCGCACCGTTGCCGGGTCGAACGACCATCCCGCAGGATCCGCGGAGCGCTGGGCCGCGGACGTCGGATCACCGACCAGCGGGACCGGGCGCGGCCAGAGGGGCTCGTCCATGCCCCGAGGGTAGCCCCGCCCCTTCGCTGCACCCGTCGAGCCGGCCACGTCCGACCTCGGGCAGCCCGCGCCGCCACAGGGACGAGGGCATGCCGGTGCTGCTCGAAGCCGGCGACGCCGGCGTCGTGGTCCATCGCCACGCGCCGGTGCCCGGGGCACCCGATGCCCGGCTCTGCTCCCGTGGGCGCCGCTGCCGGCCGGTATGCCTCGTCCGGACCTCCCGCGGTGCCGAGCGTTGGCAGCCGACGAGCGGCACACGGGCGCGGCGAAGATGCAACGCGAGCCTATTGACACGGGGACGGCCCTGCGTAGAATGTCCGGACAAGGCGCTCGGCAGAGCAATCGCACCGTTGGGGGACGGGAAGAGGCAGCAGTGAGCGCTCCCTGCTGGATACGCGAGTCGTGTCGGGCGGAGGGGCTCGGGAGATCGGGTGACGCGGGAAGCGGCCACTCGGGCGACATGTGCCATCGCACGGCACGTGCGGTGGTGCTCGCTTCCTAGCGGCGTCACGCGCCGGGCGCGCTCCACAGTCGGAGTTCGTGGTAGGTGACGGTACGTCGCCCTACTGGTCGGACCTCTGAGGGCTATCCACGGCAGCCAGCCGATGATCATGTCGGCCATGAGAGAGGGGGAACCATGACAGTTGCACGGTCACGGCGGTCGCGGAGACTGCTGCGCGTTGCCGTAGCTCCGATCGCCGTCGCGTCGGCCGCAGGAGGGATGGCGGCCTCGGCGAGCGCCTCGACCCAACGGGCGCAGGCGTTGACGCCCGTGGCGATCGAGCTCGCGCTCGTGCCCCCGAAGATGATCTTCATGGGCTTCTACGTGGCGAAATCTGAGGGCTTCTTCCGTCGCAATGGCCTCAACGTCCAACTGCTGGCACAGCCGACCGGAAACCAGGCGATCCGCGGCGTCGCCGCCGGGGAAGGCGTGTTCGCAGCTGGTGGTGGCGACGCGGTTGCCGCCTCGGACCTGCACGGCGCCAACCTCCAGGTCATCTGGACCTACGGCGTTGACGACCTCTCGCTTATTGGAGTGAAGTCCATCCACTCGGTGAGCGACCTCCCCGGCCACACGATCGGCGTCACCGACAAGAGCGGGCCCTCGTACACGATGCCCGTGATCGCGATGCAGAAGGCGGGCGTCAATCCCTCGAAGGCGAACTACGTCATCTTGGGCGGCCGCCCCGCCCTCGTCGGTGCGCTCGTCAACGGGCAGATCCAGGCGGCGGCTTTCCATGTCGACGACGGCCTCAACGTGCTCTCGAAGGACCCGAGCCTGCACGTGATCGCGCAGATGAGCCAGGTCGCGCCGAGCTTCCTCTACGGACCTCTTGCAGTCTCGAAGCCCTATGCGGCGCACCACAAGAAGGTCGTCCAGGAGGTGCTGACCTCGCTCATCGAAGCGCAGCGCTGGATGTACAGTCACTCGTCCGCAACGATCGCGCTGGCGATCACGGACACCCAGGAGCCGCCGGCGGTCGTCCGCGGCGCGTACCGCATCTTGACGAAGAACCACGACTGGGTGCAGAACGCGGGCACCATGAGCAAGGCGACGGTCAACTACACCCTCCGCGTCTTCAAGAGCGTCGGCGTGATCGACAGGCTGATCCCCTACTCGACCTTTGTCGCACCGCAGTATGCGAGCACCGTGCTCAAGCAGATCGGGACGGTGAAGTGCGGCACCACGCTCTGCCCGTGAGCGCCCCTCCTCACGCGTGCACGCGGCCGCGTCGCCCGGAGAGCCGGCTAGAGAGGAGGACGCGTTCGTGGGAACCCTCGTGGAGCTAGAGGAGCTGGACGAGCTCGAGCCGCCGCTGTGCCTCGTGGACGCGCGGCTGGCGGAAGACTACGAGGTGGGTCACGTTCCCGGCGCGCTTCACCTCGACACGTTCGAGTTCGCCAACGAGCGCACCGAGGGAGCCGATCTCGACGCCCTGCTCCGCCAGTGGCAGCAGATGTTCCATGACGCCGGCATCCGGCGCGAGGAGAGCGTCGTCTTCTACGACGCGGGGACCGAGAACCGGGCCTCTCGCCCCGCGCTCATGCTGCGCGCTCTCGGGCATGACCGCGCCCACGTGCTGCACGGCGGCATGGCGGGGTGGCTCGATGCCGGAGGCGACACGTCGGTCACTTCGCAGCGCCGCGAGCCAAGCTCGTGGGCGCGCGGCACCACGTCGGGCTTTCTCGTGGGGGTGGACGCCGTACGCGAGGTGCTCGGGCGCCCGGACGTCGTCCTCCTGGATGTCCGGAGCGACGAGGAGTGGGAAGGCACGAAGCAGATGCAGGGCAATCCCCGTCTCGGCCGCCTTCCCGGTGCGCGCCATCTCGAGTGGCGCAGCCTGATCCAACGTCGCTCGACATGGCCACAGGGAGCGGGCACGCCCCGGGACGGCGACTCCCTCCTCTTCCGCCTGCACGAGCCCGCGGCCCTGCGGGAGAAGCTGGCGGCGGTCGGGTTGGATGCCGACACCGAGGTGATGCTCTACTGCCAGAAGAGCCACCGCGCCTCGGTCGTCTTCGTCGCCCTCGAGGCGCTCGGGATCGAGCGGGCCCGGGTCTACGCCGGCTCCTTCCGGGAGTGGTCGCGCCGCAGCGACCTCCCGCTCGACGAGGCGCCTCTTGCCGGCGAACCGAAGCTCTCGTGACGAGCCAGGTCCCCCCCGGCCTCCTCTACAGCGCCGAACATCTCTGGGTGCACCGTGAAGGAGATCGGGTCCGTCTTGGAATCACGGACTTCGCCCAGGCCTCCCTCGGCGAGCTGGTGTTCGCTCGCATCTCCCCGGTCGGCACCGCCGTGGCGGCGGGGGAGAGCGTAGGCGAGGTGGAGTCCCTGAAGTCGACCTCGGACCTCTGCGCTCCGTTGTCGGGGACCGTCGCTCGCGTCAACCCGCTGCTCGAGGAGCGTCCCGAGCTCGTGAACGGCGACCCCTACGGCGAGGGCTGGCTCTGTGAGCTCGACGTCGCCGATGCGGATCTCAGCGCGGCCGCGCTCGTGTCTGCCGAGGAGTACCGCTCCCAGATTGGGGGGAAGGACGCGTGAGACGATGCACAGGGTTTCTTCGGACCTCGAGCACGTGTGCCGTGCAGGCACGGACGGCGCCGACAGCTCGCCACGCGTGGAGGGAGGGCGCGCGGTGAGGCCGGCCGAGGCACCGTACGAGACGAAGCCGGCGACAGCGCCGACTCCGACCGCTGGCGTGGCCGTCACCTGCGAGCGCGTCCACAAGCGCTTCGGCGGCGAGACGGTGCTCGACAACGTCTCCTTCAACCTAGGACAGGGCTCGTTCACGTCGCTCGTCGGTCCGAGCGGCTGTGGCAAGACCACGCTCCTGCGCATCATCGCCGGCCTCGAGACTCCCGACCACGGAAGGATCTCGTTGACCGGCCCACCCGGCAGCCGTGCCAGCGAGAGCGCCGGGCGGCAGAGCCTGGCGGTGGTCTTCCAGCAGGCGAACCTCTTTCCCTGGAAGTCCGTCTGGCGCAACGTCGCCTTTGGCCTCGAGCTTGCGAAGGTGGACCCGGCGACGATCGAGCGAAGCGTCGCCAACGCGCTGGCGTTGGTGGGCCTCACCGGGACCGAGAAGAAGCGCCCGTACCAGCTCTCCGGGGGCATGCAGCAGCGTGTCGGCATCGCCCGCGCGCTGGCGCCGGACCCGTCGGTGCTCTTGATGGACGAGCCGTTTGCCTCCGTCGACGCGCAGACTCGAGAGGAGCTCCACGACGAGCTGCTCGCGATCTGGGAGCGTACGAAGAAGTCCGTGCTGTTCGTCACGCACTCGATCGACGAGGCGATCGTGCTCAGCGACGAGATCGCGGTGATGGGCGTCCATCCGGGACGGATCCTGGAGCGCTTCGCCGTCGAGATGCCGCGGCCGCGCACCGAGGAGACTACCCGGCTGCACCCGCAGTTCGCAGAGCTGCGCCACTCGATCCGCGAGCTGCTCGTGCGCGACGCGCTCGACGCGCCGGCTGTCGCGGCGCGCTGATGGAGAGCGATGTGCGAGCAGCGGTCCACAACGCGAAGAATGCGCGCACGCGGGTGCGCGCAGGAGAAGAAGAGGGGGGCGTCCCGATGCGCGCATCACCCCAGCTGCGGCTGAAGACTGCGATCGCGCCCGACAACAGCGAGGGCGTCCCCGTCGACGCGCTCCTGCCGAGGGCGCGCTCGGCGGCCCGGGAGAAGATCGCGAAGTGGAGCGTGCGCCTCAGCGTGCTCGCGATGTTCTTCGTCGCCTGGCAGATCTACGCAGGCCACGTCAACACGATCCTCCTGGTGTCGCCCAGCGCCATCGCGAGCGAGTTCGGGCACATGGTGAGCGACGGCGAGCTCGGCGCGGCGCTCGTCGAGAGCTTGAGCGTGCTTGCCGCCGGCTTCGGCATCGCCCTGATCACGGCGGTGCCCCTCGGCCTCGTCTGGGCGCGCTACAAGGTCGTCGACTGGGCGATCCAGCCTTTCGTGAGCGCCATCTTCTCCACCCCGCTCATCGCGCTCGTGCCCCTCTACGTGCTGTGGCTCGGCTTTGGCTTTCTCGCCAAGATGGCGATCGTGGGCAGCTTCGCGTTCTTCCCTCTGCTGCTGAACACCTACCAGGGCGCCATCTCCGTCGACCCCGCGTTCCGCGACGTGGCGCGGGCGTTCCACGCGACCGAGGGCCAGACCTGGCGGCATGTCGTGCTGCCCTCCTGCGTCCCATTCATCGCAGCGGGCATCAACATCTCGATCGGGCATGCCTTGACGGGGCTCATCATCTCGGAGTTCTATACGAACGCTGCCGGGCTGGGAGGCATCGTGCTCCAGTCGTCGGACACGTTCCGGACCGCGCGCATGTTCGTGCCGATCATCGTGATCATGGGCCTCGGCATCACACTGATGGCCGCCACGAGATGGCTGAAGCGAGTCCTCGCACCGTGGGCCGAACGTTGAGGACCAGAGCAGCTGCCAACGCTGGGACCGGCACGGGCCAGCAGGATCGTTGAGCAGAAGGGACCATGATGGAGATTGCAGTTGTCGACTGCGGCGCGGGCCGATTCGAGATTCGGTCCCGCAAGGCGGTCGTCCATGTCGACGTGCTCCCCGGTGCCGGAGGTGCGGACGACGGGTTTCGCTCGGTCGAGCTTCTGCTCGGCGGTCTCGGCGCATGCACGGCGGGAACGCTGCGCACCTACGCGGTCAACCATGGGGTCGAAGGGTTCGAGGGCGTCGATGTGACCGTGCGCTCGGAGGAGGCCGCGGCACCCGAGCGCGTCGGCAAGATCGAGGTCACGCTCCACCTTCGCGGGAACGTGAGCGACGAGGACGCCAAGCGTCTCTTGCAGGTGAGCAGCCACTGCAAAGTGCACACCACGTTGCGACATCTGCCGGAGCTCAGCACCGAGATCACGCGCCCCTCCGCCTGAGACGGGCGGCGCACCGTAGCACCATCGGATCGGACGGAGAAGGAGCAAAGATGCAAGGTGGGATCGCGACGGAACTGCGCGCCGAGCTCGTGAGCTGCGCGGCGCGCCTCAGAGAGTCCGGGGTGCTCTCCAAGAGCCTCCACGGGAACCTCTCGGCGATGACGGAGAACGAGCGCGAGAGCTTCTGGATGACGGGGAGCTCGCTCAAGACCCTGAGCGAGGGCGACCTCGGCCGAGTCACGTTCGACGGCGAGGTGCTCGAGGGGGGCATGCGCTCGACCGAGCGTGAGGTCGTCGCCATGCATGCGGTCATCTACCAGAAGCGCCCCGAGGTGCGCTGCGTGATCCACACCCACTCGCCCTCCGCTACGACGTTCGCCGTCGCCCGCCGCCCGCTCGACTGCGTCGCCGAGAGCTTGGCGCGCTGGGGCTTCAGCCGGGAGACGCCGGTCGCCGCCTATGGGCCACGCGGCTCCAAAGCGTCGGTCGAGGCAATCTCCTCGGTTCTCGACGAGCACGGCGACGTGCCGGCGATCCTGCTCGCGAGCCACGGCGTGCTCGTCTTCGGGCACAGCGTCGAGGAGGCGCTGCGGAGATCGATCGCCCTCGAGGAGGCTGCCGAGCTGGCGCTGCGGGCGACCGCGCTCGGCGGGGCGGCGACGCTTACCGAGGCGGAGGCCTTCGCCGCGATGGGACGGCGCGCCGAGTTCGAAGGGGCGCACCAGCACTGAGGGCGAGAGCGGCCAGGCACGGCCGCGCGGTCGTCGGACGGTCGCGGCCCGCGGTTGCGGGCTTCCGCGCCGTCCACAAGCGCATCCGCCGCGTCTGGTGCCGCGAGACCCCTCTTCTTCTCTCCCTCGCGCCCTCGGTCGCCAAAGGGGTCGCGTCAACGTGCATACTGTACCGATGAGGGCGACGATCGCACAGCCGCTCTGGGCGCAGGTGCTCGCCGATCTGCGGCTCCGGCTCCACGCCGGCGAGTTTGCGGAGCGCTTCCCCGGTGATCACGAGCTTGTCGCCCACTACGGCGTGAGTCGTTACACCATCCGCGAGGCCGTGCGGCGCCTGCAGGCCGACGGCATCCTCGAGCGCCGCCGCGGGCTCGGCTCCTTCGTCAACCGGGCGATGATCGAGCAGCCGATCGGCAAGCCGATGAGCCTCTATCGCTCGGTCGACTGTGTCGGCGGCCAGGAGAGCATCGTGCGGGCGCTCGAGCTGCACGAGGACAACGTGGCGGCGGAGAAGCTGGACTGCCCGGGCGAGACCCTCGTCTACCTCGAGCGGCTCCGGCTCGTCGACGGCGAGCCTCTGGCGCTCGATCGCTCGTGGCTCCCCGCCGCGCGCGCCTCGTGCCTGCTCGCGGTTGACTTTCGCCACGCCTCGCTCTGTGATGAGCTGGCCACGCGCTGCGGGGTGGCGACGACGAACGGCTGGGAACGCATCCATCCGGTGCTACCGGGGCCCGAAGAGTGCGAGCTGCTGCAGATCGGGGCTCGGGATCCCGCCTTTGGCATCGAGCGCCTCACCTTCTCGGGGAGCGAGCCGCTCGAGCTCCGCTACAGCGTCGTGCGCGGCAATCAGTTCACGTTCATAGCCCGCTGGTCGGAGGAGCGGACGGCCACCGCCATCGACTGAGTGCCGTGATGGCCGTCCTCGTAGTCGTGTCATGCCGCCCTGCGCTCGGCTCGCATCGGACCCGTCGGGTCGTCGTCGCACTCCCGGAACAGCTACGACGCCGACCTCCACCGTCGAAGCGGTCGCCGCCTCACGTCGCGCTCAGCTCCGGGGCTCCGTCCGGCCCCTCGACAGAGGCGCGCACGTGCGCGGACGACTCCGGTCGTTGCCAGCTCAGATCAGCGGCGCGGTGCCGCTGCCTGTCACGTCCACTCCGCTGTCGCGCAGTGCCGCCTCGAAGGCCGCGGGATCGTCCGGGGTCACGAACGGCTTGACGGCCTTCCCGGCGTCCACGAGGAAGGCGACGGTCTTGCGCGGGCGCGCCGGGTCGAAGTTCGCCCAGTACCCGGGGTTGGCGGTCCCCCAGATGCGGGCCCTGCCCCGAAACGCGGTCATGTCGGCCCGGCGAACCGAACGAATGGCTGCCAGGGGGACGCTCTTCACCGCGCCGGGAAAGTAGTAGCCCTTGATGGTGAGGGCATCTGCGGTCACCCCGATGGAACGGTCCTGGTATCCCATGGGACCTCCTTCGCTCCTCCAGACGGCAACACTATTGGCGATCGGGGCGATGCGCGGCGCCGGGCACCGACGGCCGCGCGGCGCGTCGGAGAGAGAGCCGCAACCCGCTCATGCGCCCTTCGCCTGCTCACCCGGCGGTCGCCCCCGCCGGGGCATCTCGCCGACGTTCGAAGGCAGCCGCCCGGCGCGTCGCAGCGACTCGCGCCGCAGGAGCCCAACCTGCGCGTTCGCGCTGCGCACCTCGTCGCGGGCCCAACGAGCCAACGCGTCGTGCACCTTCGGGTCCAGGCGGACGAGCACACTCTCGCGCTCTGCCACGGCGGCGTCGGCCTCGCGACGTCAGAGGTAGAGCGATCCGGCGTCGACCGTCGGTTGTGTCGGGTGGTCGCTGCAGAGCACGACCATCAGATTGCTCGCCACCGTGGCCTTGCGCTCCTCGTCGAGATCGTGGAGAGCTTGGCCGGCGGGACGACCCACCACTGACCGGGACGGCGAAGGGTGCCCAGGCAGCGGCCGAACAGCCGCACGACCGCGGTCTCCCCCGGCCCGACAGGTGTGAGCCCGCGGACAACGCCCGCAGCAGCGAGCCCCGACAGGGCAGCACCGGCCCACAACCCGAACCGGCCTCCACCGTCGCCACCGTGGACCTGGGTCCGGATCGCGACCCCGAGCAGGATCGCCGCTCCGACCGCCGAGACCAGGCCGACGAGGTGCCTACGCCGGCTACGGCGTCGGCTCGGGCGAGTGACCCTCTCCCGACGGCGCCCTCACCTGTCGACGACGGTGACCACGCGCTCCCGGCCCGGCGGGACCGTCCGTGCTCCCGCCTCCGCGAGCCGGGCCGTCCCGAGCTCGAACGACTCCCGGGCGGAGCCGCGTGTGAGCCCCACGACGGCAAGGACGAAGGTGACGAGGACGAACGCGCTGCCTCCGACGAGCGCAGCCCGGTAACCGTCGGCGATCTCGACCACCGTGAGGGCGGCGACGCCGGCCGACGTGCCGATCTGCTGCATCGTCTGGAGGAGCCCGGCCGTCGCACCGCTGCTCCCCGGGGACGCCCCGGCGAGGGCGATCGCGCTGAGGGACGGGAAGGACAGTCCCGCGCCGGCCCCGAGCAGGACGAACGGCCCGAGGAGCCCGGCGAGATAGCTCGAGGACGAGCTCGCCGCGACCAGCCAGCCGCCACCGAGACCCACGGTCGCGATGCCGACGAGGAGAGACGTCGCAGCACCCCGGCGCGCGACCAGCGCCGGCGTGAGCCGGCTCGCCACGACGATGGCGCCGCTGAGAGGCAGGAACGACATCCCGGCCGTGAGGGCGCTGTAGTGGAGGACGCCCTCGACGTGCTGGGCCGTCAGGAAGAAGACCCCGTAGAGGGTGACCGGCACGAGGAGCATCGCGACGAGCGCCACGAGGCGCCGACGGTCCCGGACGACCGCCGGCGGGACGATGGGGTTCGCGGCGCGTGACTCGACGACGGCCAGCGCGACGAGACAGGTCGCTCCTGAGACGAGCGAGACGAGCGTCGCCGGGGCGCTCGCCCGGGAGGGGCTCAA
>JAJZBW010000052.1 GCA_021798745.1 Actinomycetes bacterium
GGCCGGACGCCGGGTCGGGCGAGCACGGGCGACGGACCGTCGCGGTCCCCGCCCGTCGTCGTCGGAGAGGAGCTCGTGGGCGGTGATCGCGAGCCAGAGCTCGGCGAGGTTCCCCGTCTCGGTGAGGTCCCGGCGCGTGAGCTTCTCGACGCGCTGCATGCGGTAGACGACGGTCTGGCGATGGAGGCGGAGCGCGGTCGCGGTGCGGCTCCAGGAGCGACGGTTCACGAGGAAGGCGGTGAGCGACGCGAGCAGCTCGGTCCCGTGCTCGCGGTCGTACTCGAGCAGCGGTCCGAGCACGTCGTCGACGAGAGCCTGCGAGGCGACGGGGTCGTGGAAGGCGGGAAGGACCCCCGCGGATCCGTAGCGCGCGACGCCTCCTCCGCGCTTCGCTGCGATCCGGAGCGCCACACGCGCCTCCCGGGACGCGTCGCCGAGGCGCGACACCACCCTGACCGGAGCGCTCGCCCCGAGGGCCGCGCCGCGGCCGAGCCGGAGCACGAGGTCGTCGAGGGTCCCCGCGTCGGAGTCGGTCTGCGACGCGGGTGTCTCGTCGGCGGGCTCGTCCTCGACGAGCACCCAGAGACCGTCACGTCCCGTGACCACGGTGTGGCGGACGCCGCGGCGCCGCAGCCCGATCACGGCACGCCGTGTCGCCGCACGGTCCGCCGCGGTCGTCGCCACGAGCACGGAACGGGAAAGGTCGAGGTCGAGCTCCCTCTCGGTCGCTCCCTGCCCGGGAGTCCGCTCCTCGAGGGGGAGCAGGTCCGCGAGGACCGCCGCCTGCGGCTGCGCCGCGAGGTCCTCGCGCAGGGTCGCCTGGGACAGGGTCGTCGCCGCCGCGCTCGCGGCGTGGTGGAGGACGGAGAGGTCGAACCCTCCCCCTGTCGTGCGGGTGGCGACGAGGAGGGTGGGCTCCTCGAACGGGACGGGGACGCAGACGGCGGATCGACGACCCTGGGCGGGGAGGTGGAGGACGCCGGGCAACGTGTCCTGCTGCTCGGCGAGCGCCGCGCGGAGCGCGTTCGCGAGGGCCGAGGGAAGGGAGGGTGAGCCGAGGACGGGGCCCGCACGCTGGCCGTCCACGACGTACACGCGGTGGCCGAGCGCAGCGCCGAGACGCTGGGTGAACGACCCGTTCGAGTCGACATCGGACGTCGACTCGGGCTGGATGCTGCAGTAGATGCGCTCGATCCGGGCGAGGTGCCGCGACTGCTCCTCGGTCGAGGCGTCCGCCACGGTCCGGCTGATCTCGATGAAGCTCGTCCGGTAGGGGACCTTCAGCACGGGGAGGTGGAGCTCGTTCGCGCGCGACACGGCGCGCGCGGCGAGGTCGGGCGTGTGCGGGTCGTCGCCGATGACGAGCCCGGCCACGGACGCGTGGGCGAGCTCGTCGAGGAACGTGACCTGGTCCGCGCTCGACCTCGCGAGGCTGCGGCCGTTCTTCAGGAGGAGCTCGCCACCCGCGAGCCAGTTCCACGGGTCGGGGAGGTCCGAGGCGTGCGCCCAGGACACCTTGCGCCCGAGCCCGGACGCACCTGCGAGCACCTCGATCCGCAGGCACGCCTGCCCGACGAGGTCAGCGACCCGGATGGCCATCGTCCCCGCTCCCGTCAGCTCTCATACGAAAATCTAAACGGATCGGAAACACTCCGACGATCGTCGTATTGGGAATGCACGTAGGTGTACTTATGATGCATCCGATCGCCCTGCAGCGGGGGCTGGCGTGCCGGGCCCGGGGGGCCCGGGATCCGGGGCGTGGCGTGAGGCACTCGCCGCTCGCGGCGTGCCAGGACAGGAGGCGGCCGCGATGGCGACCGAGATCTACGAGGGCAACCGGCCGAAGTACGAGGGCCACGCGACGCTCGAGATGCACGGCATGGCGCCGATCCCGGAGGACGAGCGCTACGGGCGCCTCCACCGCGTGTTCACCGTGTGGTTCACGCCGAACCTCGTCCCGGCGGGCTTTTTCATCGGGACCCTCGCGACCGCGAGCTTCGTCGGCGTGGGCTTCGCGCTCGGTGTCGTCGCGATCGTCGTCGGGACCGTGGTCGGAGGGCTTCTCGTCGCGGTGCTCGGGACGTTCGGGCCGAAGTCGGGCGCGGGGCAGATCCCGCTCGCCCGGCTGTCGTTCGGGAAGTCCGTGATCGTCCCCGGCATCCTCCAGTGGCTCTCGACGATCGCGTGGGACGCGATCAACGCGATCTTCGGTGCAGAGGCGGTGCACATCCTGATCCACGTGCCCTTCTGGATCGGGCTCCTCGTGATCCTCGCGATGCAGGGCCTCCTCGGCCTGTTCGGCTACGAGGTGATGCACATGTTCCAGAAGTGGATGTCGATCGTGCTTGGGGCGATGTTCGTCGTGGTGACCGTGAAGGTGGCGTCCGTCGGCAACTTCCACGCAGCGGCCAGCGCCCACGGGGGGGCGCTCACGGGCGGGTTCATCCTCATGGTCGCCCTCGCCGCGAGCTTCGTGATCTCCTGGGGAGCGTACGCCTCGGACTACAGCCGGTACATGAAGGTCGACTCGTCGCGCGGCGGGATCTTCCTGCTCAGCCTCCTCGGCGTATCCCTGTCGTCGATCTGGCTCGAGATCCTCGGTGCGGCGGCCGCGTCTGCCGTCGCCTCGGGGACCTCCGCGGGCATCCAGAAGCTCATGGGCGGCGGGGTGCTCGGCGGGCTCGCTCTCGTGGCGATCTGGATCGGCACGGTCTCGGTCAACGCGATGAACGACTACTCCGGATCGCTCGCGCTGCAGGCCGCAGGGGCCCGGATCAGGCGACCCTACGTGGCCGTCGTCGTGACCGCGGTCGCGTTCGGCCTCACGATGTGGCTCGATACGGGGAACCTCACGACGAAGTTCGAGAACGTCCTGCTGTTCATCACCTACTGGGTCACACCGTTCGCGGCGATCCAGATGGTGCACTGGTGGCGGAGCCGAGGCCAGGTCGACGCTCGGCACATCATGGACTTCGGAAGCCTCGCGTCGGGGTGGGAGGCGCTCGTCGGGCTCCTCGCGGGCTTCGGCGCCGCCGTGCCGTTCATGGACACCTCCCTGTTCGTCGGACCCGCGTCGTCGGGGCTGCTCTACGGGGGTGACCTCGCCTTCTACGTCGGGTTCGTGGTCGGCGGTGTCGTGTACTTCGCGATCCGTGCCGCCGAGACACGCTCGAGTCGCGACGTCGCCGCCGGGGCGCCCTCGGCCGGGGTCCTCGGCGGGACGCTCCTCGTGCCCGAGCCCGCTCCCGTGACCGCCCCCTCCGAGGCCTGACGCCGGGCGGGAGGAGGAGAGGAGAAGGATGCTGGACCTGCTCGTGCGGTCCGCCCGCGTCGCGGGCGCGGCCGACGGCGGGAGCGGGGCGGAGACCGTGGACGTGCACGTGCGAGGCGAGACCATCGTCGCCGTCGTGCCGAGCTCGGGCGAGCCACCCGACGCGGCCGAGGTCGTCGATGCCCGCGGCTGCCTCCTGTCCCCGCCGTTCGTCGAGCCGCACGTGCACCTCGACACCGTCCTCACCGCGGGCGAGCCTCGCTGGAACGATAGCGGGACGCTGTGGGAGGGAATCGCATGCTGGGCCGAGCGAAAGCCCATGCTCGACCACGAGGACGTCGTCGCGAGGGCCGGCGAGGTCCTCCGCTGGTACGTGGCGAACGGGGTCCTCCACGTCCGGAGCCACGTGGACGTCACGGACCCGGGGCTCGTGGCGCTCGGTGCCCTCGTGGAGCTTCGCGAGCGCGTGCGGGACGTGCTCGACCTCCAGCTCGTCGCCTTCCCCCAGGAGGGCATCTGCTCGTTCCCGCGCGGCGCGGAGCTCCTCGAGGAGGCCGCCCGCCGGGGCGTCGACGTCGTGGGGGCCATCCCCCACTACGAGGACACCCGCGAGGACGGAGTGCGCTCGCTCGAGATCGCCGTGGACGTCGCGCGGCGCCACGACCTCCTCGTCGACGTGCACTGCGACGAGATCGACGACGAGCAGTCGCGGTTCGTCGAGGTGCTCGCGACCCACGCGATGCGCACCGGGCTCCGCGACCGGGTGACCGCGAGCCACACGACGGCCATGGGTTCCTACAACCCGGCGTACAGCTACAAGCTCCGTCGGACGCTGTCACGCTCCGGCGTGAACGTCGTGTGCAACCCGCTCGTGAACCTCCATCTCCAGGGGCGGTTCGACGGGTACCCGAAGCGACGCGGGCTCACCCAGGTGAAGGAGCTCCTCGATGCCGGGGTGAACGTGGCCTTCGGGCACGACGACGTCATGGACCCGTGGAACCCGCTCGGGACGGCGGACCCCGTTCTCGTCGCGCACGTGGGAGCCCACGCGACCCAGATGATGTCGCCGGCCGAGGTCGCCCAGTGCTTCCAGATGGTCACCGATCGTGCGGCACGAGCTCTCGGGATCACGGGGTCCTACGGGGTGCGCGCCGGCAGCCCGGCGAACTTCCTGCTTCTCGCAGCGCAGGACGCCTTCGACGTCGTCCGGCGGCTCGTGCGCCCGTCGGTGGTCGTCTCCCGGGGGAGGATCGTCGCCGAGCGCGACCCTGCCGCCGCGCGGCTCCGTTGGCCCGGCCGGGACGTCGAGGACGTCGACTTCGTCCGGGACCGTGACGCCGCGGGGGCAACGTGGCGGGCCGGTCCCTCCGTGCGCAGCGAGGGGGATCGCGAGCGATGACGGCCGACGCCACGTCCGCAGCGGCGCCGGTGGGATGGCCGGACGGGAAGGTCGCCGCGGCCGCGCTGACCTTCGACGTCGACGCGGAGTCCGCCGTGCTCTCCGCGGACCCGTCCTCGCGCACGCGGATGACGGTGATGTCCCACCAGTCCTACGGCCCGCTGACCGGCGTGCCGAGGATCCTGTCGCTGCTCGAGCGCCACGCGATCCGTGCGACGTTCTTCGTCCCCGGGTACACCGCGGAGCGGTACCCGTCGGTCGTCCAGGGCATCGCCGATGCGGGTCACGAGATCGCGCACCACAGCTACCTCCACGAGTCGACGATCGGGATGGACCGGGACACCGAGGCGCGCATGATCGACCGGGGGCTCGAGGCCCTCGACTCGGTCGTGGGCGTCCGGCCCCTCGGCTACCGGGCGCCGATGTGGGAGCTCAACTACCACACGCCTTCGCTCCTTCTCGACCGCGGGTTCGAGTACGACAGCTCGATGATGGACTGCGACCTCCCGTACCGGCTCGCGGAGAGCGGCCAGCCCGACGCGCGCGACATCGTCGAGATCCCGGTGCACTGGGCTCTCGACGACTGGGAGCAGTACGCGTTCGTCCCGGGCGTGACCGGGAGCGGGCTCATCGAGAGCCCCGACAAGGTGCTCGCGATGTGGAGCCGCGAGCTCGACTCCTTCTACCTCGAAAGATGCTGCTTCGTGCTCACGAACCACCCGTTCCTCACGGGTCGCCCCTCGAGGGTCCAGGCGCTCGAGCGGCTCGTCGAGAAGATGGAGTCCCTCGAGGGGCTGTGGGTCGCCACCCTCGGGGAGATCGCCGCCCACACACGCTCGCTCGCTCCCCTGCCGCGCCACTTCCCCGAGCCGATTCTGCCTCCCGCGAGCGGACCCGGGGAACGACCGGTCGCGGGAGACGGCGAGGGAGCGTCGAGGTGAACGAGGAGACCGCAGGGGAGGTCGTGGCGCGCGACCCGGGCGTCGGGGGAGTCCTCGGTCCGGTGTCCGGGACCACCGTGCCGCGGTTCGCCGGAGCCGCGACCTTCGTCCGGATGCCGACGATCGACGAGTGCAGCCGCTACGACATAGCCGTGCTCGGGGCGCCGTTCGACAACGGGACCTCGTACCGGCCGGGTGCGCGCTTCGGGCCGATTGCGGTACGGACCGCGTCCCGCAATATCCGGCCCACCTACCATCCCGACCTCCGCATCTCGCCACTTCGGGAGGTGCAGGTCGTGGACGCGGGCGACGTCCCGGTCAACCCGTTCGACATCTCGGTGGCGATCGGTCAGATCGAAGGTCACGCGAGGGAGGTTCTCGCGAACCGCTCTCGCCTCGTGACGATCGGCGGCGACCACACCATCGCGCTCCCGCTCCTTCGTGCCGTCCACGCGCTGCACGGTCCGGTCGCCCTCGTGCACTTCGACGCGCACCTCGACACGTGGGACACGTACTTCGGGTCGCCGGTCACCCACGGGACGGTCTTCCGGAGGGCCTTCGAGGAAGGGCTCTTCCTCGAGGACCGTTCCGTGCACGTCGGGATCCGGGGCCCCGTCTACGACGAGCAGGACCTGGGAGACGACGCGCGCTTCGGCTTCCGCATCGTCCGTGCAGGCGACGTCGACCGGATGGGGCTCGAGGAGGTCGTCGACCTCGTGCGTCGCCGGGTCGGGGACGCCCCCGTGTACGTGTCGGTCGACATCGACGTGCTCGACCCCGCGTTCGCGCCGGGGACCGGGACCCCCGAGGTCGGAGGCCTCTCGAGCCGGGAGCTCCTCCGGCTGCTGCGTGGGCTCGAGGGCGTCGCGATCGTCGGGGGAGACGTCGTCGAGGTCGCCCCGGCCTACGATCACGCCGAGGTCACCGCGCTCGCCGCGGCGACCGTCGTGTACGACATCGTGACCCTCATGGCGAAGCATCCCCTGTCGTTCTGAGCTTCGAGGGGCGATCGGCCTCCGGGCCCGTCGCGGGCCCGGGGTCGACGCGGCCTCCCGCGTCCCCGACGCATGAGCGAGGCGCCCGCGCGTGATCGCGCGCCGGCGTTGACGGCAGGACACGCCGGCGGCGCGGGATCGCGGGTAGGTGCGTGGCCTTGCTCCCGACTGCCCGGAGAGCACGCGGGACATGGTTGACGCGGGCGCGCGCCGCTGGTAGAAAGCATGACCAATGTCATCCATGGACATCACTAGATGACTACTCAGCACCTGGTGAGCCGGGAGCGCCCACGGCTGCTGTCCGTGCAGGTCGCCGAGGTCCTCCGCGAGCGAGTCCTGAGCGGGGAGCTCCCTCCCGGGGCACGCCTCGTCGCAGAGCCCGAGCTCGCCGTGGAGCTGGAGGTGAGCCGCGGCACCCTTCGCTCCGCCGTCCAGCGCCTGGTCGACGAGGGCCTGCTCACCCGGCTGCACGGGCGCGGCACCTTCGTCGCGAGCGGCGGCGAGGAGCTGTCCCTCGCGAGGCTCGTGACCGTCACCGAGGTGTTCATGGAGCTGAAGCGCCCCTACCGCGTCGAGGTGCTCGCGAAGGAGGTCGCGTCCCCGGACCCGGCCGTCCGGCGGCTCCTCCGCCTCGGGCGGGCGAGCAAGGTGCTCCGGATCCGCCGCAGGTTCGTGGTCGACGGAGAGCCCCACGTGGTGGTCGAGAACAGGGTCTCGCTCGCCGCCTGCCCGGAGCTCGCGGACGTCGACTTCCGCTCGAAGAGCCTGTTCGGCTCGCTTGACGAGCGCGGGGTGAGCATCACGTGGGGACGGAGGACGTTCGCGGCGATCTCGGACGCGGCCATCGCGGCCGAGCTCTCGGCACCCGCGTCACAGCCCCTGCTCCACATCGAGCAGCTCTCCTACGCAGGCGACGCGCGCCCGATCGAGCACTCGGACACGTGGGCGAGAGGCGACAGGCTCCGGCTCAGCACGGCGCTGCGGCGCTGACGGAGCCGGTCGCACGGGCGCCCCGGGCGCCGGAATGATCCAGACATTGTGAGGGGAAAGGGGAGGTTCATGCTGTCTTCGACGTCATCGGGTCGTGCGAGGCGGACACCGCGTCTCGCCGCGGGGGCACTCGTGGCGAGCGGGGTCGTGACGCTCGTCGCATCGGTTCCCGCGTCTGGGGCGACCGCGGCGAGCTCGTCGGCCCGTGTCGCGCCGCGTGCCCCGTCGAAGTCGGTCACCTTCGTGTCCGACGTGGGCGGGTTGAACGATCACGGGTACAACGAGTTCACCTATCTCGGCGTGAAGGCGGGAGCGGCGAAGGAGCACATGGCATGGCACGTGATCCAGACCCAGGACCCGTCGCAGTACGTGCAGAACATCACGACGGCGGCCCAGCAGAGTGGGCTCGTGATCTGCTCGGGATTCGCGATGGGCGACGCCCTGAAGACGGTCGCGGCGCGCTTCCCGAAGACGCACTTCGTGATCCTCGACTACTCGTACTCGCCGCCGCTCAAGAACGTGCAGGCTGACGTGTTCGACGCTCAGCAGAGCTCGTACCTCGCGGGCATCGTCGCTGCAGGCGTGAGCAAGACGCACACTGTCGGCTTCGTCGGCGGCGTCGACGAGTCCGTCCTCCAGGAGTTCCTCGCCGGGTACGAGGCAGGCGCCCTCGCGGAGAACCCCAAGACGCACGTGAAGGTGGAGTGGACGGGATCGTTCACGAACGAGCAGGCGGGCAAGGCGGCGGCGCAGGCCGAGATCGCCCAGGGTGCCGACGTCGTGTACACGGCGGCAGGCGGGTCAGGGATCGGCGGGATCGACGCAGCCCAGGCCGCGCACGTGTTCGCGATCGGCGTCGACGCGGACCAGAACTACCTCGCTCCGAGCACGGTCATCACGAGCGCGGTGAAAGAGCTCGGGAAGGTCGCGGAGGACAACATCGCGGAGTTCGCGCACAACACGTGGAAGTCCGGCACGACCGTGTACGACCTCGCGAACCACGGAGTGGGGCTCGCCTCGTTCCACGGCCTCGCGAAGGACGTCCCTGCGCAGGTGCGCCAGAAGGTCGCCGCCGCCACCAAGGCGATCGCGTCGGGGAGCATCGTCGTCCCGACGACTCCGAAGTACCCGAACGGCCACTAGGTCGTGACAGGGGGAGGGCGCCGCGGGTCGGCGCCCTCCCCCTGCACCCGTGCTCGGCAGGGGTCGTGAGGCCCGACGACCGGGAGGACGCGCGACGCGACCGCGGCCTCGTCCGGGCGCCTGTTCCGGTCCTGTGCTCCGCGACGACGCGAAGGAGGTGTTGGCAGGTGCGAGAGCTGCAGCTCGTCGGCATCGACAAGCGGTTCCCGCCGGGCGTCCGCGCGTGCGCGGACGTGACGCTCACGATCCGCGCCGGAGAGGTGCTCGCGGTCCTCGGGGAGAACGGGGCGGGCAAGACGACGCTCATGCGTATCGCCGCAGGGGTCACCCGGCCGGACCGCGGCTCCGTCGTCAAGGACGGGAGCCGGCTCGCCCTCGGGAGCCCCCGCGACGCGATCTCCCACGGGATCGGGATGGTGCACCAGCACTTCATGCTCATCCCCCGCCTGTCGGTCGCCGAGAACGTCGTGCTCGGGTTCGAGGGGGGCTCACGCCTGCTCGACCGGTCCACGCTCAGGCGCTCCGTCGAGAGCTTCTCCGAGCAGGTGGGGCTGCGCGTCGACGCCGGCCGCCTCGTCGAGGAGCTGGCGGTCGGAGAGCAGCAGCGCGTCGAGATACTCCGGGCCCTGTACCGCGGGGCCGAGGTGCTCATCCTCGACGAGCCGACCGCGGTTCTGACGCCGACGGAGACGGACGGGCTGTTCCGAGTGGTCCGCGAGATGGCTTCGGCGGGCAAGGCGATCGTGTTCATAAGCCACAAGCTCCACGAGATCAGCCAGGTCGCCGACCGCGTCGTGATCCTCCGCAACGGCGAGCTCGTCGCGGAGCGCCCGCCGACGACGCCCCTCGGAGAGCTCGCCGCGCTCATGGTCGGCCGCCCGGTCGAGGTCCCGACGCGGTCGGGCACGGCCGCGAGCGAGAGCGTCGCACTCGAGCTCGCCGGCGCCTGCTCGCACGGAGCGCCCGGCCTCGACAGCGTGAGCATGGTCGTCGGCCGTGGCGAGATCGTCGGCGTCGCGGGGGTCGACGGCAACGGGCAGGTTGCCCTGGAAGAGGTCCTCGCGGGCATCCGACAGCTGTCGGGCGGGACCCTGTCCCTCGTCGGCGAGGCACCCGAGCGCACCTCCCCGACGACGATGCGCCGGCTCGGGCTCGTCCGGATCCCGAGCGAGCGGCACCGGGACGGGATCGTCGCGCCGGCGAGCGTGTGGGAGAACCTCGTGATGTTCGACCTCCACCGGCTCGGGTTCGCCCGCGGAGGAGCGCTCCGCGTGCGAGCGGCGCGCCGGCGCGCCGAGCAGCTCGTCGAGGAGTACGGCATCCGATGCGGGAGCATCGACCAGTCCGTCGGGGAGCTGTCGGGCGGGAACCAGCAGAAGGTGGTCATCGCGCGCGAGCTGGCAGCGGACCCGTCCGTCGTCGTCGCGGCGCAGCCGACACGCGGCCTCGACGTGGGTGCGACGGCGGGGGTGCACCGCGCTCTTCTCGAGCATCGCGAGCGCGGGCGCGCCGTCGTGCTCATCTCCGCGGACCTCGACGAGATCTGCCAGCTGTCCGACAGGGTCTACGTGATGTACGAGGGCCGTGTGAGCGGCACGGCCGCTCCCTCCGAGCGGGAGCGCATCGGGCGCCTGATGGCGGGAGTGGCGGCGTGAGCCTCGGTGGGGGAATCTCGGTCCCCGGGGGTGATCCCCCGGGCGAGGCCGTCGCCTCGCCGCAGGCGTCCGTGGCGGCGGCTCCCGAACCGGCGCGATCCCTCTCGGCGCTCGTGCGTGCGGCGCTCGTCGAGAGGAACGGGTCCCGCGTCGTGCTGAGCGCGATCGCCGCGGTCGTCGCGTTCGCCCTCGGGGCAGTCGCGCTCGTCGCGAACGGGATCAGCCCGTGGGCCGCGTACTCCGCGCTGTTCTCGGGCTCGTTCGGGAGCGCGCAGAGCCTGGCCAGCACAGCGGTCCAGACCGCCCCGCTTCTCGTCGCGTCCCTCGCGGTCGGCATCTCCTTCCGGGCCGGGGTGTTCAACATCGGCGCCGGTGGCCAGCTCGGTGTCGGTGCGCTCGCGGCGGGGATCGTCGGGGGATACGTGCACCTCGGGACGGGGGTCGAGCTCCTCGCGATGGCCGCGGCGTCGCTCGTGGCGGGTGGCCTCTGGGCGGCAGTCCCCGGGCTGCTCAAGGCCTACACGGGCGCGAACGAGGTGATCACGACGTTGATGCTCACGTACGTGGCAGCCGACCTCATCGACTACGCGGTGACCGGGCCCGCGAAGGCATCGGGCGCGATCAACCAGACGCCACAGCTCGCCGGCT
Organism: Actinomycetes bacterium; assembly: GCA_021798745.1. GTDB lineage: Bacteria > Actinomycetota > Acidimicrobiia > Acidimicrobiales > Bog-793 > JAJZBW01. Next base: position 11,043 of record JAJZBW010000052.1, read on the forward strand.
CCGCGCTGCTCCCGACCCTCGTCGGGAACACCCAGCTCACAGCTGCGATTCTCGTTGGGATCGCGCTCGTCCCGCTCGTATGGCTCCTCTTGTTCCGCACGACCTACGGGATGCGCCTGCGGATGGTCGGCCTGAACCCGGGGACCGCGGCGGCGGCCGGGTTCTCCGTCCGGCGGGTCGGGGTGTCGGTCCTCGCGCTGAGCGGCGCGCTCGCCGGGCTCGCCGGGATGCTGGAGGTCTCGGGCGTGCTCGGGTCGGTTCCGCAGAACATGTCCCTGCAGGTCGGGTACACCGCGATCGTCGTGGCGCTTCTCGGCAACAACGGCCCCGCAGGGATCCTCCTCGCGAGCGTGTTCCTCGGGGCCTTGACGGCGGGGTCGACGACCATGCAGTCGGCGGTCGGCGTGTCGGGCCCCTTCGTGGTCTTCCTCGAGGGAATCATGATCGGCTCCGTCGTAGGCATGCCCGCGATCGCACGTGGGCTCGCACGCAGGCGTCGCGGCGAGGCGCGTGCGGCAGGTGCGCGATGAGCGCGGAGGCAGTCGTCACGAGCGGGATCGCGACGACGCTCGAGCTGTCCACGCCCATCGTGTTCGGGGGGCTCGGCGGGGTCCTGTCCGAGCGGTCCGGGGTGCTCAACATCGCCCTCGAGGGGACCATGCTCGTCGGAGCGTTCGGGTACTTCGCCGGGGCGGCCGCGACGGGGACGGTGATCGGCGGGATAGTCCTCGCGGTCGCCGCCGCTACGTCCGGCGCGCTCGTGCTCGCGTGGCTGGCGATCCACGCGAACGCCGACCAGGTGATCGCCGGGATGGCGGTGAACCTGATCGCGTCGGGGCTCACGGACTTCTTGTACCAGGCGATCTACGGAGTGTCCGGGACCGCGCCGGTCCCGGGGATGGGGCCCGTCGGGATCCCGCTCCTCGACAAGATCCCCGTCGTCGGCCCGTCGCTGTTCGACCAGTCGCTCCTCACCTACCTCGCGCTCCTCGCCGTCCCCGCGGTGTCGTTCTGGCTGTTCCGGACGCGTGCGGGACTGCACGTGCTCGCCGTCGGGGAGCGCCCCGAGGCGGCAGACTCCGCGGGGCTCGGTGTCTACAAGATCCGCTACCTCTCGGTCGCCGCGAGCGGGGTCGCGTGCGGCCTCGGAGGCGCCTTCATCCTCACCCAGGTGAGCTCGTTCTCCTCGGACATGACGGCTGGTGTCGGGTACATCGCGCTCGCAGCCGTGATATTCGGGAACTGGCGCCCTCGCGGCGTGCTCGTCGCAGCCGTGCTCTTCGGTGCCTTCGAGGCGCTCCAGAGCATCCTCCAGAGCCTGGGGGTGTCGGTTCCCTACGACCTGCTCCTCGCAGTCCCCTACCTCGTCACGATCGTGGCCGTGTCCGGATTCGTCGGGCGGGTACGCGCCCCGCAGGCCGACGGCGTTCCGTACGTGAGGAGCTGAGATGCGGCGCGGCCTCCTCGAGGGTGCGACCCCCCCGCGCGTGAGCGTCGTCGGGAGCTACGGAGCGGGCCTGACCTACGGGCTCGCACGCATGCCCGGCCGTGGGGAGACGGTCCTCTCCCTCTACCACCGGGTCGACCACGGCGGCAAGGGGTCGAACCAGGCGATCGCAGCGGCGCGTCTCGGCGCGAGGTCGCGCCTGCGGACCGCGCTCGGGGACGACGCGCTCGCCGAGCAGGCGAACCGCCTGTGGGAGGAGGAGGGGGTCGACGCGAGCGTCGTGACCGTCGCCGGCACACCGACGATGACGGGCGTCATCCTCGTCGAGCCGGACGGGGAGAACCGCATCGTCGTGGCACCGGGAGCGCTCGCGGGACTGAGGCCCGAGCACGTCGTCGAGGACGACGTGCTCGGGGCCGACGTCCTGCTCGTCCAGCTCGAGATCCCGCTGGACACCGCTGCCCGGGCACTCGAGCTCGCGGCGAGGCACGGCGTTCGTTCGATCCTCGACCCCGCGCCGGCCCCGGACCCGTCCGCTCCGGAGCTCGCGTCCCTCCTCGCCCGAGCGGACGTCCTCACGCCTAACGTCGGTGAGGCGCGTGCCCTCCTCGGGGGAGGAGGGTCACTCGACGCGCCGGACCTCGCGCTCGCCCTTGCCGACCGGAGCGCGGCGTCCGTGGTGCTCACCGCGGGATCCCGCGGCGCGTTCGTCGTCGAGGCGGGACGGCGGACGAGCGTCCCCGCGGTGGCGGTGCCCGAGGTCGTCGACACGACCGGCGCAGGTGATGCGTTCTCGGCGGCCCTCGCGGTCGCACTGGCCGAGGGGGCGGACGTCGTCGAGGGGTGCCGGTTCGCGGCGCGCGCCGCGGCCCACGCGGTCACGGTGGCCGGGGTCGTCCCCTCGCTCGCCCGCCGGGAAGAGATGGACCGGGACGACTGGAACCGAGACCGAAGGAGTGGCGAGTGAGTCACGCAGCATCATCGTCCGAGAGCCGTCGCGCGATCGTCCTCGACACGGACACTGCGGCCGACGACTGCTTCGCCCTGCTCGCCTGCCTGCTGCACCCGGCCGCGGACCTGAAGGCCGTGACGGTCGTGGCGGGCAACGTCGGCTTCGACCAGCAGCTCGAGAACGCCCTCATCACGATCGAGCAGTGCGGCCGGAGCGGGGAGGTGCCGGTGCATCCCGGGTGCACGGAGTCGCTCGTGCGGGGTTGGACCTCCGCCGAGAACGTCCACGGGGACGGCAAGGGGCACCACGAGTGGCCGGCGCCCGCGCAGCGCCCGGAGAGCGAGCACGCGGCCCTCGCGCTCGTGCGCCTCGCCGAGGAGCACCGGGGCGAGCTCGACCTTGTCTGCATCGGCCCGCTCACGAACGTCGCGACCGCGCTCGCGATCGACCGCCGTCTTCCCGAGAAGATCCGGTCGCTCTACGTGATGGGGGGATCCAACAACGGGCGGGGCAACATCACCCCTTCAGCCGAGTACAACTTCTACGTGGACCCGGAGGCGGCCCGGGCGGCGCTGCGGGCGGGGTTCTCGGTCACGGTCGTCGACTGGGTTCTGACCCTTCGCCAGGCTGTTTTCGGAGCGGAGCAGCTCGAGGAGATCGCCGCCCTCGACACTCCGCTGTCGCGCTTCTTCGGGATCGTGAACACCCCGACGCTCGAGTTCGACCGGAGCGTCGGCATCGAGGGGTCCACGCATCCCGACCTTCTCACCGCGCTCGCGCTGCTCGAGCCGTCGATCGTCGTCCGCACGAGCCGGTACTTCCTCGACGTCGACACGGCGGACGGGCCGTCACGCGGGTACTCGACCTTCGACTGGGGGGTGTTCGGACGCGAGCCCAACGCGGACGTGGTCGAGGAGATAGACGAAGGAGCGTTCTTCGAGCGGGTCAAGGGCCTGCTGTGCACCGGACCCGGGGAGGCGTGAGTTGTCGATCGAGCTTGCCCGCCACATCCAGCACACGCTCATCGGGCCGGGAGTGAGCCGTGCCCAGATCGAGCGCCACGTGGGGGAGTGCACGGATCTCGGGTTCGACGCCGCGATGGTCGGCGCCTGCTGGGTGCGCGAGGTGCGGGAGCTCCTGTCGGGATCTGCCGTGAAGGTGGCCACCGCGGTGGACTTCCCGTACGGGTGCATGACGACCGACGGCAGGATCGCGGAGATGCGCGCCGTCGTCGACGCGGGAGCAGACGAGGTGGACATCGGCGTCCAGGTCGGATGGCTCCGGTCGGGCGAGCTCGCCCGCTTCTCCGACGACCTCGCCCGGGTGGTCGCCGCGGCAGAGGGCGTGCCCGTGAAGGTCATGCTCGAGCTTCCCCTCCTCGGGCCGGACGAGAGGAGGACCGCAGTCGAGGCTTCCGTCGCGGCCGGCGCGAGGTTCGTGAAGAACGCGTCCTCGGGGGCGGTCGGAGTCGCGACGCCGGAGGACATCGCGTGGCTCAGGTCCCAGGTCCCTCCCGGGGTCGGAGTGAAGGCGTCGGGTGGGATCAGCTCGGCCGAGCAGGCCACGGCTCTTATCGTCGCGGGCGCCGACCTGCTCGGCACCTCGACGGGCGTCCAGATCGTGCGGGGAGGTGCGGGGGACCGCTCGTACTGAGCCTGGATCCACGCGCCCGCCCTTTGAGCGGTCGGCATCTGGCGAAAAGGCCTTGAGTTCACTGCAAAGTCGGGCGGAGACCGTCGCCAGGGCGTGACGGACCAACGCCTTCTGCGATTCTGTCGTTG